>JAKOVR010000144.1 GCA_029782025.1 Actinomycetes bacterium | reverse complement strand
ACCTCAGCGGTCGAGCCACTTCTCGCCGGGCGCGGGGATGAAGACCCGCATCTTGCCGAGGAGCGACGCGACGTCGTCGTCGACCAGCACGTAGTCGCGGTAGGGGCGCGACACCAGCCGCTCGTTGGTGGCGTGGTCGAGGAACCGCAACAGGTGCTCCCAGTAGCCGGCGACGTCGAGGAGGCCGATCGGCTTGTCGTGGAGGTGGAGCTGGCTCCACACCAGCATCTCGAACAGCTCGTCGAGCGTGCCGTAGCCACCGGGGAGCACCAGGAAGGCGTCGCTCAGCTCGGCCATCAACAGCTTGCGGTCCGACAGCGACTCGGTGATGTGCAGCTCGGTGAGGCCTTCGTGGGCGATCTCCTTGGTGGCGAGCTGCCGGTCGATCACCCCGAGCACGCGCCCGCCGGCGTCGAGGGCGGCGTCGGCCACCACGGCCATGAGCCCCACGCTGGCCCCGCCGTAGACCAGGTCGATGCCCTCGGCGGCCAGGGTCTTGGCCACCTGCTCCGCCGCCTCCCGGTACTCCCGGCGCACACCGAAGTTGCTCCCGCAGAAGACGCACACGCGACGGAGCTGACGGACGGGATCCATGGCCGCCGGACGATACCCGCCCCGACGCCGCCCGCCCATCTCATCCCGGCGTGATCTCTGTGGGTGCGCAATGTCACGCGACGCGGTGCATTGCGCACCCACGAGGGATCGGCGCGGCCGTGGGGACCGGTCAGCAGCCGAGCGCCCCGACGACGGTCGTCGTCGACGAGCAGTCGTGGCCGGTGCCCGGCGGCCGGGTGATCCCCCGGGCGAAGTGCACCTCGACGGTGCGGATGCCGGGCTGTCCCCGCATCGAGTCAGCCCACGCCTCGGCCTGCGCCTTGCCGTCCGGACCCTCGAACACGGCGTCCACGACCGGCGTGGTCCCCTCGCTGGCGAGGTCCGGCATCCCGTTCGGGTCAGGGAGGAGGCCCTCGACGAAGCGAGAGAAGGACCACAGGGCAGGGTCGTACTCCACCCGGACCTGCCAGGCGTTGCGACGCACGGCGATCGAGGGGTTGACGGTCCACCCGGGTTCGGGGTCGTCGGGCAGCGTCGCCGCCGTGGCCGGCGCCGATCCGACGGACCCGGTGGATCCGGGGACCGCCGGACCGATGTCGACCCGATCGGCATCGGATCGGGGCCGCAGCACCACCAGCGCGACGACCGCGGCGGCGACCGCCGCCGCGACGAGCCAGCGGTGCCGCTCGGCGGGCCCGGGCCGCCGAGCGGTGATCGTGCTCAGTGGCGGCCGGACGGGGGTGATCGTGGCCGCGGCAGCGTCGAAGCGGGCGGCCAGCCACGCCCCGGTGCCGACCAGGTCCGGGGGCAGGGACTCGAGCAGTTCATCGCGGTTGTTCATCGCTCCACCTCCGTCCGTAGGCGCTCGAGTCCCCGGTGGACCAGAGCCTTCACCGTGCCGGGCGCAACGCCCATGGCTTCCGCCGTCTGCGCTTCGCTGAGGTCGGCGAGGAACCGCAGGACCACCGCGGTGCGGCACCGCACCGGGAGCGCTCCGAGCGCCGCCACCAGTTCGAGCCGTGCGTCCACCCCGTCGCCCGGCGCACCCACGACCGGGTCGGTCTGGGCTGCCACGGCGGGGAGGCGTTCGCCCCACCGTCGTCGGCGGCGTTGCCGGTCGGTACAACCGTTGACCACGCAGCGGCGGACGAACGCCCCCGGCCGGTCGACGGCATCCCAGCGTTGGTGCAATCGGACGAAGGCGTCCTGCACCACCTCCTCGGCCACCTCCACCGACCCGACGAGGAAGAAGGCCAGGCGCACCATCGGTGCGTACTCGGCCGCGTACACCTCGGCGAACCCCATGCCGGTCGCCGACGTCACCTCACCCTGATCGCCGTCGACCATCCGACTCCCTCGGGGACTCGCCACCGGCACCGTTCGCTCTGGAGCATCCATCACCCCAACGACGCACCACCACCCTGCCAGGTTTACGCCGATGTCGTGGCGCCGGCGCCCCAACGGCCGTGGGTGCGAATTGTTCGCGTTCGCGAAC
>JAKOVR010000128.1 GCA_029782025.1 Actinomycetes bacterium | reverse complement strand
TCTGACGTGTCCCCCACCGGCATCTTCCAACTCGGTCTGCTCGGGCTGGCGCTCGCCCTCGCCGTCGCCCCGCTCGGCCGCTACCTCGCCCGGGTCTACGGCGACCCGGACCACGTCGGCGGGCCGTCGCCCGCGCCGGGCGACCGCCTGTTCCTTCCGATCGAGCGCGCCGTGTACCGACTGGTGCGCGTCGCCCCTGATCGCGAACAGCGGTGGACCGGGTACGCCGGGTCGTTCCTCGCCCTGAGTGCCGTCGGCATCGTGGTGCTCTACCTGCAGCTGCGGCTCCAGTCCGCCCTCCCGTTCAACCCGACCTCGAGGGAAGCCGTCCCGCCGGACGTCAGCTTCAACACCGCGGTGAGCTTCGCCACCAACACCAACTGGCAGGCCTACAGCGGTGAGACCACCATGGCCCACGTCACCCAGCTCCTCGGCCTCACGGTGCAGAACTTCATCTCGCCGGCCGCAGGCATGGCGGTGGCCGCCGCCGTCATCCGCGGGATCGCCCGATCGAGCCGCACCACGATCGGCAACTTCTGGGTCGACCTCACGCGCTCCATCACCCGGGTGCTGCTCCCGATGAGCCTCGTCCTTGCCGTCGTGCTGGTGAGCCAAGGCGTGATCCAGAACTTCAACGGGGCGACGGTCGCCCGCACCGTCGAGGGTGCGGCCCAGCAGATCCCCGGTGGTCCCGTCGCATCGCAGGAGGCGATCAAGATGCTCGGGTCCAACGGGGGTGGGTTCTTCAACGCCAACTCGGCCCATCCGTTCGAGAACCCCAACGGCATCACCAACCTCGCCGAGATGTGGGCCATCCTCGCCATCGCCTTCGCCTTCCCCGTCGCCTACGGCCGGATGGTCAAGGACAGGGCGCAGGGCACCGTCCTGCTCGGCGTGATGGTCGGGCTGTGGCTGCTGATGACGCTGTTCGCGAGCGTGGCCGAGCACGGCGGGAACCCACGGCTCGATCCGGTGCGGGTCGACCAGAGCGTCTCAGCCACGCAGTCCGGCGGCAGCATGGAAGGCAAGGACGTCCGGTTCGGGCCCACCAGCTGCGCACAGTGGGCCGCCGCCACCACCGGAACCAGCAACGGGTCGGTCAACTGCAGCCACGACTCGATGTCACCGGCGGGCGGGGGCGTCGCGCTCTTCCACATGACCCTGGGCGAGGTCAGCCCGGGCGGCCTCGGGGTCGGCATGATGGGCATGCTGGTCAACGCCTTGCTCGCGGTGTTCATCGCCGGGCTGATGGTGGGCCGGACACCCGAGTACATCGGCAAGAAGATCCAGGCCAGCGAGATGAAGCTGGTGGTGATGTACATCATCGCCATGCCGGTCGCTGTGCTCGGCTTCGCTGCCGCGGCGATCCTCCTGCCATCGGTGCAGAGCGAGGCCATCCTCAACCCCGGTTCCCACGGCTTGACCGAAGTCCTCTACGGCTATGCATCGGCCGGCAACAACAACGGTTCAGCGTTCGCCGGTCTGACCGCCAGCGGCACCTGGATGGCGGCGACGCAGGGCGTGGCCATGCTCATCGGACGATTCCTCCTCATCATCCCGTCCCTCGCCATCGCCGGCTCACTGGTGCGCAAGCCGAAGGTGCCGGTCACCGCCGGCACCTTCCCGACCGGCACCCCGGTCTTCGCCGGCCTGGTGACCGGTGTGGTGCTGATCGTCGCCGGACTGACGTTCTTCCCCGCCGTCGCCCTCGGCCCGATCGTGGAGCAGCTCGCCCGATGACCGCCACCGCCCTGCCCGACCGCGCCGACCCGACCGACCCGACCGATCCCGCGGACCACCGCGGGAAGCGGAAGGGCTCCCGCTCGCTGTTCGACCCCACCATCGTCGGCCCGGCGATCAAGGACAGCTTCGTCAAGCTCGATCCACGAACCCTCGCCCGCAACCCGGTCATGTTCGTCGTCGAGGTCGGCAGCGTCCTCACGACGATCCTGTTCTTCCGCGACGTCGCCTCGGCCACCGCCGGTGAGAACGTCTTTACTGGTCTCACCACGGCCTTCCTCTGGTTCACCGTCCTCTTCGCCAACTTCGCGGAGGCGATGGCCGAGGGCCGCGGCAAGGCGCAAGCGGCGTCGCTGCGCAAGACGCGTCAGGAGACCATCGCCCGGGTCCGCCTCCCCAGCGGCGAGATCGTCGAGCGCGCCTCCACGGACCTCGCCATCGGCGATCTCTGCGTGGTGGCCGCCGGCGAGATCATCCCCGGTGACGGCGACGTCGTCGAAGGCATCGCCACCATCGACGAGTCCGCCATCACCGGCGAGTCCGCCCCCGTGGTACGGGAGAGCGGCGGGGACCGCTCCGCCGTGACCGGCGGGACCCGGGTCCTGTCCGACGAGATCGTGGTCCGGATCGCCACCACGCCGGGCGAGAGCTTCCTCGATCGCATGATCGCGCTCGTCGAGGGCGCCAGCCGGCAGAAGACCCCGAACGAGATCGCGCTGTCGATCCTCCTCGCCGGGCTGACCATCATCTTCCTGCTCGCCGTGGTCACCCTGCAGCCGTTCGCCATCTACTCGGGCGCCGAGCAGCGGGTCGTCGTGCTCGTTGCCCTGCTGGTTTGCCTGATCCCGACCACCATCGGCGGGCTCCTCTCGGCCATCGGCATCGCCGGCATGGACCGATTGGTGCAACGCAACGTGCTCGCGATGTCCGGCCGTGCCGTCGAGGCCGCCGGCGACGTGTCCACCCTGCTCCTCGACAAGACCGGCACCATCACCTTCGGCAACCGACAGGCGACGGAGTTCCTCCCCGCCCACGGCATCGAGGAGCGGGCGCTGGCCGAGGCGGCGCTGCTCACGTCGCTGGCCGACGAGACGCCCGAAGGTCGCTCCATCGTGGCCCTCGCCCAGACCCGCTTCGGTCTGGACGCGGAGCGCATCGACGATGTCGAGCTCGTCCCGTTCACGGCCCAGACCCGCATGAGCGGGCTCGACTTCCCCGGTGGCCGGCAGGTGCGCAAGGGTGCGGCCGACTCGATCCGGGCCTGGGTGGAGGACTTGGGCGCGCAGATGCCGGGCGAGGTCCTCAACACGGTCCAGGAGGTGTCCCGCGAAGGGGCGACGCCCCTCGTCGTGGCCGACGGTGACCGCGCCCTGGGTGTGGTCCGGCTCAAGGACGTGGTGAAGCCGGGGATGCGCGAGCGATTCGACCAGATGCGGGCCATGGGCATTCGAACGGTGATGATCACCGGCGACAACCCGCTCACCGCCGCCGCCATCGCGGCCGAGGCCGGCGTCGACGACTTCCTGGCCGAGGCGAAGCCCGAGGACAAGATGGAGCTGATCAAGCGGGAGCAGTCGGGCGGCAACCTCGTGGCCATGACCGGCGACGGCACCAACGACGCCCCGGCTCTGGCCCAGGCGGACGTCGGCGTGGCCATGAACACCGGCACCCAGGCCGCCAAGGAAGCCGGGAACATGGTCGACCTCGACTCGGATCCGACGAAGCTCATCGAGATCGTCGAGATCGGGAAGCAGCTCCTGATCACCCGCGGCTCGCTGACCACCTTCTCGATCGCCAACGACGTGGCCAAGTACTTCGCCATCATCCCGGCGATGTTCGTGGCGGTCTTCCCGCCGCTCGACGCCCTCAACGTGATGCACCTCGGCTCGGCCCGGTCCGCCATCCTCGCCGCGGTGATCTTCAATGCCCTCATCATCGTGGCGTTGATCCCGCTCGCCCTTCGCGGCGTGAAGTTCCGGGCCGCGTCCGCCGCCGAGGTGCTGAGCCGCAACCTGCTGGTCTACGGACTCGGCGGGCTCGCCGCCCCGTTCGTCGGCATCAAGGCCATCGACCTCCTGCTCACCACCTTCGGAGTCAAGTGATGCGACGCCAACTCGTCCCCGCCGTCGTGTGCACCCTCGTCTTCACTGCCCTCACCGGGGTGGTGTACCCGGTGGTCGTATGGATGATCGGTCGGGTGGCCTTCCCGGCCAAGGCCGACGGTTCGCTCGTCCACCGGGGGGGCGAGGTCGTCGGATCGGCCCTGATCGGGCAGCCCTTCACCGGGGCCGCCTACTTCCATCCCCGCCCGTCGGCCGCCGGAACCGGGTACGACGGCATGAACAGCTCCGCATCCAACCTCGGCCCGAACAACCCGAAGCTGGTGGAGACCGTCGGCGCCGCCGCCGCGGCGTACCGCACCGAGAACGGACTCGCCGCCGACGTGGAGGTACCGGTCGACGCCGTCACCACGTCCGCTTCGGGACTCGATCCCCACATCTCGATCGCCAACGCGCGACTCCAGGCTCCGCGTGTCGCCGCGGCACGGGGCATGGACGTCGGAGCCGTCCTCGCGCTCGTGGATCGGGCCATCGAGCGCCGACCCCTCGGTGTGCTCGGCGACGACGGCGTGAACGTGCTGCTGCTCAACCTCAGCCTCGACGGGTAGGCCGGACGTGCGACGCGGCCGCGCCGAGCAGACTGGAGAGGTGAGCCGCGGACGACTCCGCATCTACCTGGGCGCCGCGCCCGGCGTGGGCAAGACCTTCGCCATGCTCAACGAGGGGCGACGCCGGCTGGAACGCGGCACGGACGTGGTGGTGGCCTACGTCGAGACCCACCAGCGACCGAACACCCTGGCCCAGCTCGACGGCCTGGAGGTGATCCCGCGCAAGGTGCTCGTGCACCGAGGGGTCGCCCTCGAGGAGATGGACATCGACGCCGTCCTCGCCCGACGACCCGCCGTGGCCCTCGTCGACGAGCTGGCCCACAGCAACGTCCCCGGATCGACCCACGAGAAGCGGTGGCAAGACGTGCAGGACCTGCTCGACGCCGGGATCGACGTGATCTCGACCGTGAACATCCAGCACCTCGAATCGATCAACGACGTGGTCGAGCAGATCACCGGCATCCGGCAGCAGGAGACCGTCCCCGACGCCGTCGTGCGCAGCGCCGACCAGGTGGAGCTGGTCGACATGACGCCGGAGGCGATCCGCCGACGCATGGCCCACGGGAACATCTACCCGGCCGAGCGGGTCGACGCCGCCCTCGCCAACTACTTCCGGCTCGGCAACCTGTCCGCCCTCCGGGAGCTGGCGCTCCTGTGGCTGGCCGACAAGGTCGAGGCGGGGCTGCAGCAGTACATGGCCGACCACGGCATCGAGGCACCGTGGGAGACCCGAGAACGGGTCGTGGTCGCCCTCACCGGGGCGCCGAGCGGTGAGCACCTGGTGCGCCGGGCCGCCCGCATGGCCCGGCGGAGCCAGGGCGACCTGATCGGGGTGCACATCAGCACGGGTGAGGGGTTGGCCCCAGGTGACGACGGCGTGCTCGCCCGCCACCGGGCGCTCCTCGCCGACCTCGGCGGCGACTACAGAGAAGTGGTCGGCAACGACGTCGGGGAGGCGTTGCTGCAGTTCGCCCGCTCGGAGAAGGCCACGCAGCTCGTGGTCGGCGCGTCGGCCCGCAGCCGGCCCGCCGAGCTCCTGCGGGGATCGGTGCTCCAGCGCGTGATCCGGGGTGCGGGTTCGATCGACGTGCACGTGATCGGCGGCGGGACCGCCGACACCGCTCCGGCACCGGCCCTGCCGGCAATGCCGAGCCCGACCTTCCGCAATCGCCTCCCCCGGCGTCGGGTCATGGCAGGGTGGCTCCTGCTCGCCGCCGGCTTGCCGCTGCTCACCACCGCCCTGCTCGCTGTGGGGCCGCAACTCGGGGTCACGTCGGACCTCCTGATCTTCCTCCTCCTCGTGACGGCTGCCGCCGCGATCGGGGGCACCTGGCCGGGCGTGGTGGGTGCGATCGCGGCCTCGGTCGTCGTGAACTTCTTCTTCGTCCCACCGGTCCACACGTTCACGATCCAGGAGCTGGAGAACGCGCTGGCGCTCCTCGTGTTCGTCGTCGTCGCCGTGATCGTGAGCCAGCTCGTCTCCCGCCTCACCGCCCGGGAGCTCGACGCCAACCGGGCCGCGGCCGAGGCCGAGGCGCTCGCCCGCGTCGCCGGAGGCATGGCCGGCGACGAGCCGCTCGTGCACATCGCCGACCATGTGCGGTCGACCTTCGGATTGGTCGCCACCCGGGTGCGGAGTCACGTCCGTGGGTCCTGGGTCGTCGACGCCGTCGCCGGCGAGGCCCAGGCATTCGAAACCTCGAACGCCACGGTGGAGCGCGTCGAGCTCGGCGACGACGCCGTCCTCGAGCTCATCGGCCCCGCCCTCACCCCCGGCGACCAGCGTGTGCTGCACGCCTTCGCCGCGCAGCTCGCCACCGCGCTCGAGCGTGAACGCCTCCGCCGGGAAACCGCCGACGCGGAGGCCCGCGGGCAGGCCGACGCCCTCAGAACGGCGATACTGCGGGCGGTGTCCCACGACCTGCGCACGCCGCTCGCCTCGATCAAGGCCTCGGTCACGTCGCTCAAGCAGCGCGACATCGAGTGGCCGCCCGAGGCCGAGGCCGAGTTCCTCGACACGATCGACGAGGAGACCGACAGGCTGAACCGACTGGTGTCGAACCTCCTCGACATGAGCCGGATCGAAGCCGGTGCGGTCGCGGTCCGACTTCGCATCGTGGACGTCGCTGACGTCATCGCCGGGACCCTGGCCGAGGTCGCGGTGGGCCAAGAGCGGATCGAGGTCGCCCTCCCCGATCCCCCGCCGCTGGTTCGGGGCGACCCCGTGCTCCTGGAGCGGGTGCTCTCCAACCTGGTGGCCAACGCGGTGCGCCACACTCCCGAACGCTCGGGCGTCCGCATCGAGGCCGCGACGGTCGGTGCTGATGTCCACCTCCGGGTGATCGACCGGGGGCCGGGCGTGCGCCCCGAGGATCGGGACCGGCTCTTCGCTCCGTTCCAGCGCCGGGGCGACGCCCAGAGCGACACCGGTGTCGGGCTGGGCCTCGCGGTCGTGCAGGGGTTCGTGAACGCGATGGGCGGGCGGGTCGACCTCGAGGACACGCCGGGCGGTGGCCTCACCGCCGTGGTCGTCCTCCCTGCATGGCGGGAGGACGGGTGACCAGGATCCTCGTCGTCGACGACGAGCCCCAGATCCGACGGGCGCTGGCCACGAACCTCCGCAGCCGGGGCTACGAGGTCGACCTCGCCGAGACCGGGGAGCAGGGCCTCGACCTGGCGGCCAGCCGCCACCCGGACCTCGTGATCCTCGACATCGGCCTCCCCGGGATCGACGGCGTCGAGGTCGTGCGCGGCTTACGCGGCTGGACCGACGTCCCCATCGTCATGCTCACGGTGCGCGACGACGAGGCCGACAAGGTCGAGGCACTCGACGCCGGGGCCGACGACTTCGTCACCAAGCCGTTCGGCATGAACGAGCTGCTCGCCCGCATGCGCGCCGCCCTCCGCCGGGCCACCCCGCCCGACGAGGAGGCCACAATCGTCACGCCCGACTTCACCGTGGACCTCGCCGCCAAGCGTCTCCACGGCCCCGACGGCGAGGTGCACCTCACCCCGACGGAATGGCGCCTCCTCGAGGTCCTGGCCCGTCATCCGGGGAAGCTGGTGACGCAGCGCCAGCTCCTGCAGTCCGTGTGGGGCCCCCAGTACGAGACCGAGACCAACTACCTCCGCGTGCACCTCGGCAACCTGCGGCGGAAGATCGAGCCCGATCCCTCACGCCCGCGGTACGTGATCACCGAACCGGGGATGGGCTACCGGTTCGAGCAGCCGTGAACGGCGGCTAGGGCCGCTTCAGCCGGACGGTCAGGGCCGAGTAGCACATCTCGTCCTCGGTCCCTTCCGCCCAGGTCACGTAGCGGGGTTCGGAGAAGGACTCGAGCGACCGGTCCCACGAGCACTCGATGCGCAGCGTGTCGCCCTTGTGGACCTCGATCTTCTCGGCCGGGGCGAACACCATCTGCCACTGGAAGTCCCAGGTCGGGATGTCGAGGAGCACCTTCTCCCCCGGCGTCCCCGGGTTCAACGTCATGCGGAACGTCTTGCCGAGCGTGTGCTCGTGCCCGAGCACCCCGATGATCTCGCCGTCTCGACGGATGCGGTGGTCGCAGGACGACGACGCGATCCCGCCCGGCGTGGGCTGGAGGTCCTCGAGGGTCTTGTTGCACAGCAGCATCAGGCCGTTGGCGATGGCCGGACCGGCCGGACCGAAGTCCTTCTCGAGCTGCGCCAGCACGTTGTCGCGGTTGCACAGCGGAGCACCGGCGTCCTCGGGGGCGCAGGGGATCTCGGCCGGCCCGAGGTAGGTGTTGGTGAGCACCTCGTCGAGGCCCTGGTCGTGGCTGACCTCGATGGCCATCTTGGACCGGTCGGCCGGCGCATCGTGCGAGTAGTGGTAGTGCAGCTGCAGCACGATCAGGTCGCCGGCGCCCATCTTGATCCCCGCGCCCTCGGGCAGCTTGTTGGGCCGTTGTCCCGGCACCCAGCCCATGATGAGCTGCGATCCCTTCGTCGTGCCGTCGGGCGATTGGGCTCCGCCGGGGCCGCTCATCCCGGCGTAGCACTGCCATCCGGCGCCCGGGTCGGCGGCGTCGAGCTTGGCGAGATCGTCCCGCATGGAAGCCGCCACCTTGAAGCCGAGGGCGTGGTGCACGATCGGGCGCTGATCGGGGAGGAACTGGAACCCGGTGATGAAGGTGGTGTCGGTGAACTTCGGGTCGAGAACGAAGCAGCGGTAGTCGTTGGCCTTGGCCGGCGACCCCTGGTACGGCTCGTCCCAGGTGAGCTCCTGGTCGTGACGGATCTGGTAGTTGGCCTCGAGGTTGTCGGCCGGAGGGGTGAGCTTGGTCGAGGGGTCGACGTCGAGAGGACCGCCGGCCTCGGCCCAGGCGGCGATGGCCCGCACGTCGGCGGCGGCGAGCCGGCGCTCGTGCTGGAGCGGCACGCCCTGCTCCGATGCCGGCCACGGCGGCATGTACCCGCTGCCGGTCACGAGACCCAGCCCCTTGGCCACCTTGGCGGCGTCCCCCGCGGTGTCCATCTTCCAGACGTCGGACCCCGCCTGCCCGGCGTTGTGGCACGACGCGCAGTTGCGCTCGAGGATCGGCTGCACGGTGGCCTTGAACGACGGGCCACCGGTGGCCGCCGGCGCCGTGGTGGCCGGCGACCCCGCGGCCACCTCGTAGGGCAACGGCCGGCTCCCGTCGATCGCCGTCGCGTCGATGGTGAGGGTGGCCTCGTCACCGGTCTTCACCAGGGGGCCGAGCGAGATCGGGCCGATGCCCCAGTCGGTGAGCTTCACGTGGGCCGTGGCCTTGACGTGCAACGTGTCGTCCGCCCGCGACGCGGTGGCGGCCAGCGTGACCGGGCGAGCCTGGTCCTTGACCACCAGGTCGCCCTTCAGCTCGAGCTGGTAGTCCTTGCTGTCCTCGATCCGGCTGGGCAGGCCGGTGATCGACGTGACCTTCAGGCGGGCGAGGGGGTAGTGGGTCGACTCGAGGAAGTCGTGGCGGATCCGGTTGTCACGGATGGCCTGGTCGCTGGTCAGCTGCTCCACGTTCACGACGATCTCGCCGACCTTCGACGACCCCGGGGTCCGCTCGTCGAGGAGGATGTCGCCGGCGATGCCCGACGTGGTGCCGTGGGCGGTGTGGGAGGTCCCGGCGAGGATCTCCTCCACGTCGTAGGCGACCGACGAGCGGGTGGCGTCGATCCGGTAGACCTTCTGGTCGGGGGCGCTGGCGGTGAGCCGGGGGGCCTCCGGGACCGAGAGCGACACCGTGACCGGCGCGACGCGCAGGTTGTCGAACAGGGCCCACGCCCCCGCCGCCACGACGAGCAGCAAGAGGGGCGCGGCCAGCACCAGGCGCCGCCGGCCCCGGCGTGGCCCGGGCGACGCCGCCTCTGCCGCCTCGGGGTCGAGGTCCTGTCGCTGCTGGTCGGGTTCTCGGTTCGTCGGTGCCATGTCGCTCTTGTCGCCGGTCTGCGGAAACGCCCCCACCCGGACCCCGATTGTGACGGCGGGCACATATCCGCCCCGTTTGGCGCGCCGCCTATGGTCTGGGCACGATGCACGTGCCGCCGACCGCAGGGAAGGGCCGAAGGTCCTTCGTGCCGCCCGCCGCGGCCACCGCGGTCCTGATCGCCGCCATCGGCGGCGCCGTCGCCTGCCGGACGCCCGGGCCCAGCCCGGCCCCGGGCGCGGCACCGAACGGGGCGCCGGCGGCGAGCGCCGTGGCCACCGGCCCACCGGGCACGGCCGCCTCCCCTGGCGTCGCCGGCACGCTCCCCCCGTCCGCCGTCCGGCACGAGCAGCGGACCTTCGTCGACACCGGGCGACCCACGCCGGCGGGGAGCGCCACGCCGCCCGCGCCGGAGCGGACGCTCGTGACCGAGCTCTACCTCCCCGACGCCGGAGGCCCCCGACCCCTGATCGTGTTCTCCCACGGTCTGTGGGGGCACCCCGAGAAGTTCTCCGAGCTGCTCGGGCGCTGGGCCCGGGCCGGGTTCATCGTCGCCGCCCCGGCGTTCCCCCTCACCAACAGCCACGTGCCCGGGGCCATGGCCAACGCCCGCGACCTGTGGCAGCAGCCCGGCGACGTGCGCTTCGTGCTCGATCGACTGCTGGACGCCGACCGCGCCGACGGCGACCCACTGCACGGCCGCATCGACCGCAGCCGGATCGCCGCGGCCGGGCTGTCGCTCGGCGGGGCGACCACGCTCGGGCTGGCCTTCAACCCGTGCTGCCGGGAACCCCGCCTCGCCGCGTTCATGGTGCTGGCCGGGAACCCGATCCCCCTCCCCGAGGCCTACGACTTCCGGGGCGACAGGCCCATCCTCTTCATGCACGGCACGGCGGACCGGTCGCTGAGCTTCGACACCGAGGTCGGGGTGTTCCGCTCCGTCACCGCCCCGAAATGGTTCGCCGCGCTGGACGGGGCGCCGCACGCGCCCCCGTTCGAGGACGACGACACGCCCTGGGACCGGTACGTGGAGGAGGTCACCACCGCGTTCTGGGAGGCCCACCTGGCCGACGGCGGGCCCGAGGCCGATCGGGCCTTCGAGGACGCGCTCCGGTCCGCCCCCGGGCTGGCCACGGTGATCGACCCCTGAGGCGGGCGGCCGGCGCTCAGCCCGGGAACCAGCGGCCCCAGCCCTCCACCGCCTCCCGCCGGAACCGGTCCACCGTGGCGTCGACGAAGCGCACGGGGTCGAGATCGGCGTTGTGCACCAGGGCCGAGAGGTCCCACGCCACGACGACTTCGGTGGCGTCGTCCGGATGGCGCGGCGAGGCGAAGGTGGCGTTGGCTCGCCGGCGGCCCGACGCCGCGAGGTCGTAGCGCTTGGCCTCGAGCTGCGATTCGAACGTACCGAGGAGCTCGAGACCCAGGGCGCCGTGCTCGCTCACGTCGAGGCGCACCTTCTCGTCGTCCGGCAGCCAGTCGAGGTCACGCCACGCTTCGACCCCGATGATCCGGTGGGGCCGACTGCCCGACGGCAGCCGCCGGAGCGCCTTGATCGTCGCGGCTACGACGGCCACGTGGGTCGGGTGCTTGTCGGCCGGGTTGTGGGTGTAGACGTTGGCGGGGCGGCACTGCTCGGCGAGGTCGAAGAGCTCCTCGACCAGCACCTCGCTGCCCTCGGGCGTGAGGACATCGGCACTGGGATGGACGAGACCGATCACCGCGCCATACCCGCCGATCGTGGCCGCCCGGCACTGTTCCGCCCAGCGCCGCTCCACCAGCTCGCCCGGGCTCGCGATCTCGGACGCCCCCGGCGATGGTGCGCTTCCCGCCCCGTCCGTGCACACCACGCCGGTGAAGGACCGGTCCGGGTCGAGACGGCAGGCCGCGATCCCCGGGAGGGCGATCAACTCGATGTCGTCGGGGTGGGCGACGACGGCGAGGTCGGTCGTACCGGCCAGGACGGCGGCCTGCCCGTCCCGGCCACCCGGTGCCGCGAGGCCCGGGAAGAACCGGCGGGGCTCAGTCGTCGTCGCCACCGGTGAGCGGCTTGGTGACCGTCTGGAGGACGGACTTGGCGAGGTCGCGCTGGGACTTCAGCACCCGCTCGGTGAGATCGAAGGCCCGATCGATGAGCTCATCGACGGCGGAGGTGTCGCCGGGGGTCAGCTGGCTCACGCTCTCGGTGAACGACCGGCCCGCCTCCAGGACGGCGTCCTGGCTGCGCTTCACGAGGTCGAAGACCTGCTCCTGCAGCGTCTTGAGGTCAGGGGTCTCGGGCATCGATGCCTCCTCGGAGTGGGTTCCGGCGGCCCAGCCTGCCACTTCCGCCGCGCCCGGCCCCAATGGCGCGGTAATGGCCCGGCCGGTTCGGGCATAGACCGCCGGTTGGATCGGGCATCGGTCAGACTTGGGCGCGCCGCCGACGTGAAGAGGGGAACCGATGATCGAGGTGGACAGCCTGGTGAAGCACCTCGGGGGGCGGCCCGTCCTCGACGGCGTGACCTTCACCGCACCGGCAGGGCAGGTCACCGGCCTGCTCGGCCCGAACGGCGCCGGGAAGACCACCACCATGCGGGTGCTGTCGACGTTGCTCCGACCCGACCGCGGCACGATCCGCATTGCCGGCATCGACCTGAGCGTCGATCCCGAAGGCGTGCGACGGGCCATCGGCCTCGTCACCGAGGAACCGGGCCTCCTCGACCGGCTCACCGTGCGCGAGCAGCTGCTGTTCACGGCCCGGGCCTACGGGTTGGCGCCCGAGGCGGCGGCAGAACGGGTGGACCTGCTCACCGGCGCCCTCGACCTGCGGGGCCAGATCGACGCCCGCACGGGCACCCTCTCGAAGGGGAATCGGCAGAAGGTGTCGCTGTGCCGGGCCATCGTCCACGACCCACCGGTGCTGCTGCTCGACGAACCCACCTCCGGTCTCGACGTGGTGGCCGCCGCGGCGCTGGAGGACCTGTTGCGCCTCGAGGAGGTCAGCGGCAGCAAGACGGTCCTGCTCTCCACCCACCGGCTCGAAGAAGCGGAGCGGCTGGCGGTCAAGGTGGTGGGGATCGCCGGTGGCCGGGTCGTGGTGGACTGCACCCCCGACGAGCTCGTGGCCCGGAGCGGCGCACCATCGTTCCGAGAAGCCTTCGTCCGAATCCTCGGGGCCGCCGCGCTCGAGTCGGGGGCGGCACCGGGAGGCCCCGGCGCATGAGATGGCCGGCGACGGTCGACGGCGGCGCCACCGCGGCCGTCGCCCGCCTCGAGCTGCTCGACGGTCTCCGGGGCCGCCGCCAGCTCGTGGTGCGGGCGATCACCCCGCTGGTCCTGTTCGGGGTGGTGCTCGGCGCGTCGCTCGCCACCCGGGGCGCCGATCCAGTGCGCACGACGCCCTACCGCGTCGCAGTCGAGGGAGACACGGCCGGCGCGGCGGAGACGCTCCGGGTGCTGGCCGGCTTCAACCTGGTCTTCGAGCCGACCGGTGACGCGCCGCTGGCCGCGGCGAGGGGGGCCGACCTCGGGGTGCGCCTTCCCGACCGCCTCGATGACCGGATCGCCCGCCACGAGACGATCACGCTCGCCGTGTTCCGCACGGTCACGTCGGCGCCATCGCGGAGTGCCACGGCCTGGATGGAAGTCGGGTTCGACGAGATCTACCGGCGCCAGATCGACGCGCTGTCGGCCGGACGGGGCGGCGCCGCGCTGGACATCATCACCATCGACCGCATCAACGTGCAGCGCCTCGAACAGGGGACGAGGGAGCTGTCGGCCCAGATCGTCCCGGCGTTGCTGACGCTGCAAGCGGTGATGCTGGTCGGGAGCACCGCCACCAGGATCCTCGGCCGCCGGAACCGGGGCCTGCTCATGGCCCAACTGCTCCTCCCCGTCCCCCGCTACCGCCTGGCCGCGGCCAAGGCCCGGGCCGAGCTCGGTCTCGGCATGATCGCCGGTTCGCCCGTCCTGCTCGCCACCTTCGTCTACGTCGGGATCGTCACGTCACAGCGGGCCGGACCGATCGCCGCCACCACGGCGGTCGGGGCCACCGCCGTGGCCGCCGTGGCCCTGGCCCTGCCCATGGTGGCCCTCGGGCTGTTCATCGGCACGGCGGCCCGGAGCCAGGAGCAGGTGACGCTCGGCACCGCGGTGGCCCTCGTGGTGGCCGCGTCGGTGGCTGCCACCACCGCCCTGGGCGACTTCCCTCGGCCGTCGTCCCTGGCCGTGGTCCCGCTCGTCGGCACCGTCTCCACCCTGCGGGACATCCTCAACGCCAGCGGGAACCCGGTCTGGTTCGCCGTGTCGCTGGTGAGCAGTGGGCTCCTGGCCTGGGGCGTGACCAGACGGGCCGGCCGCCGCTTCGACACCGATCGTGTCGTGCTGAGGATCGACGGATGACGGGACCCCGGACCCGGACCGTCACGGCGATCCTCCAGGTCGCGCGCATGGCCGCGCTCGATCTCCTCCGCCGGCCCGGCACGTGGACCACCACGATCCTCACGGGCGCGCTCTTCGCTGTCCTGTTCGCCGGGGTCGGCATCACCACGACCCGACTGCAGGAAAGGGCCGAGCGCATCTCGTTCAGCATCGCCGTCGACGGCGACCTCGACGGCGCCAAGGCCTTCCTCTCATCGTTGGCGACCGACCGGCTCATCATCCGTCCCGCCGACGACGCCGCTGCGTGGGTCACCTCCTCGCGGGCGACGGCCGGGCTCACGCTGCCCCCGGGGTTCGACGACCGGCTGGCGCGAGGCGACGTGACGGAGGTGAAGGTGTACTACCGAGGGGCCAGCGCCGGGTCTCAGGAGGCTCTGAACTCGCTGCTGCTCCGCATGCAGGCTGTGGAGCGGTCGACCGATCGGGCCCGGGCCCTGACCTCGGCCGTGGCCGCTTCGTCCCCGCCCGCGCCCGTCGGCATCGAAGCATCGGAGGTGAAGGAGGATCCCCGCACCAACCGCGACCGGTTCGCGGCCGGGCTCGCGGCCATGGCGTGCATCCTGTGCATGGGGACGGTGTCGACCGTCACCGGGGTCTTCGGGCGGAGCCAGGAGCAGCGCACACTCGAGCCGCTCCTCCTGCTCCCGCTCCGGCGCGGACACCTGACGGTCGGGCTCGCGCTCGGCGCCTTCCCCGTGGCCGTCCTCCAGCTCCTGTCGGCGCTGGTGATCGTCATCGGCACGACGGCGCTGCCCGTGGCGGGGCTCCAGCAGCCCCTGGACCAGATCGGCCGGATCCTCGTCCTCGGTCTCCTCGATGCGGTCGCCCTCGGCCTGCTGGCCACGGCGGCCGGCAGCCTGGCCGGGGCCATCGGGACCGGGACGGACGACGCCGTGAGCCTCGGCGACTTCTTCTCGATCCCGTTCATCGCGTCGGGAGTGGTGCTGTTCCTGCTGCCCGACGTGGCGACGACGCTCCCCCTCGCCGGCGCGCCGATCATGGCGCCGGCGGTCGCCCTCCGTGACGCCATCCGGGGCGAGATCGACCTCCCGTTCCTCGCCGTCGCCACCCTGGCCACCGTGGGGTGGTGCACCCTCCTCGTGCTCGGTGCCGGCCACCGCGTGGCCGACGAGCGCCGACTGCTCCGGGCCACCCGCTGATCGGGCGGCGGGTCAGCCCGCGCCGTCGCCCCCCGAACCGCCCTCGTCGCCTCCACCACCGCCGCCGCCGCCGAGCTTGATCATCGACCACACCTCGACGCAGGTCGGGCAGACCGGGTACTTCTCGGGATCGCGTGAGGGGACCCACTTCTTCCCGCACAGCGCGATGACCGCCTCGCCCATCACGTAGCCCTTCATCTGATCGTCCTTGCGGACGATGTGGGCGAAGCGCTCGTGATCACCGTCGTCGGTGACGGGAACGGCCTCGGTGGCGATGATCTCGGCAGGGGCGGTGATCAGCTCGCTGGGCATGGCCCCCATGGTGCCACGCCGACCCGTCGGGCCCAACCGTGCCGCTGGCGTGGCCGGTCAGGACGCCGTGGCGTCGTGCACGTGACCGTGCCGACGGACCGGAAGGTGCGGGAGCGCCTCGACGTCGGACCGCGTGAGCTCGAGACGGACCGTCCCGGCGTCGACCCGGGCCGAGGCCACCGGGACCACGACGTCGTTGTGACGGACCAAGCCGGAACGCACGACCACGTGGGTGATGTGGCCGTCGTCGGGATCGACGAGGAACTCGTCGATGTGGCCGAGGTGGTGGCCGTCGGAGCTCACGACCTCGGCGCCGCGCCGGACGGCGACCTCTCCGCGCGGCACCCGCTCGTGCGAGGTCAGCGACCAGCCCACCAGCGGCGACGCGAACGGTTCGAGGTAGTAGGAGCCGGGGTCGAGCGGGAGGTCGTGGGCGTGCCACCCCTCCTCGGGCACCTTGTAGTCGGGCTCGTCGAAGCGTTCACCGTCGAAGAGCTGCTCGCTCGTCCGGCTCACCCGGACCTCCTCGGCCGACGCCTGCTCGACCGCGTCGAGGGGCAGCAGGACCCTCGTGCCGAGATGGTCGACGGCTACCACCACGTGGGTCACGGTCATGGTGACCGGGTCGACCACGAAGGCGTCGACGTGCCCGCCGGCCGCGCCGTCGACACAGACAACCGGTGCTCCCGGACGCAGTTCGGTCATGGCTCGAAAGGTACCGGATGGACGCGCGTGCGCCCGTCACCTCGACCGGCACTCGCCTCGCGCCCCCGGTCGCGGCCGAGGGTCGAGACGCTCAGGTGTAGAGCCCCTCGATCTCGGCGGCGTAGCGGGCGTGGATCCCCCGGCGCTTGAGCTTGGCCGTGGGCGTGAGCACGTCGGAGTCGGGCAGCCACTCCTCGCCCACGATCTTGACCTTCTTGACCCGCTCGGCGTTGTTGAACTCCCGCATGACCTGCTCGAGCCCGGCCTCGATCTCGGCCACGACGTCCGGGTGCTCGGCCAGCTCGCTCAACGTGAGGCCCTCGATCCCGCGGCCGGCAGCCCACGCCGGGGCCACCTCCGGGTCGAGCACGACGAGGGCGGACACGAAGGGCTTCTGGTCGCCGATGGCGCACGCCTGCCCGACGATCGAGATCATCTTCAGCGCCGCCTCGAGGTTGGCCGGGCTGATGTTCTTGCCGCCGGCCGTGATGATCAGCTCCTTCTTGCGATCGACGATCCGGTAGTAGCCGTCATCGTCGACCACCCCGATGTCACCGGTGTGGAGCCACCCGTCCTCGTCGAGGGCCTCGGCCGTCTTCTCGGGATCCTTCAGGTAGCCGAGGAACACGTTGCCGCCGCGGCAACAGATCTCACCGTCCTCGGCCAGCTTCACCTCGCAGCCAGGGATGGCCGGACCGACGGTGCCCGCCTTTACGCGCACCGGGGTCCAGGTCATGGGGCCGCTGTTCTCCGACATGCCGTAGATCTCCGACAGGGGGATGCCGATGGCCCGGAACCACGAGAGCATCTCAGCCGGGATCGGGGCGGCGCCGGTGACCGCGAACTCGCACTCGTCGAGGCCGATGAGGCCGCGCACGGCCCCGAACACCGACTGGAGGAAGTCCCACGTCGCCCGCTCCTCGTCGGTGGCCGTGCCCCAGTCGACCTTCTCGGCCAGCGGGCGCGCCGCGGCCACGCCGTCGTTGAACTGCGCCGCCTTCTCGGGGTCGAGCGCCAGCGCGGCATTGATGCCGGCGTAGAGCTTCTCCCACACCCGCGGCACCCCGAACATGAAGTTGGGGCGGACCTCCTTGAGGTAGGTGGCGATGCCCGTGGGGTCGGGGCAGCAGGTGACCTCGTACCCGAAGAAGGCGCCGGCGTAGTGCGACGTGGTCCGCTCGGCGATGTGGGCCATCGGGAGGTAGGAGATGACCTTCTTGCCGACGAAGTCGTCGAAGGTGATCAGGCGCCGCAGGCTCTCGACGGTCCAGGTGACGTTGCTGTGGCTCAGCATCACGCCCTTGGGCGGCCCGGTGGTGCCCGACGTGTAGATCATGGTGGCGACCTGGTCGGGGGTGCAGTTGTCGAGGGCGGCGTCGAGGTCGATCGGTGTCTGGGGGTGGTCCTGGAGGCCGAGGACGCCCTCCGGGGCCTCGCCCTTGAGCAGGATGATCGACTCGAGCGTGGTGAGCCGGTCGCGGACGGCCAGGAAGCGGTCGAGGAAGTTCCAGTTCTCGACGATGGCGAGCTTGGCCTCGCAATGGTTCACCAGGTACTCGACCTGCTCGGGCGACGAGGAGTTGTAGATGCTGACGGGCGTGGCCCCCACGAAGTAGGCGGCCATGTCGGCCACATGGAACTCGGGGATGTTCCGCATCATCAGCACGATCCGGTCGCCCCGGCCGATGCCGAGCTGCTGGTACCAGCCGGCGATGCTGGCCACCCGGCGCTCGTATTCGGCGTAGTCGTGCGACCCCCAGGAGCCGTCGTCCTCGTCCTGCCAGCGGATCGCCGTCTGGGTGGGGTTGGCCCGGGCCGTGGCGAGGAACTCGCTCGGGATCGTCTGCCCCTTCACCGCATTCGCGATCTCTTCGCTCGTGACCACCATGGGAACTCCTCTCGCTCGCCGCACTCGCGGACCGGGATCCGCCGGGGCGCAGAGGGTAGTGGCGATCGCGAGCGGACGCGCCTCGGCCGCTGTGAGGCGTGATCCCGGCCCGCGTCGCCGCACCGGATCGTCGACGTCGGCCCGATCCGGGTTGCGATCCGCGGACCCAGCGGCCAGACTCTTGACTGAGCGGTCAATTTGGTGGCCGTCCACCGAACGCCACCCCACGGCACCGGTCGCGGGCCCGAGGGAATGGCCGACACCAGCAAGGAGCTCCCATGAGGAACGCTGTCATCGTCGACGCCGTCCGCACCGCCGGCGGCAAGCGCAACGGCAAGCTGTCGGGCTGGCACCCGGCCGACCTCGCCGCCGAAACCCTCAAGGCGCTGCAGCAGCGCAACAACCTCGACCCCGCGCTGGTCGAGGACGTGATCATGGGTTGCGTGATGCAGGTCGGCGCCCAGGCCCTCAACATCGGCCGCAACGCCGTGCTCGCCGCCGGCTGGCCCGAGACGGTGCCCGCGACCTCGATCGACCGCCAGTGCGGCTCCTCGCAGCAGGCCGCCCACTTCGCCGCCCAGGCCGTCATGGCCGGCGCCCACGACATCGTCGTCGCCGCCGGCGTCGAGGTCATGAGCCTCGTGTGGATGGGTGCCTCGGTGATGGTCGACGGCGTCGGCGCCCCCTTCGGCCCGACCATGGGCATGCGCTACATGGACCAGGAGCAGTACCCGGGCCACAAGGGCCTCGTGGGCCAGGGCATCTCGGCCGAGATCATCGCCAACAAGTGGGGCCTCTCCCGCGAGGACCTCGACGCCTTCGGCCTGCGCAGCCAGCAGCGGGCCGCCCAGGCCACGGCCGAGGGCCGGTTCGCCAACGAGATCATCCCGGTCGCCGAGAAGCGCATCGAGATCGACCCCGAGACCCGCAAGGCCACCGGGCGCATCATCGAGAGCGGCGAGATGGTCACCGCCGACGAGGGCATCCGTGAGACCTCGATGGAGATCCTCGCCAACCTCAAGCCGGCGTTCGTGCCCGAGGGCAAGGTCACCGCGGCCAACAGCAGCCAGATCACCGACGGCGCCTCGGCCCTGCTGATCATGAGCGAAGAGAAGGCCAACGAGCTCGGCCTCACCCCCCGGGCCCGGTTCCACACCTTCGCCCTCGCCGGCGTCGATCCGGTGGAGATGCTCACCGGCCCCATCCCCGCCACCCAGAAGGCGCTGGCCAAGAGCGGGCTGTCGATCGACGACATCGACCTCGTCGAGATCAACGAGGCCTTCGCCTCGGTCGTGCTCTCCTGGGAGAAGGAGCTCAAGCCCGACATGGACAAGGTCAACGTCAACGGCGGCGCCATCGCCCTCGGCCACCCGCTCGGCTGCTCGGGCGCCAAGCTCATGGCGACCCTGCTCAACGAGCTCGAGCGCACCGGCGGCCGCTACGGCCTCCAGACCATGTGCGAGGGCGGCGGCATGGCCAACGCCACGATCATCGAGCGCCTCGGCTGATCGATCTCTCCTGGTGCTGACGCACACGAAGAGGGCCCCCGGCACGATCGCCGGGGGCCCTCTTCGCGTCCCGGTCCTCGTGGGTGCGCATTGCATCGCGTCGCGCTGCATTGCGCACCCACAGAGGAGGGGTTGGCCAGATCAGGCGTTCTTGCAGATGGTGTCGACCCAAGCCGTGATGGTCTTCGAGGCGTTGGCGGTCTTGCCGTTGTCGGTCACCTGGATGCCCGGGCCCTCGACCATCACCTGGATGGCGGCGTCGACATCCGACGGAGGGCTGTACTTGCGCAGCGCGGCGGCAGCCTTCTCGGCGGTGGCCGTCTCGGTGGCCGTGGTCAGGTCCAGGTTGGCCGTGGCGATGGCGAGGCACGCGGTCTGATCCGGCATGACGCCACCCCCGCCACTGCCCTCCGTGGTGCTGGTCGAGCTGTCACCCGAATCGGCCGTCGTCGTAGTGGTCTTCTTCGCGCCGGTGGTGGACGTCGAGCCCGAGCCCGAGCCCGAGCTGCTCGGCTTCACGCAGACCTTGAGGCCGAACTTGCGACCGGCGTCCTTCGACTCCTTGTCGAGCCCCTCGATCTTGTTGTCCTTCATGATCTGATCGCCGGTGACGGAGGAGTCCTTCAAGAGCTCCTCCACCCGATCGATGATCTCCTGCTGCTTGCCGATGCCCGTCTTCCACAGGTCGGCGTCGGCCGGCGGATCGCCGAGCGCACGGAGCTCCTTCATCTGCGCCTTGGCCGGCTCGATGACCTCCTTGAAGTACTTGACCACGTCGGCCTCGCTCTTCGGCTCGGCGATGGCCGCGATCTTCTCGTCGTAGGTCTTGCAGATGGCGTCCGCCTTCTTGATGAAGTCGTCCTTGCTGAGCGTGGCCGCCGAGGTGGCCGGCGCCGAGTTGCCCGAGGCGATGCTGTTGCTCGTCGAGGCCGCGTCGTCCTTCTTGCTACAGCCGGCGCCGCCGAGGGCGAGCACCGCCGCTGCGCCCAGGATCAGGGGTGTGCGCATGGTTCCTCCAGGTGTGCGCGAAACCGGGCGGACCGGGATGCCCGCCGAGTGGAAAGCCAGACGAGGCTACGAGGTGGCGGTTACGGCGGCAGAATCGGCCTGAAACGCCAGACGGAGATCGCCGGGAGGCGTCGCTTCCCATCCCCGGGCGTAGGCTTCGGGCGTGTCCCCTGCCGAACTCCTCGACCCATGACGGGCGGCTTCCTGAAGGTGCTGATCGCCATCGCGGCGTTCATGGTGATCATGCGGGTCGGCATCTCGATTCTTCGCAGCCTGTCCCAACCGGTGCCCGAACCTCCGCCGGCCGGCGAGCTCCGCAAGGTGAAGATCAGCTACCGCTGCTCGATCTGCGGGGCCGAGGTGCGCATGACCGTGGCCCCCAACGAGGACCCCGACCCGCCGCGCCACTGCCAGGAGGACATGACGTTGGTGGCGCCGCCGATCGAGTGATCGACCGTACGCGGCGCCGCTCGGCGTCAGCGGTACTGCGTGGCGACGATGATGCCGGCCAGGATGGCACCGAGCCCGCCGAGGAGGTACCAGTTCGACTGGGCCCCGGGGAGCAGCTCCACGTAGTTGAGGAAGATCAGGAGCACGCCGATCCCCCACAGCGTGAACATCAGCGCCGGGATGTACCACGGGCTGGGCATCTCCACGACACGATCGGTGGGGGGCGTGTAGCGGGTGGAGGCGGAGGGGCGGTGCTTCCCGGACGGCTGGGTGCCCTTCTCGGTGACTCGGCCCGACGTGCGGGCCCTGGTGCCCCGTGCCCCCGGTTCGACGACGTCGGCGACGACGGAGGTGAGCTTGGGCCGGTCACCGGCCTTCGCCGTGGCCTTGGCCGGCGCCGCGGGCTCGTCGTCCTCGGCACCCTTCTTGGGCGTGATGCGACCGCTGGCCGTCACCTTCTTCTTCTGCACCTTCTTGTCCTCGGCCACGGCAGGACACCTTAGAGGCCCCACCGTCCCGGCGGCACAGCGGAGTGGCGGCAACCGAGTTTGGGGACCGCCGACGAGGCGCTACCGTCGCCGGCCATGACCGCCCGGGTGCTCGTCATCGACAACTACGACTCGTTCGTCTACAACATCGTGCAGTACCTCGGCGAGCTCGGGGCCGAACCGCTCGTGCACCGGTGCGATGCGCTCACCCTGGCCGAGATCGAGGCCCTCGATCCCGACGCCGTGCTGATCAGCCCCGGGCCGGGCAACCCCGACGAAGCCGGGCTCTCCAACGAGGTCATCCTCCACTTCGCCGGGAAGGTGCCCGTCTTCGGGGTGTGCCTCGGCCACCAGTGCATCGGGCAGGTGTTCGGCGGTGAGGTGGTGCGCGCGCCCGAGGTCATGCACGGCAAGACCTCGCTGATCCGTCACAACGGCACCGGCGTCTTCGAGGGGCTCCCCAATCCGCTCGAAGCCACCCGGTACCACTCGCTCGTCGTCGACCGGGCCTCGGTCCCCGACGTGCTCGAGATCACGGCCGAGACCGACGACGGCATCGTGATGGGGCTGCGCCATCGCGAGTTCGATGTCGAGGGCGTGCAGTTCCATCCCGAGTCGATCCTCACGATGAAGGGCCACGACCTGCTGGCCAACTTCCTCCGCCGGGCCCGGGTTCGGGCCTAGTCGCCCAACCGTTCCGGAGCGGCGACTACGGCTTGGGGGTCGAGGTCGTCGAGGACGACGACGACGTGGTCGTCGGCGGCTTGGTGGTGGTGGTCGACGACGACGAGGTCGTCGGGGCCGTGGTGGTCGTGGTCGACGACGTGGCCGTGGTGGAGGTGGGGGGCGGGCCGCTCGACACGAGCACGATGACCACACCGTCGGGCGTGACCTCGGCGCCGGCCGGGGGCTGGGTGTCGATGACGGTGCCGGCCGGGACGGTGTCGCTCGACTGGTTCTGGGTCGAGACCTTGAAGCCCTTGGCCCGCAGCGTGTTGGTGGCCGTCTGCATCGACATGCCCTTCACGTCGGGCATCTCGATCTTGGCCTTCCCGTCGGACACCGTGATCGTGACGGTGCTGGCCTTCTGGGCCTTCTCCTTCGCCGCCGGGCTCTGTTTGATGACCTGGTCCTTGGGGACGGTGTCGTCGTTCTGGCGCTGCACCTGCACGTTGAAGCCCTGTTGCTCGAGGAGCTGGCGGGCGTTGGTCTCGGTCAGCCCGATCACGTCGGGGACGTCGGCCGTACCGGCCCCGCCGGCCACCTTGAGCGTGACCGTGGCACCCGACTCGACCTGCACCCCGCTCTTCGGGTCCTGGTCGAGCACCGTCCCCAACGTGGCCTTCTCGTCGGGGACGTTCTGCACCACGACCTTGAGCCCTGCCGCCTCGAGCTGCTTCTGGGCGTCGGTCAGGGGGAGGTTCACCACGCCCGGCACCGTGACCTTGCGGGTACCGGAATCCTTGCTGATGTTGCGGGCGAAGTAGATCACCCCGACCGCGGCCCCGAGCAGGAGGAGGATCATGAAGGCGGCGAACCAACCAGCGGCGCGGGACCGGCGGGGTGGAACGGCGTAGTGCTGGGCCTGGGGCGGAACGTTGGGCCTCGTGGGCGGCCGGGCCGACGCCACCGCGGTGGCGGCGGGAGCGGCGCTGGCCGCGGCAGCGAGCACGGGCTGGCCCTCGATGAACCGGCGGAGGTCGGCCCGGGCGTCGTCGGCCGAGGCGTAGCGGGCCGATGGCGGCTTTTGGAGAAGCTTGATGTCGATGGCCTCGAGCGCCGCGGGGACGGTGACACCGAGCGCCGACGGGCGCACGGGCGACTCCTGCACGTGCTTGTAGGCGATGGCCACCGGGCTCTCCCCGGTGAACGGGGGCCGGGCCGTGAGCATCTCGTACAGCACGCAGCCGAGCGAATAGAGGTCGCTGCGGGGATCGACCGGCTTGCCCTGGGCCTGTTCCGGCGAGAAGTAGGTGGCCGTCCCCATGACCGACCCGGCCTGCGTGAGGTTGGCCTGACCGCCGGACAGGGCCTGGGCGATCCCGAAGTCGGCCATCTTCACGTGGCCGTTCGAGGAGATCAGCACGTTGCCGGGCTTGACGTCGCGGTGGACCACGCCGTTCTTGTGGGCGAAGCCGAGGGCGGCGGCCATGTCGGCGGTGATCTCCGCCGCCCGGGTGGGGTGCAGGGGGCCTTCGCTGCGGATGACCTCGGCCAGGCTGCGGCCCTCCACGTACTCCATGACGATGAAGTAGGTCGACCCCTGCTGACCCCAGTCGAAGATGGCGACGATGTTCGGGTGGTTGAGGTTGGCCGCGGCCTGGGCCTCACGGCGGAACCGCTCGACGAAGGTCTCGTCCTTGGCGTATTCGGGGAACAGCACCTTGACGGCGACCGGCCGGTCGAGGAGCAGGTCACGGGCGAGGTAGACGTCGGACATCCCGCCTCGGGCCAGCTTCCGGTGCAACTCGTAGCGTTCGTTGAAGACGGTGGGCCCGGCGGTCTGCGACATAGCCACCCAACACTACCGAAGGCGGTCGGACCGCCCCGATCACCCCCTGCGCCGTGGGGGGGGCATTTT
>JAKOVR010000125.1 GCA_029782025.1 Actinomycetes bacterium | reverse complement strand
GACGGAGGAGGAGGTCACGAGGCCGGCGGAGACGGACTCGGCCTCACCGATCACCTTGTTGGCGATGGCGCTGGAGACGACCTGGACGTTGCTCAGGCCGGACGGAATCGTGACCGAACCGAGCTGGGTGGGGGATCCCCCGACGAGCGGGTGCCGGTCGACGGATCCGTTCGTGCTCGCCCCGGAGCTGTTCTGCGCCGCGAACGCGATCTCGGTGACGGCGATGCCGGCCTCGAGGCCGAGGCCGATGCGCATCGTGGCCAGGGTCGTGGTGTGCGCGCCCGTCGAGGTGATCACCCGGCCGTAGGACCAGTTCGCCGGGGTGGTGTCGTGGAGGCTCCAGGTGCGGTAGCGGACGCCGGGGACGACGGCCAGGGGCGGGAACCCGGCCTGGGCGGCCAGGGCCGCCTGCGTGAGGGCGGGGTCCGTAGGCGCCAGCGGCGGCGGCGTCGCCCCCGCCGACCGGGTGGTCGTGGCCATGGCGATCGCGCCGGCCATCGTCCCGGCGCCGGCCAGCACCGCCCGCCGGCTCACCGTCGGCCCGGTCTCTTCTGTGTGTTCGTGCCCGTTCATGCGTAGTACCCCACGACGTCGATGAAGAAGTCGGTGCTGGCGTTGGCCGGGACCTTGGCGATGGCGTTGCCGTTGGTGTCGATGCCGGTGTAGGTGGTGTTGGCGACGATCTCGTTGGCGGTGAACCAGTTGATCGACGAGGTGCCGGGGTCGGGGATGCCGTTCTGGTAGAGGGACAGGAACCCCGAGGGGGTGGTGTTGACCACGGCGAGGTTGACGAGGAGCCCGACGGGGGTGACGCCGGCGGGGAGGGTGACGCCGTTGAGGAGGTTGATGACCCGGGTGGTGTTGGTCAGTTGGCCCTTGGTCACGCCGAGGGGCGGGTTGCCGGCCCGGGAGTCGTACACCCGCTTCGGCGCGATCGGCACGTAGCCGTACGCCGCGGGCAGGTAGCCCAGGCGGAACCCGTACAGGCGGACGGTGGACGACGTGTAGATGCCGGCGCTGTACAGATCGGTGGCCGCGACCTTCCGGGAGAGGAAGGCGGACGCGGTCTGGACCGTGCCGGCCCCGCCGGTCGGGATGATCGGAGAGGTCACCTGCTCGGGGATCGACCCGTCGATCCCTTGGCGGTCGACCACCCCGACGGCGTCGCTGCCCGAGGAGTTCACCACGGCGAAGGTCGTCTCGAAGATCGTGATGCCGGCCTCCAGGCCGAGGGCGATACGGAGTTGCCCGCCGGTGCTGCAGTAGGCGCCGGTCGTGGTGATGTAGCGGCCGTCGCTCCACGTGTACGGGGTGGCGTCGGATCCGGTCCAGCACCGGTACCGCAGCCCGGGCACGACGGCAAGGGGCGGGAACCCGGCCTGGGTGGCCAGCGCCGCTCGCACCAGCGCGGGATCGTCGGGGCCGAGCGGGGGAGGGGCGGCGAACGCGGCCCGAGGTGCTCCGAGTGCGATGGTGCCGGCCAGGCCTCCAGCGCCAGCCAACACCGTGCGCCGGCTCACGCCGCCGGTCCCCGCCTCCTTGTGGTCCATCGCCGCCTCGATCCTTTCCACGCACGCTGACTCGTCGAGGCCGGCATTTTAGGACGCAAGGTGGCCGACGAGGCAGCCCGTGTGCCGGCGGGTCAGAGCGGCCGGACGTCGGTGCGGTCGGCGTCGATCACGACGAGCGAATGGTCGGGCACCTCGGTCCACGGCGGCTCGTCGGACAGGGGCTCGCTGGCCACGAACCGGGCGTGGCGGCCGTCGATTAGCTCGGTGTGGGTGAACAGGCTGTTGCCCCACCGGGTGGCCACGAGCCGGGTGCCGTCGCCCAGCAGGAAGTTGAAGCGACCGTCGGTGCGGCCGGCCAGCGTGTGGACCACGGCGGCCATGGCCTCCTCGGCCGTGGCGCCGGCGTCGAGCCGGTCGAGCACCATGGCGAAGGCGACCTCGCTGTCGGCGGCACCGAGGATGTCGCGCTCTCGCGCCGGTGAGAGCGACCGGCGCAGCTCGGTGCCGAGGCCGTCGCGGAACCCTGACACGTAGCCGTTGTGGGCGAAGAGCCACGGGCCGGACCGGAACGGGGCGTTGCCGGTCTCCTCCACCGGCGCGCCGGGCGAGGCGTTGCGGATGGCGGCCACCACCGCCTGGGACCGGAGCAGCGGCGCCATGTCTCGGAACCGGTTGTCGGCCCACATCGGGGTGACGGTGCGGTAGCGCGCCGGCGCCGTGCGGTGCTCGAG
>JAKOVR010000117.1 GCA_029782025.1 Actinomycetes bacterium | reverse complement strand
AAAATTTCGCACCCACGGAACGACGGTCCAGACCAATGGGTCAGTCGCCGACGGCGAAGCGGTAGCCGAGGCCGGGCTCGGTGAGGAGGTAGCGGGGGGAGCTGGGTTCGGGCTCGAGCTTGCGGCGGAGTCCGGTCATGTAGACCCGGAGGTAGTGCGACTCCTTGCTGTAGGCCGGCCCCCACACCGCCTGCAGGAGCTGGGTGCGACCGACCAGCCGGCCGCGGTGGCGGGCCAGCTCCTCGATGATCCCCCACTCGGTGCGGGTCAGGTGCACCTCGGCGCCGTCGCGCTCCACCCGCCGTCCGACCAAATCGATGACGAAGTCGGGCGTGGTGATCACGGCCGACTCGTCGGCCGGGGCCCCTCGGCGCAGCGAGGCCCGCACCCGGGCGAGGAGCTCGGCCATGCCGAACGGTTTGGTGACGAAGTCGTCGGCGCCGGCGTCGAGCGCCTCGACCTTGTCCGCCTCGCGGTCGCGAGCGGAGAGGACGAGGATCGGACCCGTGTACCAGCCGCGGAGCCGATGGATCACCTCCACCCCGTCCATGCCCGGGAGCCCGAGGTCGAGCACCACCAGATCGGGGACGGCGTCGGTGGCGGCCTCCAGCGCCTCCTCCCCGTCGGCCGCGGCGACGACCGTGTGACCGCGGGCCTCCAGGTTGGCCACGAGCGCGGCCAGGATGTCGGGGTCATCGTCGACCACCAGGATGCGGCTCACCGGTCCCCCTTCACGCCGCCGCCGGGAGGACGACGGTGACCGTGAGCCCGCCGCCGGGCGTGTCGGTGAGCTGGAGCTCCCCGCCCATGGCGTCGACGAACCCGTTGGCCACGGCCAGCCCGAGCCCCGCGCCACCGCCGCCGTCGTCGAGCCGGTGGAACGGCAGGAGCACGTCGCTCCGGCGCGTGGCCGGGATGCCCGGCCCGTGGTCGACGACCCGGAGCAGCACCCGCCCGCCGACGGCGGTGCCCTCCAGCTGGACGTCGGACCCGGGCGGGGTGTGGTCGAGGGCGTTGCCGACGATGTTGGCCAGCACCCGCTCCAGCATCGTCGGATCGGCGGTGACGGGTGGGAGCTCGTCCAGGGCGCCGAGGTGCAGCCGGCCCGACGCCGGGAGGTCGACGCCGGCCAGGACGTGGGGCAGGACCTCGTCGAACCCGACCGGGCGCAGCCGTTGCTCGATGCCCCCCGCCTCCAGCCGGCTGAGGTCGAGCAGGTTGGCCACCATGCGGTCGAGGTGGTCGGCCTTGTCGTCGATCGTGCGGACGAAGCGGTCGCGCACCTCCGGCGGCCAATCGACATCGGGCTCGAGCAGGCTCGACGACGCGGCCTTGATCGACGCCAGCGGGGTGCGGAAGTCGTGCGACACCGCCCGCAGGATGGCGGTCCGCAGCCGCTCGGTCTCGGCCGCGACCGTCACCTGCGTCGCCTCCTCCGCGAGGCGACGCCGTTCGAGGTCACCGGCGAGCTGCTGGGCGACAGCGAAGAGCACGGGTCGGCGCTCGGCCGCGATCTCCCCTGATGCCACCAGCACCGCGTTGGCATCGAGGGGCACGCTCAGGCCGTCGCCGGGCCGGGTCGGGGCGGCGGCGCCGGCCGCGGCGACCGTCGACCACGAGTCGTCGCCCTCCGCGACGAGGACGGCCAGGCCGGCGAGGTCGAGGGCGAGGCGCAGATCGGCGAGCAGGTCCATGAGCGCAGCGCGGTCCGAGGGCACGCCGGCGGCCACGCGGGCCAGCAGTTCGGCGTCGGCCCGGGCCCGTCGGGCGACGTCCTCGCGCTCGGCCAGCCGGCTCACCACCGTGCCGACCGCCAGCGCGACGAGCACGAACACCAGACCGTCGAGCACGTCGCTGGCAGTGGCGAACGCCAACTGGTAGCGGGGCGCCGTGAAGAAGTAGCTGGTGGACAACGAGGCGACGAGGGCCGACAGGATGGCCGGCCGCCGACCGCCCAACATGGCCGCGGCGGTGACCACGGCGAGCAGGAGCACGGGGGCGGCGGAGTCGATGGTGTCGGGCCCGGCGACCACGAGGTCGGCGACGGTCACCAGCGGCACACCGGCCAGACCCACCACGTAGCCGGCGACTCTGCGGCGGCCCGAGAGGGGCGAGGGCCTCCCTCCCTGCGGGAGGAGGCTGCCGGTGACGGCGGCGGCGCGGGTGCGCCCGAGCGACCGCGTGCCGCCGGCCCCGGGACCGACGACGTGGACGTCGATCCGGCCGGCCCGCTGGAGCACGTCGTTCACGATCGAGCCGTCCCGCAACTGCTGCCACACCGACCCGGCGCCTTCGCCGATCACCAGCTGCGTCGCCCCCGCCTCGGCTGCGAACGCCAGCAGCGCATCGGCGGGGTCGTCGCCGTACACCTCGTGGTACTCGGCCCCCACGGCGAGGAGGAGGTCGCGGAGCGAGGCCAGCGCCGGCGACTCCGCGACGGCCCGGCTCGTGCGGACGTGGACGCCGACCAGCTGGGCGTGGCGCCGCTGGGCCATCCGGGCGGCCCGGCGGATGAGGTCCCCGTTGCCCGGGGCGCCGGTGATGGCGACGGCGACCACTTCGGCCGGCTCGCGGTCGAGGGGGACGCGCCGGTGCGCCCATTCCGCCACCCACCGCAGCGCCAACTCACGAAGCGCCGCCAGCGCGTCGGCATCGAGCCCGGGGGGACGGTCGGCGTCGACGTTCCCGTGCGCCCGTCGGCGCTCCCACGCCTCGGGCGTGATGTCGACGAGCTCCACCTGCTCGGCGGCGTAGAGCACCGAGTCGGGGACCTCGGCCACGGGCGGGCCGCCGAGGATGGTCGCCCCGACATCGGCCAGCGACGCCAGCTCGAAGACGTTCACCGTCGAGATCACGTCGACGCCACGGTCCAGGAGCGCGAGGACCAGGTCGAGGTGCCGGGCCAGATCGTCGACGCCGACCACTTCGGGGCCAAGGTCGAGCACCGGATCGAGGTCCGCCGGCGTCACGAGGTCGAGCGCGGCAAGCAGCTCCTCGGTCCGCGGCAACCCGTGCGCGTCCACGCCGGCGACGACCACCCGGGTGCCTCGCTCGTGGCGTCGTACTGCTTCCGCCAGCATCGAGTAGGTCTTGCCAGCGCCCGGCGCGGCACCGAGGTACACGCGCAACCGGCCCGCTGCCATGGGTGGGAGTGTACGAGCGGGACCCCGCGCCGGGGCAGAGCAGCACCTCCGAAAGGGCCCGGCGGGGCCTGCCGGAGCCGGTCTTTCCGGTTTCTTAGCGCCCGTTTCCGCCTTCTTAGCGCCCGCGCCACTGTGAAGGACCACGCCGTTTCCCTTGACTGAAACGGTGACGCTCATCGACCAACCCCCAAGCGCCGAACCCACCCAGGACGGAGGCCGGACCAACCCCGCGCCCGGGACGGCCGAGCATCTCTACCCGCGGCCCGAGGTGTACGCGGTCGAGCTGCCCGAGAGCCGCAAGTACCGGGTGAAGCGCCGCCTCCTCGGCCCGCCCATCCCGACCGAGCAGCTCATCCACGAGCGGCTGGGCAAGCCCACGGCCCTGGCCGTGTTCGCCAGCGACAACCTCTCGTCGTCGGCGTACGCCTCCGAGGAGATCCTCCGGGTGCTCGTGCCTGCCGTCGGCTTGGCCGCCTTCTCCCTGGTCGTGCCCATCACCGTCGCCATGCTGGCGGTCCTCGGCCTCCTGATCCTGTCCTACCGCCAGACGATCAAGGCCTACCCCAGCGCCGGCGGCGCCTACGTGGTGACCCGGGACAACTTCGGCCTCCTCCCGGCCCAGGTCGCGGGCGTGGCCCTGCTCACCGACTACGTGCTCACGGTCTCGGTGTCCGTCGCCGCCGGCACGGCGGCGCTGGCCTCGGCCTTCGACGTGTTCGAGCCCTACATCCTGCCGATCTCGATCGTGTTCGTGTTGATCATCGCCGGAGGCAACCTCAAGGGCGTGAAGGAGTCGGGCAAGGCGTTCGCCGTCCCCACCTACTTCTTCATCGTCAACATGTTCATCCTGCTCGGCGTTGGTCTGTACCGGAACTTCACCGGGCAGCTCGTCGAGCACCCCATCGACCTCCCCGGCGCCGTCGGGATCGGCTCGCCGGGCGACGGCCTGCTCATGGGGGCAACCTTGATGGTCGTCCTGCACGCCTTCGCCTCTGGCGGGGCCGCCGTGACCGGCGTGGAGGCGATCTCCAACGGCGTGCCCGCCTTCCGGGAGCCGGCGTGGAAGAACGCCCGGGACACCCTCGTGGTGATGGGCGCGCTGCTCGGCGTGATGTTCCTCGGGCTCTCCATGATCGCGGCGAAGGTGCACCCGGTGCCGTTCGAGGCGGGCACCCCCACCGTGATCTCCCAGATCGGCGACTTCGTCTACGGCGAGTCGGGGATCGGCAAGGCTCTCTACTACTCCTTGCAGGGCGCCACGATGCTGATCCTCGTGCTGGCCGCCAACACCAGCTTCGCCGACTTCCCTCGCCTGGCCAGCTTCCACGCCGACGACGACTTCATGCCCCGGCAGCTCACCAAGCGCGGGCACCGCCTCGTGTTCAGCAACGGCATCATCTCGCTGGCCGCCGCCGCCATCGTGCTCCTCCTCATCACCGGCGCCCAGGTCGACCGGCTGATCCCGCTCTATGCCATCGGTGTGTTCCTCAGCTTCACCCTGTCCCAGGGGGGCATGGCCAAGCACCACATCACGCACAAGGAACCGAAGTGGAAGACCGGGCTGGTGATCAACGCCGCCGGCGCCGTCGTGTCCGGCGTGGTCTGCCTCGTGATCGGGTACACCAAGTTTCTCCACGGCGCCTGGGCCATCGTGGTGCTGGTCCCCGTCCTCGTGTTCCTCCTGTTCCGCCTCAACAGCCAGTACCTGCGTGAGGCCGAGGTCCTCGAGCGCGACGCCCCCATGGCCGCCGTCGCCCCCATCCGCCAGCGCCACGCCGTACTCGTGCTCATCGAGGACCTCGACATGGCGGCGGCCCGGGCCATCCAGTACGCCCGCACGCTGTCGCCCGACGCCATGTCGGCCGTCCACTTCGACCTCGACCCCTTCGAG
>JAKOVR010000103.1 GCA_029782025.1 Actinomycetes bacterium | reverse complement strand
TCATGCGTAGTACCCCACGACGTCGATGAAGAAGTCGGTGCTGGCGTTGGCCGGGACCTTGGCGATGGCGTTGCCGCTGGTGTCGATGCCGGTGTAGGTGGTGTTGGCCACGATCTCGTTGGCGGTGAACCAGTTGATCGACGAGGTGCCGGGGTCGGGGATGCCGTTCTGGTAGAGGGAGAGGAACCCCGAGGCGGAGGTGTTGACCACGGCGAGGTTGACGAGGAGCCCGACGGGGGTGACGCCGGCGGGGAGGGTGACGCCGTTGAGGAGGTTGATGACCCGGCTGTTGTTGGTCAGTTGGCCCTTGGTCACGCCGAGGGGCGGGTTGCCGGCCCGGGAGTCGTACACCCGCTTCGGCGCGATCGGCACGTAGCCGAACCCGAAGGGGATGTAGCCCAGCCGGAACCCGAAGAACCGGACGGAGGAGGAGGTCACGAGGCCGGCGGAGACGGACTCGGCCTCACCGATCACCTTGTTGGCGATGGCGCTGGAGACGACCTGGACGTTGCTCAGGCCGGACGGAATCGTGACCGAACCGAGCTGGGTGGGGGATCCCCCGACGAGCGGGTGCCGGTCGACGGAGCCGATCGCGCTCGCCCCGGAGCTGTTCTGCGCCGCGAACGCGATCTCGGTGACGGCGATGCCGGCCTCGAGGCCGAGGCCGATGCGCATCGATGCCGGGGTCGAGGTGTGCGCGCCCGTCGACGTGATCACCCGGCCGTAGGACCAGTTCGTCGGGGTGGCGTCGTGGTAGCTCCACGTCCGGTAGCGGACGCCGGGGACGACGGCCAGGGGCGGGAACCCGGCCTGGGCCGCCAGCGCCGCCTGCGTGAGGGCGGGGTCCGTCGGTGCCAGCGGCGGCGGCGTCGCCCCCGCCGGCCGGGTGGTCGTGGCCACGGCGATCGCACCGGCCATCGTCCCGGCGCCGGCCAGCACCGCCCGCCGGCTCACCGTCGGTTCCGTCGGTTCCGTCCGTTCGTGTCCGTTCATGCGTAGTACCCCACGACGTCGATGAAGAAGTCGGTGCTGGCGTTGGCCGGGACCTTGGCGATGGCGTTGCCGCTGGTGTCGATGCCGGTGTAGGTGGTGTTGGCCACGATCTCGTTGGCGGTGAACCAGTTGATCGACGAGGTGCCGGGGTCGGGGATGCCGTTCTGGTAGAGGGAGAGGAACCCCGAGGCGGAGGT
>JAKOVR010000070.1 GCA_029782025.1 Actinomycetes bacterium | reverse complement strand
GCTGATGCGCATCACGTTCGATCCCGTCGTCTGCACCGGCCACGGTCGGTGCTACGCCCTCGCCCCCGAGATCTTCGATGCCGACGATCAGGGTCACTGTGTGGTCCTGATCGTCGGTGACGACGACGGCGAGCTGCCCCCCGCGCTCGAGGCCACGGCCCGGGCCGCGGTGGCCAACTGCCCCGAAGGGGCGCTGCGCCTGCTCTGATCGGCCGGCGACGGCGTCCGACCGTCGCTCAGCCCCATGCCCACTGGGTGGACGGCGACGAGCTCGTGATCCGGGCGTAGTGGAAGGAGTGGTTGTCCCACACCGACTGCACGGCCACGCGGCCCGGCCCCGAGAGCCGGAGGAACGTCTGGAAGCCCCGGTAGCCGAGCCCGAAGCTGCCTGGCGCCTGGGTGGCGCCGGCGGGGTACTCGAAGTGGAGCTGCAGGCCGACCGACGCGTCCTTGTAGAGGAGCGCGCTGGGTTGGATCAGGATGGTCTGGCCCGGCGCCAGATCCCGGATGAACACGTTGCCCGGAGCGTGGAGCAGGAGCAGTCCGTTCCCCTCCGAGGTGAAGCGGTCGATGAAGCGCCCGATCGGCAGGTGCTGCTCGCGCTCGCCGCCGCTCGCGGTCCAGAACCACACCCCGCTCGACGCCCAGGTGTAGGACACGTTGCCGGTGGCGGCCAGGAAGCGGTGCTCGAGCACGTCGACGATCTGGCCGTGGTGGAGGGGGATGGCCACGGTCTCCCCGGGCACGTTGTGGCTCAGCGCCACATGCCCGGGCCCCTTGGCGTACATCATCACCAACGGCATGCCGGCCAACGTGCGGTTCCAGGCGCCGTCGAGCGACAGGGCATCGAGCTCCACCTGGGTGTCGCACCACAGGAGCACGTTGTGCGAGAAGAACACCCAGTCGTCGCCGGCGAGGTTCATGTCGCACACGGGCACGTACAACCCCGACACCTGGCAGTCGGACCGGCCGAACTGGATGCGGGCCAGGTCGGCGATGGCCGGCAGCTCCTCCCACCCCGAGGCCGTGACCCGTTCGGTGACGTCGACCGGAGCGCCGCAGAACGGGCACGACAGGTCCGTCCCCCCGCTCGACATGCGGCAGTAGCGGCACGTGTAGCTGCCCGGTCCGCCCGCGTCGGTCATCGGCTCAGCCCACCTGGTGGTGGAGGTACATGGACTGGATGCCGACCCGCCCGGGGCCGGTCATCTCGGCCAGGAACAGCCCGTGCCGGAAGATGCCGGTGCGGACCGGCATCTGCTGGACGTCCATCGTGACCGTGCTGTCCTTGTAGAGGAAGCCGCCGGGCTCGAGCAGGATCTTCTCGCCTGGGCCGAGCGTCCGCTCGAAGACGTTGCCGTAGCCGTGGAGCAGGAGGATCCCCGGTTCGCCCACCGTGACGAACTGGTCCATGTACATGCCCTCGCCGCCGTGGAGGATGTTGTTGAATCCCCGGATCCGGATGAAGGAGTACCGGATCGAGTGGGAGGCGACGAGGAACGCGTGCCCCCGCACGTCGAGCTCCATCGACGGGTGCAGGTGCAGCACCACCACCTCACCGGTGGCGTCCCGAGAGAAGGCGATGCGCCCGGGCCCGGTCGCCGTGGTGACGACGTAGGGCATCCCGCCGAGCACGCGGGCCATGCCCCCGGCCGTGGGGAGCATCCCGAGCGGGACCGACTCGTCCTTCCACAGGAGCGTGTGGTGCTCGAAGAACACGCCGTCGCCGGGGGCCAGGTTCATCTCCGCCACCGGCACCACCTCGCCCTCGACCTGGCAGGTGCTGTTGCCGAAGCGGAACTCGGCCAGGTCCCGCAGCCGGGGGGCCTCCCGCCACCCCGAGTCGGTGACCTTCTCGGCCTGGTCGAGGGGGGCGCCGCACCACGTGCAGGCCTCTGCCCCCGCTTCGTTCTGCCCGCGGCACCAGCTGCAGACGATCCGCTCCACGTCGTTCCCTTCGCTTGCCCCGGCCGCACCCTATCCCCGGGTCGACGACGGATCGTGGCGCCGGCCCGGTCGTGGGATGATCACTCCGTGCCGGCCCGCCGATCCGACGCTGCCGCGTCGCCCCCTCGGCCCACCCACGCCGCCTTCCTCCGCGCCGTGAACGTGGGCGGGCGCACGGTGAAGATGGACCGGCTGCGCGCCGCGGTCGAAGCCCTGGGGGCGTCGTCGGTGTCGACCCACATCGCCAGCGGCAACGTCCGCTTCACCCCTGGTGCCGGCCTCGCCGCCGACCTCGGGGGCGCCGACCTCGAGGCCGTGCTGAGCGACGCGCTGGCGGCCGAGTTCGGGTTCACCATCGACGTCTTCGTGCGGACGATGGCGGAGCTGCGCACGCTGGTGCGGCGCCGCCCCTTCCCCGGCGCGGCCGGCGACGACTGGACGTTGCACGTCGGCTTCCTCCACCGTCCCTGCCGTGCGGACGAGCGCGCCGCACTGGCCGCCCTGGCCTCGCCCGACGACCTCCTGAAGGTCACCGGCCGCGACCTGGCGTGGTTGCGCAAGGGACGGTTCAGCGACTCGACCATCACCGGGCCGGTCCTCGAGCGGGCCCTGGGGCAGCCGACCACGCTGCGCCGGATCGACACCGTCGTCGCCGTGCTCGACGGCGGCCGCTAGCCCGACGGCGGCCGCTAGCCCGACGGGGGCCGGTAGCCCGCCGACGGGCGGTCAGCGTCGGCGCCCCTTCTGGCGCCCCGACGGCCGGTCCTCGTAGAGGGAGCGGGCCGCCTTGGCCGCCGCCCGACCGGCGGCTTTGGTCTCCGCCGCCCGGGCCCGGACCAGCCGCCGGGCGTCCTGCTCGTCGAGCTCGTCGATGTAGAGCAGCCACCGCTCCATCCGCTCGAGCGCCACCGACCCGTCGGCGACGGCTGCCAGCACCGCGCACCCCGGCTCGGTGCGGTGCTCGCAGTTCGGGAAGCGGCAGCGGTCGGCGAGGGCTTCGAGGTCGTCGAAGACGCGGGCCACACCGTCGCTGGCGTCCCACAGGGCCACGCTCCGGATCCCGGGCGTGTCGATCAGCACGCCCCCGCCGGACAACGGGACGAGGTCGCGCGTGGTTGTGGTGTGGCGCCCCTTGGCGTCGCCCTCCCGCACGGCGCCGGTGGACTGGACCTCGTCCCCGACGAGGGCGTTCACCAGCGTCGACTTCCCCGAACCGCTCTCGCCGATCAGGACCGCCGTGCGGTCGGGCAGGAGGGTGGCGCGCACCTCGGCCACGCCGGCCCCGGATCGGGCCGAGGTCGTGATCACCTCGACGCCGCGGGCCACGGCGCCGAGGTCGGTCACCGCCGCCTCCACCACCGCTGGGTCGACGAGGTCGGCCTTGGTGAGCACGAGCACCGGGGTGGCGCCGCTGTCCCAGGCCAGGGCCAGAGCCCGCTCGACCCGGCCCGCCTTGCGGGGGCGGTCGAGCCCGAGCACCACGAGGACCACGTCGACGTCGGCCGCCAGCACCTGCTCGGCCCGGCCCAGCGCGTCGCCCCGCGTGAGGGTGGACCAGCGGGGGAGCACCTCGGCGATGAGCGGCGGCTCGTAGGACGCGTCGAGGACGACCCAGTCGCCCGTGGTCGGGACCAGCTCGATGTCGGGCGCGTCCTCCGAGATCTCGGCCGTGGCGGTGCACCATCCATCGGCCGTGGCGACGACGGCGTGGGTGACCCCGCTCTGGGCCACCCGCCCGAGCACGAAGCGGTCGACGTCGCCGCCGTGGGCAGCCACCGCGGTGGCGAACAGCGCCCCCACGCGCGGCTGCCATCCCGCGGCGACGAGGGCCGGGGACGGATCAGCCATCGGGCCTGGTGGGGGAGCCGTGCACGCCGCCAGTGTCGCGCGCCCCCCGTCACACCGACGAGGAGGATGCGAAGATGGGGCATGGCCACACGCGGCACCGACCTCGAGGGCAAGGTCGTCCTCATCACCGGATCCAACGCCGGCATCGGCCGCGAGGCGGCGTGGAAGTTGGCCCGGCGCGGCGCCACCGTGGCCATCACGGCGCGCGACCCCGGCAAGGGGCGGGAGGCGCTGGCCTACGTCCAGCGGCGATCGGGGCGCGATGCCCACCTCGTGACGCTCGACCTCGCCTCGACCCGGTCGGTGCGCGACGCCGCGACGGAGGTGCTCGAACGCTTCGACCGGCTCGACGTGCTGGTCAACAACGCTGGCGCCGTGCTGAGCCGGTACACCACCACCGAGGACGGCTTCGAGGCCACCTTCGGCGTGAACCACCTCGGCCATTTCCTGCTCACCCAGCTGCTGCTCGACCGGCTGCGGGCCAGCGCCCCGTCGCGCGTCATCACCACCGCGTCGATCGTGCACCGGGCCGGCACGATGCGCTGGGCCGACCTGCAGCACCAGGTCGGCTACGTCGGTGCCGTCGCCTACAACCAGTCGAAGCTGGCCAACGTGCTCTTCACGGCCGAACTGGCCCGCCGCGAGGAGGCGGCGGGCACCGGGGTCACCGCCCACAGCCTCCATCCCGGGGCGGTGCGGTCGGGTTTCGGCGGGAAGGACGACCTGCACGGGGCCCAGCGCTTCCTCATCCTGCTCGGCCGGCCGTTCATGATCCCGGCGGGCTGGGGGGCCCGGCCCATCGTCCACCTCGCGGCCACGCCGGCCGGGTCCGACACGACCGGGGGCTACTGGACGGCCGGGTTCCTGCCGGGCGTGTGGCGCCGGCGCCCCAGCAAGGAGGCCCGAGATCCCGAAGCGGCTCGCCGGCTGTGGGAGGTCAGCGAGGCGCTCCTCGCCGCGCCCCCGTCGGCACCGCCCGAGCCGGCTTGACCGGCCTTCGCGACTTGTCGCCCTGAGGGCCCATCGGCGAACCTGCGCCATGGCCTTTCCCGGAGAAGCCGCCTTTCGCGCCGAACGAGCCGCCGTGCTGGTCACGGTGGAGTCGCTCACCGACGAGGAGTTCGAGCACGGTGCGACCCTGTGCGAGGGGTGGGCGCCCCGCGACGTGTGTGCCCACCTGATGGGGATCGACAACGATCTCGGGGCCTACGTGCGAGCGTTCGGCCGCCTCCACGTGGCCCACGCCGACATGGTGCGCCGCGCCCGGGCGCTCGATCGCCCGGCCTTCATGGCCCGCCTCCGCACCTGGGCGACCTCGCCGGCGCTCATCCCGCGGACGGCGGCGTGGGCGCTCCTCGGCGACGTCGCCGTGCACCACCAGGACATCCTCCGGGGCATGGGCCGCAACCGGGCCATGCCGATCGCCGTCCGCGACGCCATCCTCCGGGAGGGGGCGTTCCTCGGCGCCCCCACGCTCCTGCGCCACCGGGTCGAGCCCAACGACGGCGGCCGGGCGCTCGGTCGGGGCGAGGTCGTGCGGGGTACCTCGGAAGCCCTCGGGATGTGGTTGGCCGGGCGCAAGGGCATCGAGGGCGAGCTCACCTTCGGCTGAGGGATCAGGAGCGGGGCACCGCGATCCACACGCAGCTGCTCTCGCCCACCAGCGTCCCGGTGTCGGCCTCGGTGAGGGTGCAGGCCGAGAACAGCTTGCGGCCGTCCCTCGGAGCCCGCTCCCACGCCGTGGCGACGTAGCGGCCGCCGACGCGGACCGGGGCGTGGCGGACCGCGGCGATGGTGCCGAGCAGCACCGCCTCCGCACTCCCGCCATCCATGACGTGCACGGCCTGCCCGCTCGGGCAATCGAGCGCACTCCACACGATCTCGGCCCGGACCGTCGACGGATCGGCGGGATCGGCCAGCGACGGGTCGGGCACCCACGGCGCCGCGAACACGGCGTCGGCCCCTTCCCGCGACGGCACCGCACCGGCGAAGAGGCGGAGGCCGTCGCCGTCGGCGCGGGCCGGGCCGCACACGAAGCAGGTGGGGTAGGGGTGGAGATCGGGGTCGAACGGCACGGCCGAGGCCACGGCGTCGTCCCATGTCGCCGGGCGGCGGCGCTCCTCGTTCGCCCACGCCACGCGACGCCCGCTCAGGACCACCGAGCCGTCGGGATCGATGGCCCGCCCGGCGCCGTCGGCATCGTGCTCGATGACGAGATCGGTATCGAGCGGGGGCATGGCATGGAGCCGGATCTCGGCCGCGTCCCCGAGCCCGCAGCCGAGCGCGGCGGCGAGCAGGCCCGCCGACACGCCGCCGTTGCCCGATGTCGGCGGTCCGCAGAACCGGGTGGCGATGTGGATGTGCTGGTTCACAGGCCGAGCCTCCTCAGCATCGATGGTGGGGGAGCGAGGTCGCCGACCGCGACGCGGGCGGCGCGCTCGATGTTGACCTCGTCGAGGTCGCGGTCGGGCCACGCGTCCCACGGGCCCGGCGGGATGGGGGCGGCACCCGTGCCGGCGTCGGCGACGGCATAGAGGTAGGCCTGTTGCTCGATGATCTCGCCCGGGGTGCCCACGGGTCCCACGCCGGGGACGACCGTCGACGCCAGCTCGCCGAGCTCCCCGAGGGCGTCGGCCCACGCCTCGGGCAGGCCGTCGAAGGCGTTGGGGGTCACGCCGAAGGAGGCCATGGCCCCGGCGAAGAGCACGTCGGCGTCGGGGACCAGCACGACGAGGTTCTCGACCTGCTGCCCGGTGGTGGGCACGGCGCACACCCTGGTGGTGAGCCAGGCCGCGGTGTCGACGGTGTGCGACACCGGCCGGGTCGGGTGGTCCTCCAGCGCCGTCAGCTCGGCCGCGAACCCGGGGTGGAGGCGCTGGAGCACGCCGACGTCGGCGGGCTGGTCGAGCAGCGCACTGGTCTGGCTCCGGCCGTAGCGCGCCGCCATCCAGAACACGCTGCTCCCACCAGTCCAGGCCACGTGGCTGGTGCTGTAGACCACCCGCCGGACCGGGAGCCCGAACCGCTCGAGTTCGGCGTGGAGGGCGCCCGCCCGGGCCGGGCTGAGCAGGGTGTCGATGAGCGTGATGCCATCGTCCTCGACCACGATGCCGGCGTTGGTCCGGCCCTGGCCCGGGGGCGTCTGGATCCACGCATGGACGCCGTCGCCGAGCTCGACGAGGGTCGCGGTCTCGTCGACGGCCATGACCGCAGGCTACCGGCCCGGTCGGCGCCGAAATTCGTTTCGGGCCGACCGTTCCGTCGGCCTACGGTCGGTGCACCGCCCGGCGGTGGCTCGGAGCCAGCGACCGAGCTGCCGCCCGGCACAGGAACGACCAACCGAGACCGACCAACCGACACAGAGATGCACCGGAGCCCATCATGTTCCCCCGACCACCGGCCACGAGCCGCCGCCCCGCCAACGGGCCCCCGCGCCTGCACGGCGTGCCGGTCCCGGCGAGGATGCTGGGCATCGGCGGGGGTTGGCTCGGGCGTCCGGGCCAGGGCGAACCGTCTGAGCGGCCCGGTGAGCAGCGGTCAGGTGAGCACGGTGAAGAGGCTCACGAGATAGGTCATCTGATCGCCGCCTGAGCCCCCCTGCGACGACACCACTGTCGGGTACCCGTAGTCCGGATCGAACCGGATGGCGTAGAAGGCCTGCTGGTCGATGGTCTGGGCGGCGATGCCGAACAGGGCATCGACGGTGATCCCGGTGGTCGGCCGGTTGGGGTCGCCGCCGAGCGTGGCCGACACGATCGTGCCCTTCCGCACCTCCACCAGCACGTCGGTCAGGGCGCAGAAGCACCCCTGCTGCACGTAGTAGCGGTAGTGCTCGGGCGCCCGGCTGGCCCAGCGCTGGCGGGCAGCGGCGAGGGCACGACGGTCGGCGTCACGGTCGGGGGGCGGGGCCACGGGCGGCACCTCCGACGGCGGCGGCGCGGCGGTGGTGGTCGTCGCCGGGACCGATCCCGGGCTCGGCCCTTCGGGGACCGGGCCCACGGTGGCGGCGGGCCGGGTGGGCCCTGCCGCCGAGGCGGGCGGGACGGCACCGGTGGCCGTCCCGCCCGGGGCCACAGCCGGGGATCGGGGCACGGCGAGGATCAGGGCCAGGACGGCCCCGAAGACGATCGCGCCGAGGGCGCCGAGCCGGGCCGGCCGAGACAGCACGCCGCGAGGTTACGCGGCACGACAGGGACCCCCACCGCGATGGGCAGCCCGTACCGTTCCAGGAGAGGAGCACACCATGGACAGCATCAACCACGGCGACCGCGAGCTCGTGCGCTCGTGGGCCAGCGATCTCGAGCCCCAGACCCGGCGCCAGGCCGAGCGGTCGGCGCGCTGCGCCGCCGTGGCGGGCCCCATCGCCCTCATGCCCGACGCCCATCTCGGCATCGGGGCCACCGTGGGGTCGGTGATCCCCACCGAGAACGCCATCATCCCCGCCGCCGTCGGCGTGGACATCGGGTGCGGGATGATCGCCGTGCACACCAGCCTCACGGCGGCGGACCTCCCCGACGACCTCGGGCCGGTCCTCGCCGGCATCGAGGGCGCGATCCCGGCCGGCTTCGCCGGTCACGGCGAGCCGTCCCGGGCCGCCGACCGGTGGCTCGGGGCCAACCCGGTGCCCGATCCCGGCCGCCTGCAGCTGAGCCACCACCGGAAGATCGCGTCCCAGCTCGGGACCCTCGGCGGCGGCAACCACTTCGTCGAGGTGGGCCTCGACGAGGCGGCGTCGGTGTGGCTGGTGCTGCACTCGGGCAGCCGCGGCATCGGGAACCTGCTGGCGCAGCGGCACATCACCGAGGCACGGCGGCTGTGCTCGCTGCTGAACCGCTCGCTCGAGGACCGCGATCTCGCCTACTTCCTCGACACCGATCCCCAGTTCCAGGCCTACGTGACCGACATGCTCTGGGCCCAGGCCTACGCCCTCCAGAACCGCGAGCTCATGATGGACGCGGCCATGGCCGTGCTCCGCGCCGTGATCCCGACACGGGTGGCCGAGCTGGAGCGCATCAACTGCCACCACAACTACTGCGAGCGTGAGGTCCACGAGGGCCGGTCGCTCTGGATCACCCGCAAGGGTGCCATCCGTGCCGCCAAGGGCGATCGGGGGGTGATCCCGGGCTCGATGGGGACCGCCACCTACATCGTGTCGGGGCTCGGCAACCCGGCCAGCTACCGGTCGGCATCGCACGGCGCGGGTCGGCGCTTCGGCCGCAAGGAGGCGCACCGGCGCTTCACCGCCGCCGAGCTGCGTCGGGCCATGCGGGGTCGCACCTGGCAGGAGGACAAGGCCACCCAGCTGCTGGACGAGGCGCCGATGGCCTACAAGGACATCACGCAGGTGATGGCCGACCAGGCCGACCTCGTGCGGGTCGAGCACACGCTCGAGGCGGTCGTGAACTACAAGGGCACCTGATCCGGGCCCGCCCCGCGGGTGCGGGGCGGGCCCGGCCGTATCGGGTAGGGTCCGCCCGATGCGACGGGCTGTCTCCCGGCTGGCGACCGGCGTGCTGATCACGGTGGTGGCCGCTTCGGCCTGTTCCTCGGGCGGGAGCGGGAGCGCCGGCGGGTCGACGGTGGCCCCGGCCACCAGCCCGGCCACGGCCGGCGGGCGATGGGTGGAGACGCGTGTGCCGGTGGGTGACGGGTCGATCTCGGTGCGCTGCAAGGGTGCGACCTCGACGGCGCCGCCGGTGGTGTTCCTCACGGGGCTGGGTCTCGACGCCGAGTCGAGCTGGCTGGCCAGTGGCGTGCCCGACACGGTCAGCGCCAGCACCAAGGCCTGCGTGTACGACCGGCCCGGGTTGGGCCGGAGCACGTCGTCCACCACGCCCCGGGATCTCGACCACCACGCCGACGAGCTCGACGCCGTCGTGCGGGGGGTCGGCCTCCCGACGCCGATCGTCCTCGTGGCCCAGGGCTACGGGAGCTTCGTCGGTCGGGTGTACGCCACGCCGGCGAAGCACCAGGACGCCGTGGCCGGTCTCGTGCTGCTGGATCCGCCCCTCTGGCCGCTCGACCCCACCCCGCCGGCCGGGGCATCGGAGGGCCAGCAGGCCGAGTACGCCACCGTCAGCGAGCTCAACGACCAGCTCGGGCGCTACGGCGCGGCGGCGATGCCCCCGCCCCCGGTCCCGATCGTCGTGTACGGGGCCGACCCGTCCCGGCCGAGCCGACCGCCGGGCACACCGGGGGGCACGGTCGTGGGCTCCACGCCCCCGGGCACGGTCGATCCGACCGTGGCCGTGCGCCACGAGCGCCAGAAGGAGTACGCCGACAAGAGCCCGTTCGGGCAGTTCGAGGTGATCGACGGGGCCGGGGCCGAGCTGCAGTTCTGGAAGCCCGACCTGGTGGTCCAGGCCGTCCGCTCGCTCCCGTCCCCCTGACGGCCGTACGCTCCGCTCCCGTGGCGACCTCCAAGCGCAAGAAGGCCCAGCAGCAGCGGGCGCGGGCCCAGACGCGGCAGCAGGCCGAGCGCCGCCGCGCCAGCGCCGGAGCCGACGCCGCGGGGGCAGAGGGGGACGGGTCCGCCGATGCCGTCGACCGGCCCCGCGCCGCGGCCCGCCGCCCGCAGGCCCAGCCCGACCGTCGCCGGGCGACGGGCGGCGACCGGTCCCGCCCCTCCGACGGCGACGCGGAAGCCCCGACGCGTCGTACCCCGGCCCGGGCGGGGGCCCGCGCCACCGCGGCCAGCCGCACCCCGGAGGCCCCCGCGGCGTCGCCGCCGGTGCCGTTGCTCGACCGTGTCCGGGGCGTCGGCCGCGAGCGGCGCACCTTCGAGTTGCGCCCGCCCGTGCCGGCCCCGATCCAGTGGCCGCTGCTCGTCGGCGCGTGCGTCGCGATGCTCGCCGTGATGGTGTGGTTGATCGTCGCCGGGTGAGCCGTCCGAGCCGTCCGAGCCGTCCGAGCCGTCCGAGCCGCCCCGAACCGTCGAGCCGTCCGGGCATCGCGAGCCGACCGGGGTCGCCGGCCCCGGTGCTCGAGATCGACGTGCTCGAGGGCCTCGGGGACCTGGCCCGGTCCGAGGCCCTGGCGGTCGCGTCGCGCCATGGCGTCGACGGGGTGGTGGTGCTCGTCGCCGATCCGACCCGGCTCGTGCTCCGATGGCCGGGCCCGGTCACGCCCCTCCTCACGTTGCGCACCGCCGTCGCCGTCAGTCGAGTGCTCACCTTCGCCGTGCCCCGCCCCCGGGCGCTCCTCGGCGACGCCACCCTCCGGGTGCTCTCGGCCGCCGTCGCCGACGTCGTCGCCGCCTCCCCGCCGGGCACCTACCAGGGCCTGCGGCTCGGGATGGCGGGTCGCGACAGCTCGGTGGCTCGGCGCCTCGCCGACACGGTGGCGGCGGCCGTCGGCCTGGTGGCCGACGACGACGGGGAGCTCCTGCTGCGGGTGCGGCCGTCGGCCGCGGGCCCGGCCTCGGGCGGCGCGCCGCCCGAACCGCCGGGGTGGGACGTGCTCGTGCGCCTGTCCCCCCGGCCGCTCGCCACCCGGCCCTGGCGGGTGGTCGACCGCCGCGGCGCCCTGAACGCGACGATCGCCGCCGCCATGGTGCAGCTGTCGTCGCCGGCGCCGGCCCAACGGGTGGTCAACCTCTGCTGCGGCACCGGCACCTTGGCCATCGAGCGCCTGGCCGTCGGCCCGGTCGCCTCGATGGTCGCGCTCGACAGCGATATCGACGCCCTCGACCAGGCCGGGCGCAACATCGCCGCCGCGGCGCTGGCGGGCCCGGTGGCGCGGGTCCGCGCCGACGCGGGCGCCGCGCCCTTCCCGGCCGCGACGGCGGATGTGATCCTCACGGACCCGCCGTGGGGGACGTCGGTCGGGGACCACACCGAGAACCGGGACCTCTACCCCCGGCTGGTGGCCGAGGCCGCCCGCCTCCTGCGCCCGGGGGGACGGCTCGTGCTGGTGAGCCACGAGGTCCGCTTGACCGATCGGGTGCTGGCCGACACGGCGGCGTGGTGGCGGGTCGACGACGTGCGCCGCGTCTTCCAGAAGGGCCACCATCCGAGGGTCCACGTCCTCACGCGCCGATGACCGCCGGTACCATCCGGCGTCCGAGCGGAACGGGGGGAAGCACCGTGGCCACAGGCAGAGGGCGCCGATGGCGGGGCCGGCGCTCCCGCTCCCATCCGTCGACGGCGAGCGCGACGACGAACCCCCGCCTCGAGGGACACCGCCTGTCCGTGGGGTCTGGCGTGGACCTCCACGTGTACGACCCGCCACCGGCCGGCGGGGAAGCGGTGGTGGTGCCGTGCTGCGGCAACGCCGCCGAGTTCGCCCCGTTGGCGGCGTGCGGCCTGCCGCTCGTGCGCTACGACGTGCGCAACCGGGGCGCGTCATCCTCGGTCACCGACGGGCATCGCCTCGGCTTCGCGGCGGAGCTCGACGATCTCCGGGTGGTGTGCGACGCCCTGGCCGTGACCCGGGCCCACATCGTCGGCTGGTCGTACCACGCGCTGGTCGCCACCCGGTTCGCCCTCGACCACCCGGACCGGGTCGGCCGCCTCGTCCTGCCGGCGGCGACCCCCACCCACAGCGCCGCAGCCGCGGCCGAGGGGCGGGCGCCCTCGCCCGGCGAGCTCGCCCACCTCGACCAGCTCCAGGCCGAAGGGGTGCCCGAGCGGGATCCGGCGGCGTGGTGCGAGGCCTGGCGGGCCGTGTACGTCCCGCTGCGGATGGGGCGACCCGAGCGGTTCGCCGCCCTCGCCCCAGTGTGCGACCTGCCCAACGAACGGCCGGCCCACGTCGCCGTGGCCGTGCTCTCGGTGCTCGGCGACCTGTACCCCTACGACTGGCGGGCCGAGCTGCGGGAGGTCCGGTCGCCGGTGCTGGTGGTGCACGGCTCCGAGGACCCCGACCCCATCGAGCACGCCGAGGAGTGGGTGCAGGTCCTGCCCGACGGGCGGCTGCTGGTGCTCGACGGCGTCGGCACCATCCCGTGGGTGGAGGACCCCGACCGCTTCTTCGGGACGGTCAACCGCTTCCTCCGCGGCGACCCCGTGTGACCGGCGGCGAGGATCAGAACGTCGTGAGCTCGTGCTCGCCGGGGCCGACGCGTGTGTCGATCCCCCCGAACACCACGTTGGCTTCGACCGGCGTGTCGATCACGACCCGGTCGGGCTGGGCGTCGACGCTCAGGAGCCCGTAGGGCGTGGGGACGGCGCCCTTGGCCCAGGCCAGGTCGCCGAGCACGGGGGCCACGCGCGCCCGGACGAAGCCGGGGGCGGCGGGCGTGACCCCCAGGGTGTACTGCATGAGGTCGCGGGTCGGGGTGGCCGACCAGGCGTGGCAGTGGCTCCCGCCGAACCAGGTCTCGGAGAACGTGGTGGCGCTCCGGCCGGCCAGGCGGCGCCAGTCGCGACACAAGCCCGGGATCAGGTCGGCCCGGTCGGCCACCGCCACTGCGTCGTGCACCACGTACCGGAAGAAGGGCTGGGCGGCCACGATCCGCGTGCTCGTGTCCCACCACGGCTCGGGCGGCCCCTGGATCAGGGTGGCGCTGTTGGCGTACATGTCGGGCGCGGCCTCGGGGCCCTCGAGCAGGGCGTGCTGGCCGGGCAGCAGCCACGACGCGTACTCGAGCCGCTGCTCGTCGAGGATGGTGGAGAGCAGTTGCTCGACGTCGACGCCCCGGGTGAGGCGGGCCACGATGGCCGCGGCGTTGGCGTGCTGGCTGACGGTCGGCCCCTGCTCGCCCTCGACGACCTGGTCGACATACACCTGGCGGTCGGCGTCCCAGAACGCCTGGAACGCCTTGCGGAGCTGCACCCAGAGGGCCCCGGCCCATTCGGCCCGACCGCTGTCGTTGACCTGCTCGGCCATCTGCTTGAACTCGCGCAGGGCCCGGCCCCAGAGGGCGTTGAGCGTGGCCGACGCGCCGCCGGTGGGGACGGCGCTCCAGTCGATGATGACCCACCCGGTGACGTCGGTCAGGAGCCCGTTGGCATCGAGGAAGGGCAGGAACCACCGGATCACCTGCTCGGCCACGGGGAGGAGCTGTTGCACGAGGGCCCGGTCGCCCGTGTACATGGCGAGGTTGTGCACCGCGTGCACCCAGTGCAGCGCCCAGTCGGGGATGTACTCCTGGTCGCGGTACTCGAAATCACCGCCGGCGGCCATGGGCAGCATGCCGTCGGGCCGCGGTGACGCGCCCAGCTCGACGTTCCAGCGGGCCAGCGACCAGTCGGGGTTGGTGGTGAGGTCGACGAGCTGGTGCACGACGGCGTCGCCGGTCCACGCCCGCTGCTCCCGGGACGGGCAGTCGAGGTAGGCGTCGTGGGAGCACAGGTCGACGGTGCGCCGGCCCCGCTGCCAGATGCGGTTGAGGACGGCGTCGCTCGACTCGAACCACGGGCCGTCGGGTCGCGAGGCGAGGCGTTCGTGCACCGACACGTCCCGCAACGACACCGATCCGCTCCCTCGGAGGGAGATGGCGAGGTAGCGGAGACCGAAGCGCTCGAAGGTCTCGAACCGGTCGGCCTGGCCGCGCGTGGTGTACCGGAAGCCGGCATGTTGCTCGGCCGGAGCGGGTGCTCCCGCGGCGTCGATGGCCTCGGAGGCCATGGCGTCGATCTCGATCCCGGCGGGCGCGTCGACCTCGACGGTGATCGTGCCCGAGACCTGCTCGCCCAGGTCGAGCACGAGCATCCCGGCGTCGAAGGCCCCGAGGTCGACCTTGAACGGGAGCTTCCCCTGCTTGACCTTCGACACCCCGGACGACGCCGCGAAGTCGGCCCCGACCTGGGCCACCGGGTCGTCGACCCGCCCGCTCTTGGGGGCCACGGCGGCGGCGGCGACGCGGGCCGGCTTCACCGCGCCGTCGAGGAAGGGCACCGGCCGGGGGAGCAGCGGCCCGTAGGGGTGCGACGGGGCCCGGTGGTCACCGGCGAAGCCCACGTGGTTGGCGTCGAGCTCGACCGCCGCCGCCCAGTCGGCGTCGTCGAAGTCGGGCTCCTGCCACCCGACGGGGAGGGCCCGGGCGTCGACGGCCTCGATGGGGAGCGCGCCGATGCCCGATCCGCTGAGCACGGTGTGGGCCGGGGACGGGAGGCAGCGCCACGCCGCACTGCTGACCAGCCAGGCGTTCTCCTCGGGGTCGAGCTGGGCCTCCAGCAGGAAGGCGCCGCCGCCGAGCCCGTAGCTGGCCGGGGCCGGCATCCACCACGCCGTGGGGAGGGGGTACCGGCGGGCCATCACCGCCAGGGTGTTGGGGCCGGGTCGGAGGTAGGGCGCGAGGTCGACCGTGTCGTAGCGCAGCCGTCGCGGGTTGCCGCGGACGGGTCCGGCCGCCACCTCGGCGCCGTTCACCCACAGCACGTAGCGCGAGTCGGCCGTGAGGCGGCACGGGCTCGTGGTCGGGGTGCGGTCGAGCTCCACGGTCCGGCGGAACAGCACGGTGCCGGCGGCCGCGCTCTGGTCGACGCCGGGCTCGAGCGAGGGCGACAGCGTCAGCGGTGTCTTGGTGGCCCAGATCCAGCGGGCGTGCCAACGGCGCGCGAACACCTCGGCGCTCCCGGCACCGGGCGCGGCGAGGGTGAGGTCGGCCCCACCGCCATCCGGGGCCGTGTGCGCATCGTCGGGACGAGTCACCCCTGCATCTTGGCAGGATCTCGCTCGCCGTGCTCCACCGGCGGGGCGGGCCCGTCGGTGCCGGCGAGCGGCGCCAGCAGCGCGGGGGCGGCGGCACCGAGATCGAGGAGGGCGGCGCCGAGCCCACCCACGGCGACGACCCAGCCCGTCACCGCGATCGCGGCGACGAGCAGCCCACCGGTCATCGGGGCGATCCCGGTGGCGGCGGCGCCCAGCACGAGGCCGGCATCGGCGACGACGGCCCGGCGCAGGAGCGACGGCCACAGGTCGTCGGCGGCGCGGCGCCACGGTCGCCGGAGCGCGTCGGCGAGGGCCACACCCTGTTGGCGGAGCGCGGCGCCAGCGGCGAGGTGGCAGGCGGCGAGGGCGACGGCCCCGCCGGCACCCACGGCGACGGCCTCGGGGGCCTCGACGGCCAGGCCGGCCAACACGGCGACGGTGGCGGCAGCGCTGGCCCCGGCATAGAGGCGGGCGGCCAGCCGGAGGGGGTCGGGCCACCCGTCGACGGGGAGGAGGGCGAGGGCCGCGGTGCCGATCGTCGCGCCCACCGCGGCGCGGATCGAGACGCTCGGCGGCAGCACGACCACGCACCAGCCCACCACGTGGACGGCGAGGAGCACACGGGTGCGGAAGAGATCGGCCCGGTTCG
>JAKOVR010000063.1 GCA_029782025.1 Actinomycetes bacterium | reverse complement strand
GGGGTGACCTACAAGGCCCCCGAGTACCACCCGGCGTTCGAGGAGTACTGCGAGGCCATCTTCGAGCTGCGGGAGGACCACCTCGACGTGATCCAGGCCCGGATCGCCGAGCGGCTCGACGTGAGCCGTCCCGCGGTGTCCGAGATGATCCGGCGCATGGAAGGCGAAGGGCTGGTCTCGATCGCCAAAGGGGCGATCCGTCTCACCGACGACGGCACCCAGCTGGCCGAACAGGTCGTGCGTCGCCACCGCCTGGCCGAACGGTTCCTCACCGACATCCTCGGCCTGTCGTGGGCCGAGGCCCACGTCGAGGCCGGACGCTGGGAGCACGTGATCTCCGACGCAGTGGAGCAGGCCATGACCCGCGTCCTCGGCGACCCCACCACCTGCCCTCACGGCAACCCGATCCCCGGATCGCGCTACGAACCGCCCGCCACCAGCACCCTCCAAGAGCTGGGGGTCGGCGACGAGTTCACCGTGGCCCGCATCCCCGAGGAGCTCGAGTTCACCCCGGGCCTGCTGGCTTTCCTCGAGAGCTCGTCGCTCGTCCCCGGCAAGCACGGCCGGGTCACGGCCATCTCCCCCGACGGCACCACCACCGTCGCCATCGAGGGCCAGCACGTGGGCGTGGGCCGCTTCGCCTGCGAGCGCATCCTGGTCCTCACCCCGACCTGAGCCCCGCCGGCCCCGTCCCCCCGGTCTCTGATCGCCGCCCCGACCTGATCGCCGGTGCACCTTCCCGTGCCGGCGAATTCGCCGGTGCAGTTGGACGGCGCCAGCCCGAGTTCCTGCACCGGCGACGTCGTCGGCACGAGCAACGGGACCAGCGATGGAACGGGACGCGTCCGGATCGGACGCGTCCGGACCGGTCGGGGGTCAGGGGCCGGTGACGGCGACGGCGGCGTCACCGGCGGTGGCGGCGATCACCCAGCGACCGCCGAAGCGGACGGCGGCGCCGGGCACGGCGCAGCCGAGGCCCCGGATCGCCTTCTCGGCGATGCTGTTGGTGTCCCAGCCCAGGCCGTCGATCGAGGTCCACAGCCGGACCTGGGGACAGGCGTCGAACGACGACCACCCGGCGGCCAGCCAGGCGCCGTCACCCCGGGTGGCCGCGGTCACCGCCCCGCCCGTGACGCCGTGGAGGGGGAGGGCGAGGGGCACGGTGCTCGTGCCGACCGTGCGCCACAGCGCCGGCACTCCGGCCGCGGTGCCACCCAGGAGCGTGACCTCGCCCGGTCCGACCAGGCAGGTCTCGGCCGTGAGGCCGTCGACGGGCCCGAGGGGCGTGATGGCGGCCGCGCTGAACTCGACCAACCGGAGGGAGGCGCCGGCGGCCAGCGCCGACGGTGCGACGGAGTGCAGACCCACCTCGGCCCGGGCGTCGGATCCGCACGACAAGGCGAAGCGCCCGCCCACCAGCGCGGCCGCGGGCACATCGAGCCGGCGCCACGATTGCGGGTCCTCGCTGACGTACACCACCGGCTCGTCGCCGGTGGCGGGGTCGACCGGTCGCAGCGCGGTGCCCGGCGTCGAGGTCGGGGTCGTGCCCGGGACCGTCCCTGGCGTCGTGCCCGGGGTCGTGCCCGGGGTCGTGTCGGGGTCGTGGTGGAGGGTGCCGTAGAGGAACAGGTGCCCGGCGATGGCGGTGACGCCGGCCGGGGTGAGCGTGGCTCCCGACCCCGTGGGCAACGCCTCCTCGGTGTCGGCCACGCGGTTGAAGCCCACGCCGTCGCCCGACACCAGCACCACGGGGAGGGACCGCCCGCCCGGGCCGCCCGACCGCCGGCCCACCATCACGAAGCCGCCCCGGTAGGTGGTGATGCCGTCGATGGATTCGAGCCGGTCCGACAGCAGGTGCTCGCTCCAACCCTGCCCGTCGGCGCTCACCCAGGCCCGGGCCTCGCTGGCCACCGGCGGCGCAGCCGGGGCGCTGTCGGCCGGGCGATACTCCTCGGCCCCGACGGCGACGACGACGTTGCCGTTGGCGGCGAGGCCGTGCACCACCGAGCGCGAGGTGCGCTGGGTGTGGGGGAGGTCGTCGAGGTCGGCACGGCCGAGGTGCAGCGCACCGGCTCGGCTGCGGCCCTCGAAGAGCACCCAGCCCGTCGGGCGGGGGCTGGCCACCAGCACGGTGTCGCCGTGCACGGCCAGCCTCGGGGCCACGCCCGGCAGCGGGCCCGACGCCGGCGGGAGCACCGCCCCCGCCTCGTCGTCGAACGTGGCCCGGCTCCCGTCGGGGGCCATGACGGCCAGCCCGTCGCCGTCGGTCCCGGCCACCCACACGCCGGGGCTTCCCGCCCCGAGGGCCGACGCCACGAACCCCCGGGGCAGCTGGTCGTGGTGCCAGCCGCCGCGACCGAGGTCGGTGGACACATAGGCGTCGCCGTCGCAACAGGTGGTGAGGGCGACGACCCCGGTGCCGCCCGGGGCGGCGGCGATCGCCACCCCTCGGCGGGCGCGGGTGCCGTTGCCCGAGCTCTGCCCGGCCGTGATCTCGTCGAGGTTGTAGCGGTCGGCGTCGGGCGAGGACCAGAGGTAGGTGGGACGGACCTCGCTGGCCCGGCGGCCCGACCCGCTCACCGACCGCTCCAGCGCGACCACCTCCCCGCCGGCGACGGTGGCCCCCACGAAGGTGGTGGCGTCGCTCTCGCCGCGACCGAAGAGTCCCACGCTCTCGAGCAACGTCCAGCGCTCGCCGTCCATCGACACCCAGAGCAGGCCCCGCCCGCCGTCGGTGCCGTCGGCCGGCCCCCCGACGGCCACGAACCGGTCGCGCAGCCACACCACGGCGTTGACCTGGGTGCCGCCGTAGTCGACCGGGATGGGCAACGTCACCGGGCCGGCCCAGCGCCCGAGGTCGTCGGTGTGCCACACCGCCGGCGCCGCCCGCCCGCCGAGCCCCACCGAACCGGCCACCACCGCCACCGCGCCGCTGCCATCGGCCGCGGCGAGCACCCGCCCGTCGGGCCGGAAGGTGTCGGGCCCGGTGTCGAGCACGGTGCGGTGCCAGGTGCGGTCGCCGTCGTCCGACCAGACGGTGGGGAGCACCCGACCGCCGGCCCGGGCCTGGGAGCGGCCGAGCAGCAGCCACCCGCTGCGACCGCCGGCGGCCACCCAGCCCAGGCCGTCGATGGCGGCCACCGGGTCCTCGGTGCCGGAGCTGATGGGGTCGGCCCGCCAGTCGCGGTAGGACACCACGGGCTGGCGCGGCTCGGTCGGGCGGGCGCAGCCGGCGGCGAGCAGGAGGGCGCCGAGCACGGCGACGGCCAGCCGCCGCGCGGTCACGCGCACGACCACGCGCTCACGCCCACCGCCGCCCGCCCATCGGCGACCGCCACCGCTCACCGGCCGGGGGCCGGTGCCGCCTCACCGAACGCCGCGGCGATGGCGGCGACGGCGTCGTCGACCGCGGCGGTGAAGCCGGCCGGCGGGTCGGCCCGCTTGGCCGATTCGCCCACGGCGGCGACCCGGGCCCGGAGCTGGGTCCTGACCGGTTCGCCGATCCAGGGCGCGTCGGCGAAGGCGGCATCGAGGGCCTCGCCCGTGCGGGTGAGGGCCGAGGCCAGCGAGGCGTCGAACGCGGCCTGGCTGGACGGGTCGGCCTTGGCCTTCTCGTAGGGCAGGGGCAGCGAGGCCAGCTGACCGGTGGCCCGCTTGGCCTGGTCCTTGGCCGCCGCGGCCTGGTCGGCCGCCTTGGGCGCGGTCACCCGGCCCAGCCCGAGCCCGAGCAGAGCCCCGGCCAATGCCGCGACCACGGCGACGACCACGAGCTTGCGGCGGCGCTGGGAGGCGGGGATGTAGAGGGCCACCGCTACTCGTTCCCCACGATCACGGCGACGCGGCCCGCCGTCGCCTCCAGGCGCGCCGCGACCGCGGCCGCCCGGTCGCCGGACGCCACCTCGGTGAAACGGTTGCCCGACGCCACCCAGATCGTGGGCTCGATCACCACCGGCCCGCGGTGGCGGGTGGCGCGGCGGACCGCGGCTGCGGCGACGTCGGCCGCAGGATCGAGGAGCACCTCGGACCGTTCGTCGAGCACGACGTCACCCCACCGGTCGAACACCACGGCCCGGCCGGGCCCGGCCGCCCCCGACCACGCCACCCAGAAGCCGCCGACGGCCTCGACCCGCTCGCACCCGTGCTCGGCCGCCCGCCGCGCCGCATGGTCGGCGTCGATGGCGTCGCGACCGGGAAGGGCGCCGCTGGCCAGGGCCACCGCGCCGGTGGCGATGGCCCGCACCGTGCCCTTCTCGGGCTGCTCCTCCACCCGGATCTCGATCGAGCGCGGGGCGGCGCCGGCGGCCACGGCCTCGGCTTCCACCTCGGCCACGAGGACGTCGATCACGGCCATGTCCCCAGGTTCGCACGTCCGCTCCCGCTCCGACCGGATCAGGGAGAGGGCGTCGCCGATGGACGAGATGACCTCGGCACCGTCGGGCACCGTGCACACGGTGCGCAGCATGCGGGCCGCTTCCCGCCCGAGGCCACCGGCGCCCCCGCCCACGGCGACGAGCGGCGGCGGCCAAGGGATGTCGTGGTCGGCGGCCACCGCGGCCACGAGCTCGCACACCGCCGTGCCCGACGCCTCGAGCATGCGCCGGGCCACCTCCCGACCGTCGAGGCGCAGCAACCGGCCGGCGGCGGCGAAGGCGGCCAGCGCCCCGGCCGGGTCGGCATGGGCGTAGTCGCCCGGACGGGTGACCTCGAGCGCCACTGCGGCGCAGGTGTTGGTGAGGGCGAAGCGGCGGCCGTCGGCGGTGTCGACGGCCACGTAGTCGTCGGGGTCGCCGGCCTTGGGGGCGAAGGTGACGGCCACCGCCCCCTCGAAGGAGGCGGCGGGCTCGAAGGCGGCGTAGGGCAGGCCGGCGATGTGGGCCGACCGGGGGCCGACCCCGTAGACCTTCCCCTTCCTGGCCCGCAGCATCGACCCGCCGGCCACCCCGAGGACGCGCACGTCGACGGCCCGCACCGCGGTGACGTGGCGGCCGATCTGGACGTAGCGCAACGACGGGAGCCCATGGCGGATGGCGGCCACGTTGGTGGACGTGCCCCCCACCTCCACCACGACCGCGTCGGCGGTGTCGGTGAAGCGCAGGGCCCCGGCCACCGAGGCGGCGGGGCCGGAGTAGAGCGAGCGGGCCGGCGCCCGCCGGAACCCGTCGAGGTCGGTGGCGCCGCCGTCGCCCCGCATGATCAGGAGCGGCGCGTGGATCCCCGCCGCCGCCACCCCGTCGGCCACGAAGCCGGCGGTGAAAGCGGCGATGGGCAGAACCGACGCGTTGAGCGCGGCGGTGACCGCCCGCAGCTCCAGCCCGAACAGCCCCGAGAGCTCGCTCGAGGTGCAGGCCGGGAGCCCGAGCCCGGCCGCCACCTCGGCCACGCGGCGCTCGCCGGTGGCGTCGTCGGGGGCGAAGGCCTCGGCCACGCACACCGCCCCCACCCCCGCCTCCTGCAGGCGGGCCAGCGCGGCGGCGATCTCGGCCTCGGGGACCCCGTCGGTGATGTCGAAGAACACCGGCCGGGTGTCGAGCATCCGCCCGGCCGCCACCTCCACGGCCCGGAGCTGGGTGCGCTGCTGGGCCTTCTTCAGCTCGGGCCGGCGCCCCAGACCGACCACGCCCACCGGCGCCGTGTCGCCCTCCAGCAGGGCGTTGACGGCCTGGGTGGTGGAGTGGACGACCAGATCGATGCGGTCGGGCCCCACCTCCTCGGCCACCCGACGGACCACGTCGACGACCCCCGCGGCCACGCCGCTCGGGTCGGTGTGGGTGGTGGCGACCACGGCCTGGGCGATCACCCCCCCGCCGCCGAGGTCATAGGCGATGGCCTTGGTGAAGGTGCCGCCGACGTCGACCCCGACGCGAACGCCCATGGCTAGGCCGCGGTGGCGACCCGCTCGCGGTCGCGGGGCGCAGCGGCCCGGGCGTCGCGACGGGGCTTGACCACGAACACGTAGACCCCGCCGACCACGTAGACGAGGGTGAGGGCGAGCTGGGCGCCGACGGTCTGCGCCGTGGGCCAGAACCCCGTGGCTTCGGCCAGGAAGATGGGCAACCGGGGCACGCCGATGCGGGAGGCGGGGATCACGAAGGCCTCCTGCAGGCCGCGGACGGCGTTGCCGAGGAAGGCCACGGAGGTGACCATCACCGCGATCACCGCCACCTTGAGGAACGAGGTGACGGGCACCTTCCGACCCAGGCGGAACACGGCGAAGGCCACCACGGCGAGCGCCACGAGCCCGCACACCAGGCCGGCCACGACCCAGGGGAGCAACCCCGACCCGAACGAGAGGAGGGCCTGGTAGAAGAGGGCGGTCTCGAACCCTTCGCGATAGACGGCGGTGAAGCCGAGCAGCACCAGCGACGCCGTGGACCCGACCGACACGGCCTTCCACACCCGGGCCTTGAGGAACTCCATCCACCGCCGGTGGTCGAGGCGCTGCACCAGCCAGAACGAGACCCAGAACAGCACGATCACGGCGGAGAAGGACACGATGGCCTCGAGCAGCTCCCGCCCGACGGGCAGGCGGGCGAACACCGTCTGGAGCAGCACCACCGTGACGAGGGTGGCCCCGAGGGCGAGGCCCACCCCGGCCGCCATCGGCTTGCCGTAGTCCTTGGCGTTGGCCGACTCCAGGTAGCCGATGAGCACCGCCATCAGCAGCACGACCTCGAGGCCCTCCCGGAAGATGATGAGGAACGACTGCCCGAAGACCACGGCCGGGGCCCCGACCCCGGTGTCGGTCAGCCGCCGCTCGGACTCGTCGAGCAGGCCCCGTAGCTCGATCAGCTTGGCCCGCACGTCGCCGGAGCTGGCGCCCTCGCGGATGAGCTGGCGGGCCTCGGCGAACACGCCCTCGGCCTCGACCGTGAGCTCGGGGTCGGTGACCCGCAGCGGGATCTCGACCAGCTCGAAGTGGTCGAGGTAGCCCGACGCGGCCTGGTCGAAGGCCTGGTCGCGCTGCCCGGCGTCGAGGAGCGAGACGGTGCGGTCGACCGAGGCCCGCACCAGGTCGAGCTGGTGGATGGCGTCGTCCCGGCTGACCGCCGACGGCGTCGTGCCCTGGGCCTGGGCCGGGCGGGGGCCGGCCAGGGCCAGGACGCCGAGCGCCGCGAGGCCGAGGAGGAGCAGCCGCAGGCCGCGGCGCCGGGTCGAGGTCACGGGTGGGCCTGCAGGTACTCGGCGGCGAGGCGGTCGAGATCGGCCACGCCCTTGGCCACGCGGTCGGCCTTGCCCTGGTCGATCCCCCGGGTGATGTCGGCCATGGCGTCCTCGAGGGACAGGTACCGGGCCTTGTCCTTCTGGCGGACGGTGCCCTCGAAGGTGAACCAGCGGTCCTTCAGCGTCTGGGCCGTGGCCTTGGCCGCGGCGGGATCGGCGGCGAGCTGGTCGCGGGCCTTGGCCGCCAGCGAACGGACCTCGGCCAGGCCGGCGGTGACGGTGGCGTCGGGCACGATCTCGTAGGTCTCGGCCTCGGTGCCGGGCGTGGTGGCGGCGGACCCGGCGCTCCCGGCGGTGCCCACCGGCCCGGTGGCCGTGGGCGAGGAGGACGACGAGCACCCCGCCAACGCCACGATGGCGGCGGCGGCGAGGGGGGCGAGGGAACGGGCGGTGGTCGGCATGGTGGGCTCCCGGGTGGGCATCGTACTGGCATGCTTGGCGCGTTGT
>JAKOVR010000051.1 GCA_029782025.1 Actinomycetes bacterium | reverse complement strand
GTGCGCAATGCATCGCGGCGCGAGGCATTGCGCACCCACAGGCGTCCGGAGGGTCAGGCGGGGGCGAAGCCGAAGACGTCGGCGATCACGTCGGTCGATCCGCTGTTGTTGAAGATCGAGACCTTGCCGCCGGCGCCGACGGCGACGACCACGAGGTTCGGGGCGGTCTGGCCGGCGACGACGTTGAGGTTGGAGACCGTCGGCCGAGGCTGGCCGGTCGGCCACACGGTGAGGTGGGTCGGCGCCGTCGGGCCGGTGGCGGTGACGTTGAGCAGCACGGCGGCCACGCCAGTGGGCGGCACGCCGCCGGTGCCGGCCACCGGCAGGTCGAGCGATGCGCCGGGGCCGAGCGGGCCGAGGGGCGCACCCCACCCGGCACGGGTGTCGAGGAACCGGCGGGGGTCGGCGGGGACGAAGCTCCCGGTCGCGCCCGTGCCGTCCCGGAAGCAGCCCTCGAGGTCGGCGAGCACGTCGATGGTCCCCGAGTTGTTGTAGATCGAGATCTGACCGGTGGCCGACACGGGGACGACGGCGAGGTTGGGCACCACCGCGCCGCTCGGGGCATTGAGGTTCGACACCGTCGGCATCGCCGTGCCGGCGGCCCACGACGTGAGGTGGGTGGCGGCGCTGCCCGCCACGGCCGTGAGGTTCACCACCACGGCCCGCACCGTTCCGGTGCCGCTGCACTGGGCGGCGGCGGCCACGTCGATGGTCTGGACCGGGCCGACCTTGGCCGCGGGGGCGCCCACGCCGCTGCGGGTGTCGAGGATCCGGGTCGGGTTGCGCGGGGTGTAGCGCGCCCCGGTGGCGGCTGTGCCACCGAGGTCGAACCACCCGACGACGTCGGCCAGCAGGTGCACGCCGCCGCTGTTGTTGAACAGCTCGAAGCGTCCGTCGCCACTCAACCGCACGACCGCGCTGTTGGCCCGCGTCTCGCCTCCGGCGACGTTCAGGTTGGACACGAGCGGCCGCGGCGAGCCCGTGGCGTAGGCCGTCACGAAGGTGGCGGCCGACGGGCCCACGGCGGTGAGGTTCACGGCCACGGCCGACACGCCCTTGGCCGGGATCCCGGCCACGCCGGTGGCGGTGACCGTGACCGTGCCGCCGGGGCCGACCCCGGGGCCGCTCCGTGTGTCGAGGATGCGGGTGGGCGTGACGGGGTGGAAGCTGGGTGGCTGGACCACGGCCTGGAGCGCCAACCTCGGCGCGGTGACGCCGGGGGCGGTGGCCGTGTCGGTCACGGGGACGCCGGTGTCGCGCAGCAGGGCGATCGCTTCGAAGACGCTGATGCCCGGCCGGTACTGGCGGAGGAGGGCCATCGCACCGGTGACCATCGGCGTGGCCATGGAGGTGCCCGACCAGGAGGCGCACTGGCCGGCGGCGAAGGGCGCCGGGCAGGCGAAGCCGCCGCCTCCGGGGGCCACCGACGAGGTGATCAACTGGCCGGGAGCGAAGAGGGTCAGGTTGGGTGCGGTCTGCACCCAGCCGGGCACGGCATCGGTGATGTCGTCGGTGGCGCCGACGCTCACCACCGAGCTGACGCAGGCGGGGGCGGCGAGGGTGTTCTTGCCGACGGATCCGGCATCGTTGCCAGACGCGACCACGGTGACGATCCCGGCGCCGCGCAGCTGGTCGATGGCCGGCTTCTCGGGGTCGCTGTCGCAGGCCCCGGCGTAGGCCCCACCGCCGAGGCTCAGGTTCACCGCCGCGATGTCGAAGGCGCCGCGCAGCGCGTAGACCCGGTCGAGCCCGCGGATGATGTCGCTGTCCCAGGCGATGGTGCACGGGGCCGGGTAGGGGAGGCAGTCGGCCGGGGCGTCGTACTTCGAGAAGACCTGCACGGCGATGATCGACGCGCCCGGGGCCACGCCGGAGAAGCTCCCGCCCGACCCGCCGGCGGCGATCCCGGCCACGTGGGTGCCGTGGTTGCAGTCGGGCAGCACGGGACACGGGAGCCCCGCCCCGGGGGCGGTGGAGGTGGTGGGGTCGCCGCCGGGGCACACGGCGGTGGAGCCGAAGAACGACGACGAGTAGCACGCCTCGGACACGACCTTGCCGGCGAGGAACGGGTGTGACGACTGCACCCCGGTGTCGAGGATGGCGACCGTCTGCCCAGCCCCGGTGGCACCGGCGCCCCACATGGAGGGGGCGCCCACCTTGGGCGTCGCCTGGCTCAGGGCGAGCCGCTTGCGCCCGTTGGGCGCGACGGCGGCCACGCCCGGATCGGACCGGAGGGCCTCGAGTCCCACCGCATCGACCTCGAGCGCCACCGCCGGGGTCGTGTCGAACCGGGTGACGCCGTGCACCGAGCCGGCCGGGAGGCGTCCGACCAATCGGTCGGCCCGGTCGACCACGGCGCGGCGGCGCTCCCGGTCGGCCCGCTGATCCGGGACGGGGGCAGGAACGTCGCGCAGCGTCACGATCACGGGCGTCGTCGGGCCGGTCGAGCCGGGGCCGGCCGGCCCGGCAATCCCCAGCGCGAAGGGCAGCGGCCGGAGGGCCGGTGCGGCCGTGGCCGGCGCCACCGGAGGCCCGGCCAGCCCGGTGAGGCAGGCCAGGGCGACGAGGGCGGCGAGGGCGGCCGCCCGGCGCGAGGGGATCACGCGGCGGAACGATAGGCGCGACCGCGCGCCGGTCCTGCCGCGGGGTGGCGGTGCAGGGCGAGGAGGATCAGCAACGCGGCCTGGACCAGCACCAGCGGGGCCAACGCTGGCGACGGGCCGACCGACTTGGTGAAGGCGGCCCACCACCGCGCCGCCGCGCTCATCGAGTCCCAGCGTTCGCCGTACTCGGCGTCGAGGGGGGCGGCGTCGTAGTTGCCCTCCACGTGCTCCCACACCCCGAACGCGGCCGACACGCAGACCACGAAGGCGATGGTCCGCGCCACCCGCACGACGGTGGGCGACGCCGGCCGGGCAGCGAGCGCGATGGCCACGAGCAGAGCGGCACAGGCGCCCCAGGCGATGACCTGACTGGCCTGGGTCCAGTGGCGGAGCATGGCCAGCTCGATGACCGTGCCGGTGACCGAGAGGGCGGCCACGCCGAGGAGGCCCCGGCGCAGGACGGCGACGAGCGCCGGCTCCTCCGCCGGGACTTCGGCGTCAGGGCTGGAGGGCACCGAGGATCTTCTCCATGACGGCGTCGCCGGGCTTGTACTTCTCGAGGTTCTTGCGCAGCTTGGCCAGCGAGGTGTCGGAGGCGTCGTACGGGCGGTACTCGATCACCTCCTTGGTCCAGCGGGCCGCATTGGGCACGCCGGCGTCGGTGAGCGCCTTCTCGATCTCGGCGTCGGTCCCGGTGTTGGCCGACACCTTGGCCGCGGTGGCGGCGCCCGTGCCGGAGGCCTTCGACGAGCCCGTCGTCCCGCCCGCGCTCGTGGCGGTGGCGGCGCCGGCGCCCCCGGTGGCGGTGCCGCTCACCGCCGCCGTCCCGGTGGCTGCGCCCCCCGGGGACTCCGTCTTGCTGCAGGCCGCGGTGCCGAGGCCGAGGGCGGCGACGGCCGCCACCGCGATCGGGAGCCGCCACGGCACCCGGGGGCCGGCGGCGCGAGGCGCAGAGGAAGGGGAGGTGGTCATGGGGTGAGGGCTCCTTCTGGTGAGGGTGGAGGGTCGGGGGCCGGTGGGCGCCCGGTGGGATGGTCGGGGTCGACGTCGAGGTCGAGGTCGCGGTCGCCGTCGCCGTCGGGGGGCTCGGCCGTGGTCGGCTGGTGGAGCAGGGGCACGGTGACGACGAAGGTCGCCCCGCCGCCGGGGGTGGGCTCGTAGGTGGCGTCGCCGCCGTGGGCGCGGGCGATGGCCTGCACGATCGAGAGCCCGAGCCCGCTGCCGCCGTCGGCCCGGGAGCGGCTCGGGTCGGCCCGGAAGAAGCGCTCGAACACCTGCGCCGCCGCCTCCCCGTCGAGGCCCGGCCCGTGGTCGACGACGCGGAGCACGGCGTCGGCATCGTCGGCGCCGACGGTGACGGCCAGCGGCGTGCCGGCCGGGGTGTGGATGCGGGCGTTGCCGAGGAGGTTGTCGAGGATCTGGCGGAGCCGGGTGCGGTCGCCGACGACCTCCACCGACCCGTCGACCGTCAGCGTGACGGGCCGGTCCGGTTCGAGGACGGTGGCGGCGTCGACCGCCTCCTGGGCCACGGCCCCCAGATCGACCGGCGCCTGTTCGAGCGGCCGGCCCTGATCGAGGCGGGTGAGCAGGAGGAGGTCCTCGACCAGCACTCCCATGCGGCCCGCTTCCTTTTGAATGTTGTGGAGCATCCGGGGCAGGTCCTCGGGGTGCTCGGCCGCGGCCCGGTCGAAGAGCTCGGCATAGGCCTGCACGGCGGCGAGCGGGGTGCGCAGCTCGTGGGAGGCGTCGGCCACGAAGCGACGGAGCCGGGCCTCGGACGCCCGCAAGGCCTCCTCGCTGGCCTGGCGCTCGGCGAAGGCCGTCTCGATCTGGCCCAGCATCTCGTTGAGCGACGCCCCGAGGCGCCCGACCTCGGTGCGGTCATCGGCCCGCTCGACCCGACGACTGAGGTCGCCGGCGGCGATGTGGGCGGCGGTGTCCTCGATGGCGTCGAGGGGGCGCAGGCCGAGGCGGACCAGCCAGAGGCCGCCGACACCGGAGGCGAGGAGCACCCCGATGGTGACGATGGCCTCGATCAGGAGCAGCTGGCGGAGGGTGTCGCCCTCGCCGTCGAGGGGCAGGGCGATGATCGTGACGTTGCCGGACGCGTCCTCGCTGATCCGCACCCGGAACCGCGAGCCGGCCGGCTCGACGCTGCCGGTGCTGAAGGTGACGCCGCGGTGGCCGTTGTCGTCGACGGTGGCGCCGGTGTCGTTGTCGGGATCGGGGAGGGCGTCGGGGAGGGCGGGGGTGGAGCCGTCGATCCCGTTCCCCTCGATGGTCTCGAGCACCGTGCCGTCGGCCGAGCGCCGCTGGATCCAGGCCCCGGGGGCGCTGGCGAAGGCGTAAGGGTCGACGCCGCGGCGGTCGCGGTCGTGGTCGCGGCTCCCGCCGGGCCGGGGTCGGCCGTCGTCCTGGAGGTAGGGGGAGCGCTCCACCGACTCGACCGCCTCCCGCAGCTGGGTATCGACCTGGCGGTCCAGGAACGACCGCAAGGCCAGGAACGTGGCGGCGTCGGCTACGAGCAGGGCGGCGGCCAGCAGCGCCAGCGATGCGGCGACCAGGCGGCCGCGTAGCGACACGGCCTAGTCCTCGGGCAGCCGGAGCGAGTAGCCGACCCGGCGGATGGTGTGGAGCAGCGGCGGACCGTGGCGGTCGATCTTCTTGCGGAGGTACGAGACGAAGGTCTCCACCACGTTGCTGTCGCCCCCGAAGTCGTACTGCCACACGTGGTCGAGGATCTGGGCCTTGGAAAGCACCCGTCGGGGATTGAGCATGAAGTAGCGCAGCAGGGCGAACTCGGTGGCGGTCAGGTGGATGGCGGTGCCGCCCCGCCACACCTCGTGGGTCTCCTCGTCCATCACCAGGTCGGCGAAGCGCAGGACGCTCTCGTCGGCGTCCTCCATGCCCGCCCGGCGGAGGACGGCCCGCACCCGGGCGATGAGCTCGCCCAGCGAGAAGGGCTTGGTGACGTAGTCGTCGGCCCCGATGGTGAGGCCGGTGATCTTGTCCTCGGTGCTGTCACGGGCGGTGAGGAAGAGCACCGGGATCTTGAGGCCGTCCCGCCGGAGGCGGCGCGTGACCTCCAACCCGTCGAGGTCGGGGAGCATGATGTCGAGGACGATCAGGTCGGGCCGGAAGTCCACGGCCTCGTGGAGGGCGTTGCGGCCCGACGCCACCTCCCGCACGTCGAACCCCTCGTAGCGCAGGGCGGTGCCCACGGCGTCGGTGATCGAGGGCTCGTCGTCGACGACGAGGATGCGGGTCGGGCCGGTGGGGCTGGCGGTCGCGGGGGGAGTCACGGTGCGAAGTCTCGGGGTGGATCCTGTGAGTCAGCTGTGGGCCAGCTGAGGACGTGCTCCGACCTGCGTCGATGGGCGCGGCAGGAGCTCGGCCAGCGCCCGGACGACCGTGGCCGGCGACGGTTCGCTCAGCACCCGAACCGCCCCCGCCCGCTCGAACGCCCGCACCTCGTCGGCCCCGAGGTCGGCGGGCGAGGCGACGAGGATGGCGGCGGTGGGGAAGCGGTGACGGGCGTCGGCGGCGAGCTGCGGATCGCTCGCCCGGACGAGGACCACCTCCGGGACGACGATGGGCCACCCGTCGAGGCACCGGAGGCCGGCGGGGAGCAGCGGCGCCAGCGCCGCGGCCGCGGCCGGTGCGGTGGGCCCGACCACGGCGATGACGGCCCGGTCGGTCACCCCGGCCCAGGGGCTCCCCGCCTCGAAGGCGCGGGCGGCGGGCCCGAGGCCGACGGTCGCACCGGCGCCGACGGGCACCGGGTCGCCGGGGGCGAGGTCGGCCGGGTCGACGGTCGGGGTGGTGCGGACGATGCGGACGATGGTGAGGGCGCTGACCAGCACCGCCGACACCGCGGCAGCGATGCGCAGCGCCGGGTTGGTGGCGTCGGTCCCGGCCGTGAGCAGGTGGACGGTGGCCAGGAACCAGAGCGGGAAGCTGGCGAGGTGCACCGCCGCCCACACCCGGTTGGGGAGGCGGGTGCGGGCGAGGGAGGTGAGCTCGACCGCCAGCAGGAGGTAGAAGGCCACGATGCCCCAGGCCACCGGGACGGCCCGGTAGCTCGAGGCCAGCGGCACGAGGAGCTGGGTGAGGGAGAACGTCACGTAGGTGTCGAACAGGAGGGCAACGAGGTGCACCCCCACGAACACGGTGCCGAGACCGCCCATGAAGCGGTGCAGGTCGACCAGCCACTTCCGGCTGAGACGGCGTCGCTCGCCGCGGCGGGTGCCGGCCAGGCGGGCCGACGTGATGAGGCCGACCACGGTGCCCGTGGTGAGCAGCCCCCACGACACGAGGCCGGCGGCCCGGGCGACGTACCACGCCAGGTTCTGGTTCACGGGACGAACGCCTCGATCGGGCCGGCGGCGATGGCCCGGCCGTCGTCGGTGACGAGGAGGGCGGCGGCGCCGAGGGCTTCGACCGCCCTGGCCCCCCGGACCGGCCCGCCGACGAAGGCCGCTTTGGCCGCCACTTCGGCCGTGGCCGCATTGGCGGCGACGGCGGTCACGGCGGCCAGCCCGGTGGCGGCGGGCCGGGCGGTGCGGGGGTCGAGCAGATGGTGGGTCGGCTCCGTCCCGCGGGTCCAGGCCCGGCGCAGCCGGCTGCTGGTGGCCACGCCGCCGGCCGCGAGGAACAGCGTGACGAGGGTGGCGTCGGCGTCGAAGGGGTCGGCCACGTCGATGGCCCAGCTCGGTCCGTCCGGGGCGTCGCCGGCCCCCCGCAGGTCGCCGCCGATGCTCACCATCGCCCCGCGGGCGCCGGCCGTGAGCAGCGCGTCGACCACGAGGTCGGCGGCGAGGCCCTTGCCGAGCCCGCCCGGGTCGATGGCGACGCCGCGGGGGAGGCGCACCGTGCGGCCGACCGGGTCGAGCTCGATGCGGTCGCACCCGGGGGCGGGCACGGCCACGGTGCGTCGGCCGGCGGGCTCGTGGACGGTGGCCAGCAGCTCGAAGCTGCGGTCGTAGCCGAGGGCGACGAGGGCGTCGTGCACGGTCGGGTCGAAGGCGCCGTCGGTCTGGTGCCACCCGGCCACGGCGAGGGCGACGAGCCGGTAGGTCTCGGCCGACACCGCCACCCGTTCACCGGCCCGGGCGTTGAGGCGCATCAGCTCGCTGTCGGGGCGGAAGCGGCTCCAGGCCGCCTCGAGCCGGTCGATGTGGTGGAGGGCATCGGTCAGGAGGCCGGGATCGGCGCCGACCACGTGGACGACGACCTCGGAGCCCATCGCCTGCGCCCGCACGCGGTGGTGCTCCGGGGCGGCCGTCACGAGCACGGTCTCAGCTGGCATGGGTCCGGCCCCGGCTGTTGCGAGGGGTGAAGGGTTGGCCGGGGGTCGCCCCGCCGCCGACCGACGGCGTGGACACCGACGGGCTGGTGGGGTTGGTCGTGCTCCGGCTGGAGGTGGTCGGGGTGCGGTTCCCGGAGGCACCGTTCCCCGTGGCACCGCTGCCGTTGCCCGTCGCGCCGTTGCCCGGGGTGGCCCCGGCGGCCGGTGCGTCGTCGGTGGTGCCGGCGGCGGCGCCGTGGACGGCCAGATTCACGACGATCCCCGACGCGGCGGCGGCGGCGACGGCGCCGGTCACCAGCCGGGCGCGGGCGGCGGGGTGCTTGACGATCTTCGGGGCACGCGCCGCCGGGCCGGGAGGCGGGACGGCACGGGCGGGCCGGGAGGGGGGCGGCGGGGGAGGGGTGGTGCTCATGGGATCGAGGATGGGCGCCGGGGCTGGGCCGCAAGTGGGGCGAACCTGTGGGCCGGCTGTGAATGTCCGCTCCCCAGTGTCGCAGCCCCGGCCGACGTCGTCGGGTCGCCCGGCCCCGCTCAGCGCTTCCGGCGCCGGGACGGCGCGGCGCGCCCTTCGGCGATGCGCTGGGCCGCCTCGGCCGTCGCCACGAACAGGGCGGCCGCGTTGTCGACCAGCTCGTCGACGGTGACGTCGAGCCGGCCGTCGAGCCAGGCCAGCATCAGCTCGGACATCCCGCCCACCACGAGGATGGCGGCCACCTTCACGACCGGGTCGACGGCGGCGGGCGAGCGCTCGGCCGCCTGGTACTCGAGGAGCTGGGTGAGGCTGTGCATGGCCTCGATGCGCCGGCGCATGAGCGGCGCGTTGCTCAACCCTTCGGCGAAGAGGACCCGGGCCCGCCGCGGATCCTCGACCAGGTGCCGGACGAAGGCGCCGATCGTCGCTCGGCTCATGGTCAGCGGGTCGGGCTCCGCGCCCCCGGCTGCTTCCACCTGGGCCTGGGCCGCCGTCAGCATCAGCTCGAAGGCGTCGGTGGCGACCTGGTCGAACACGGCGACGAGGAGGGCATCGAGGTCGTCGAAGCTCTCGTAGAAGTAGCGGGGGTTGAGCTTGGTGGCCTCGCACACGCCCCGCACCGTCGTGCCCGCGAGGCCGTGGGAGCCGAGCATGTCGAGCGCAGCGTCGACGAGCAGCCGCCGGCGCTCGGCCTGGCGTTCGTGGGCGGGCATCCCTCGCCAGCGGGTGCCGGCGCCGGTGGGGTCGGCGGCCCGGGTCGCGCTCACGGTTTCGGTCCCGTCACACCGGCGATCATCGCAGCTCCATACTGGCAACATACGTTGCCAGATGCTACGGTGGCAACGGGCGTTGCCAAAGTGGGACCCGGGAACGGGTCCACGACGGGGAGCGAGGAGGAGCCCGTGCGCATCGTGATCGTGGGGAGCGGGGTCGGGGGGATGGCGGCCGCGCTCGGCTTGGGTCGGGCCGGTCACGAGGTCACCGTGCTCGAGCGGGACGACATCTCCACCCGCGATCCGGAGGTCGCCTTCGCCCGCGGCCGCGCCGGTGCGCCGCAGAGCCGTCAGACCCACGGCCTGCTCGCCCGGCTCACCACCGTCCTCCGGGAGCGCTTCCCCGACGTGCTCGAGGACCTGTACGCCCGCGGCGCCATCGTGGCCGGGGTCACCGACCAACTCCCCGACCGGCGGGAGGGCGACGACGACCTCGCCATCCTGCTGGTGCGGCGCACCACCCTCGAGGTGGTGCTGCGCGACGCCGTGGTCCGTGCCCCCGGCGTGATGCTGCGCAGTGGTGTGGGGGTGGCGGGGCTCGAGGCCGAGTGGCCCGTCGTGGCCGCCGGCGCCGATGTCGGCGCGGTCCCGCGGGTGACCGGCGTGCGTCTCGACACCGGCGAGGTGGTCCCGGCCGATGCCGTGGTCGCGGCCTGTGGCCGGCGGGGCGGCGTCGTGGAGTGGCTCGACGCCATCGGCGTGCCCGTCGTCGAGGAGGAGCACGGCACGAACCTCGTGTACCTCACCCGGTGGTACCGGATGGAGGGCGACGCCACCGCCACCCTCGAACCGAAGATGGGCGGCGACCTCGGCTTCGTGAAGTTCCTCGCCGTCCCCGGCGACCAGGGGTCCTTCTCGGCCACGCTGGCCGTGCCCACGGCCGACCGGGAGCTGCGGCGCACGCTGCAGGACGGCGACGCCTTCGACGCCGCCATCCGCATGCTCCCCGGCCCGGCCGCTGTCTTCGAGCGGGTGCCGATGACGCCGATCAGCGGGGTCGAGCCCATGGCCGGGTTCGTCAACCGGTTGCGCCGGTTCCTCCGGCCGGCCGATGTCGGCGACGCCGCCGACGGCACCCCGATCGTGCTCGGCTTCCACGCCATCGGCGACGCCCACACCTGCACCAACCCGCTCTACGGCCGCGGCTGCAGCATCGCCCTGCTCCACGCCACCCTGCTGGCCGACGCCTTCGCCGCCACCGACGACCCGGCCGAGCGCTCCCGCCGCTACGAGGCCGCCGCCGCGGCCGAGGTCACGCCCTGGTTCCACCACTCGGTGGAGATGGACCGGGCCATGGGGGTCAGCGCCGACGTCGTCGCCGGCACCGGCACCGAGGCCGACGATGGCGCCGGGTCCGACGGCGACGGGGCGCACCCGTTGGCCGCCCTCGGCAAGCTCATGACCGCGGGGGAGCGCGATCCGGTCATCGCCCGGGGGATGCTCCGGGTGCTCAACATGCTCCAGCGGCCCGACCAGCTGGCCGAGGACGCCGAGTTCCTCAGCCACGTCATGCAGGCGCTCGCCGATCCCGATCTCACCATCCCGCCCGTGAGCGGGCCGACCCGCGCCGAGCTCCTGGCTACGGTTGCGGCCTGAAGGGGGACCACCAATGCACGATCTCGTGATCACCAACGGCACCGTCGTCGACGGCTCCGGCGGCCCGAGCCGCACCGCCGACGTGGCCGTGGCCGACGGGCGCATCGTCGCCGTGGGTCGTGACGTCGGCCCGGGCCGTCGCACCATCGACGCCGAGGGCCACCTCGTCACGCCCGGCTGGGTCGACATCCACACCCACTACGACGGGCAGGTCACCTGGGACCCGGACGTGTCGCCGTCGGGGTGGCACGGGGTCACCACCGTCGTGATGGGCAACTGCGGCGTGGGCTTCGCGCCGGCCCGCCCGTCCGAGCGCGAGTGGCTGATCCAGCTCATGGAGGGGGTCGAGGACATCCCCGGCGCGGCGCTGGCCGAGGGCATGTCGTGGAACTGGGAGACCTTCCCCGAGTACCTCGACGAGGTCGAGCGGATGCCGCGGGTGCTCGACGTCGCCGCCCTGTTGCCCCACGGGTCGTTGCGGGCCTACGTGCTCGGCGAGGGGCGGGCCAACGGCGAGGCCACGGCCGACGAGATCGGCGAGATGGCCAAGCTGGCCCGTGAAGCGATCGACGCCGGCGCCGTCGGCATCAGCACCACCCGCACGATGCTGCACCGGGCCAAGGACGGCGAGCTCGCCGCCGGCACCACGGCCGCGGCCAACGAGCTCATCGGGATCGGCGAGGCCCTCGCCCACGCTGGCCGCCGCGTGTTCTCGGTGGCCAGCGACATGATGGACCTGCAGGGCGAGATCGGCTGGATGGCCGAGATCTCCCGTCGCAGCCACGTGCCCGTCACGTTCCAGGTCCTCCAGGTCGAATTCATGCCCGACCTGTGGCGGCAGTGGATCGACGCCGCGCTCGCCGCCAACCGCAAGGGCGCCTGGCTCGTGCCCCAGGTGGCGGGCAAGCCGGCGTCGGTGATGATCGGGTTCTCGTCGAACTACCACCCCTTCGCCGAGGCCGCGGCCTACCGCGACATCGCCCGCCTGCCCCTGGCCGAGCGGGTGGCCCGCCTCCGTACTCCGGAGGTGCGCGCCGCCATCCTGGCCGACGACGGGAAGCGCCGGGGCATGGCCGAGGTCATGCTCGGCAACATCCACAAGCTCTTCCCCCTCGGCGACCCGCCCGACTACGAGCCCGGCCCGGAGCAGAGCGTGGCCGCCATCGCCGAGCGAGAGGGTCGCCCGGCCATCGAGGTCGTCTACGACCTGATGCTCCAGCGCGACGGGCAGGAGCTGCTGTACCTGCCGCTGCTCGGCTACGCCGGCGGCGGCCTGTCGGCCATCCACGAGATGCTCCAGCACCCGGCCACGGTGCTCGGCCTCGGCGACGGCGGCGCCCACTGCGGCGTGCTGTGCGACGCCAGCCTGCCAACCTTCATGCTCACCCACTGGGCCCGCGACCGGGCCCGGGGCGAGCGGATCCCCCTCGAGCAGGTGGTGCACCTCCAGACCCGGCGCACGGCCGAGTTCTACGGCTTCGACGACCGCGGGCTCCTCACCCCCGGCATGGTCGCCGACCTCAACGTGATCGACTACGACGCCCTCCAGCTCGAGGCGCCCGAGATGGTCCACGACCTGCCGGCGGGGGGCAAGCGCCTGATCCAGCGGGCCCACGGCTACCGGGCCACCGTGAAGTCCGGCGCCGTGGTGCGCGAGCACGACGAGTCCACCGGCGAGCGGCCCGGTCGGCTCCTGCGCGGGCCGCAGCCCGCCCCGGGGGCGTCGGCGTGAGCGCGGGCGCCGTCACCGAACGCACCGTCGACCTCGGCGAGGTCTCCCTCCACATCCACGAAGCCGGCGAGGGGCCGCTCGTGCTGCTGTGCCACGGCTTCCCGGAGCTCGGGTACTCGTGGCGCAACCAGATGCTGCCCCTGGCCGAGGCCGGCTACCACGTCGTCGCCCCCGATCAGCGGGGCTACGGCCGGTCGAGCCGGCCCGAGCCGGTGGAGGACTACGACATCCTCCACCTCACCGGCGACGCCCTCGCCCTGATCGACGCCCTCGGTCACGAGCGGGCCGTCGTCGTGGGCCACGACTGGGGGGCCAACGTGGTGTGGAGCCTGGCCCTGCGCGCCCCGGAGCGTCTCGCCGGCGTCGTGGGCATGAGCGTCCCGTTCATCCCGCGCCCGGCCTTCCCGCCCACCCAGGCCATGAAGCACCTCTTCGGCGACACCTTCTTCTACATGCTCTACTTCCAGGAGTACGGCGTGGCCGACGCCGACCTCGGCCGCGACGCCCCGCGCATGATGCGCAAGATGCTGGCCGGCGCCAGCTACGGCGCCGAGACCGACGGGTCGACGGCGATGTTCGAGCCGAAGGGCGAGAAGGGCTTCGTCGACCGCCTCCCCGAGCCGATCACGTTGCCGCCCTGGCTCACCGACGAGGTGCTCGCGCACTACGGCGAGGAGTTCAGCCGCACCGGGTTCACCGGCGGGCTCAACTGGTACCGCAACCTCGACCGCAACTGGGAGCTCACCGCCGACTGGGCCGAGCGCAAGGTCGAGATCCCGGCCCTCTTCGTGGCCGGCGCCAACGACGTCGTCCTGATGATGACGCCGCCGTCGGTGATGGACGGCTGGGTCACCGATCTGCGTGGCACGATCATGGTCCCCGAGGCCGGCCACTGGGTGCAGCAAGAGCAGCCGGCAGCCGTCAACGGGGCCCTGCTGGACTTCCTCGGATCACTGGAGCACCCCTGGTGAAGCTCGCTGTCGACCTGCTCGATCCCACCTTCTACCGGGACGGGCCGCATGAGGCCTTCACGTGGATGCGGGCCAACGAGCCCGTGTACCGCGACGAGAAGAACGGCCTGTGGGCCGTCACCCGCCACGCCGACATCCGCGACGTGGAGGGCCGGCCGGCCGACTTCGTGTCCGGGCAGGGCTACCGGTCCTTCTTCTCCCCGGGCGAGACCAACATGATCGCCCAGGACGACCCCCGCCACATCGACCAGCGCAAGCTCGTGGCCCGCCGCTTCACCCCCAAGGCCGTGCACGACCACGACGGCTGGCTGCGCTCCACCATCACCGAGCTGGTCGACGGGATGGTGGCCGCGAACGGGCAGGTCGAGGTGATCGACGCGCTCGCCGCGCAGCTGCCGTGCCGGCTCACGGCCATGCTGCTCGGGTGGAGCGAGGATCGTTGGCCCGACGTGAAGTCGTGGTCGGAGCGGCTCATGCGCTACGACGCCATCGCCACCGACGCCGACGCCCTCATGGGAATGATGGGCGCCATCGTGGAGTTCAACACCGACCTGCAGGCCATGGTGGGGGAGCGGGCCGGCTGCCCCGTCCACCACGACAGCGACCTCGTCACCGTGTGGGCCAACGCCACCATCGACGGCCAGCCGCTCGACCCCGAGTCGATCATGCACGAGACCGGCCTGTTCATCTCCGGCGGCGCCGAGACCACCCGCACCGTGGTGGCCCGGGGCCTGAGGGCCTTCTGCGACCACACCGACCAGTGGGACCGCCTGGCCGCCGACCCTTCGCTGGTGCCATCGGCGGTGGAGGAGCTGATCCGCTGGGTCACGCCGCTGAACAACTTCTTCCGCACCGCCGCCGTCGACACCCACATCGGCGACCAGCCCGTGCGGGCCGGCGACCGGGTGATCCTGCTGTACCCGTCGGCCAACCGCGACGAGGCGGTGTTCGACGACCCGTTCCGCTTCGACATCACCCGCGACCCCAACCCCCACGTGGGCTTCGGCTTCGGCACCCACTTCTGCCTCGGCGCCTCCCTGGCCCGCCTCGAGCTGGCGCTGCTCTTCACCGAGCTCACCGCCCGCCTCACCGACCTCCACGTGGTGGAGGACACCGTCGACGAGGCCAACATCTTCGCCTGCTCCGTCGAGCGCTTCGTCCTCGGCTACCGCCCCCGCTGACCGACCTCTGTCCTTGGGTGCGTAAGGGTGCGCTATGCGCGCCCTTACGCACCCAAGGACGTCCTGTCGGGGGGTGGGGGTAGGGTCCAGGTCATGGGGACGACGCTCGTGCTGCCGGTGCCGGAGACGCTGCTCGCCGTCTACGTGGTGCCGTCGCCCACGGCCGACGTCGACCCGGAGGCGGTCCTGCGCGACGGGCTCGGGATCCTCGCCGACGACCGGCTGCGCGACCTCGTCGGCCAGCTCCTCGGCACCCCGCTCCTGCAGATCGTCGCCGTCGACGCCGCCGACGCGCCCCCGCCGCCCTACGAGCTGCTCGCCGCCTTCGGGGCCACCCCCGAGGCGCTCGACCAGCTCCGCGGCGCCGCGGTGCACCTGCTGGTCCAGGCCCACTTCCGGCCCGGCTGGCCGCCGATGCACGAGTGGGCGGCCCGCGCGGCCGCCGCGGTCCTGGCCTCGGCCCTCGGTCAGCCCATCGTCGACATCCTCGTCCCCCGGGTGCTGCCGGCCGACGCCGCCCTGCGCTCCCTCCCCGACGAGCACGGCCAGTTCCGCCTGGCCGACTGGGTGCTGGTGCCGTGTTCGGCCGGGCGGCGAGGTCTCTTGTTCACCACCAAGGGCCTCGGCCGCTTCGGCCTGCCCGAGCTCCAGGCCGAGGACGTGCCGCCCCAGCTCGAGCGTCCGTGGGCCATGGCCTTCACCGGGCTGGCCCAGGCGCTGGTCCACGGCTGGTTCGCCGTGGCCGGGGCGCCGGCGTCTGGCGGGTCGGCAGCCGGCGACGGTGTCGACGGGGTCGACCCCTCGGAGGGAGCGCCGGGTCCGGCCCCCTTCGTCGAGCTCGACGACGTCGTGCCGGTCAGCTCCGACGACATCGCCATCGCCTACGGCAGGCCGCCGCCCGAGCCGCGGGTCGAGGTGGCCGTCCGCCTGCTCTTCGACCCCACGCCGGATCCGGGCAGCGACGACTTCCTCACCGTGGCCCCGCCCCTCGACGTGGGCTCCTCGGCCGGGGAGTTCTTCGCCGCCGTGTGCGCGGCGCTGTTCGGGGCGTCGGCCGACGAGGTCCGCCAGCCCCGCGACCACTCGGCCATGGAGGCGGCGATGGCCGCGGCCCGGGCCGAGCTGCCCGAGGTCCGGGCCCGGTTCCTGCGGGGCGAGCTGCTCCACGCCCGCCAGCTCATCGTGAAGTACCGGCTCGACGTCGATGGGGGCAACGAGTACGTGTGGGCCTTCGTCACCGCGTGGGAGGACCCGGCCCGCATCGTGGGCACCAGCGCCAACGACGCCCACCACGACCCCACCGTGCGGGTCGGCCGCACCGTCTACGTCGACGCCGAGGCGGTGGTCGACTGGGCCGTGTGGGTCGACGGCGAGGGGATCGTCGAGGGCGGGGCCACCAACGCCCACCTCGAGGACTGAGGCACCCCGCCCCTTTGCGCCGACCCGCCTCCTTGCGCCGACCCGCCTCCTTGCGCGGCCCCGGCTGCGGGACGGTAGGCTACGCAGCGAGCGGGTCACGCCGGGCTCCGGGGGCGTTTCCGGGGAACTGGGGGGTGACTGACGGCTGGCCTCCATGGCCGGCACCTGCGGGCCGCAGCCGACCGGGCCCGGGCGTGCCGAGTGCCGCGCTCGACCGGGGCGGCACCCAGGCGAGCGACGCCCCGCCCGCACCGACACCGGGAGACCGATGCACCCAAGCCCCACGCCACTGCCCGGCGACGCCTTCGAGGCGCTCGTCGATGCGGAGATCGAGCGCCGCGCCTCCGACGACGACGTCGCGGCGTTGTTCGCCGAAGCCCGCCGGTGGCGGATCGCCCTGTACAAGCGCCTCGACGAGTGGGAAGCCAAGCTCGAGCGGGCCCGCCACCTGCCGGCGGCCGAGCGGGGCCCCGTGGTCGCCGACCTCGAGGCCATCTGCGACGACATCGACGACGCCCTCGACCGGCTCGACCGGCGTGAGGGCATCGAGCCCGAGCCGTGGGACGACGAGCCGACGCCCGCGTCTGCGGCTGTGGCCCGGCCCGCCCCCGAGGTGGCCGAGCCGGCCCTGCAGGTGTCGTGGACCCCGGGCCGGGTGGTGGTCTGGTTCGCCGGCACCACCGGCGCCGCCACCGATGACGACGCCCTCCGCGCCGTCCTGGCCGACCTCGGCGCCCCGGCCGATCCCTGGGAGCACCGCGACCCGATCCGCCTGCCCGACAAGCGGTCGGTCGCCGCCCTCCACGCCCCGATCGCCGAGGTGATCGGCTGGCTGGTGGGCTGTGCCACCGACGACCGCGTCGGACCGAGCGCGCGGTGGCTCGGCCAGCTCGGCCTGTTCGCCGTCGGCCTCGTGGCCCGGGGCTCGATCGTGCCGCTGCTGCGCCACCGGTTCCGCACCGAGGGCGAGGGCACCTTCGCCGTCCGCTGGCACCCGGTGATGGTCGACGAGGCCCGCCTCCAGGGCTTCGCCGATGCCGCCCCGGGCGCCGTGCTGGCCGCCGACCGCAAGATGGACGCCCTGTCGGCCACCCGCTCCGCCCTGGTCGGCGCCGTCGACGCCATCTGCGTGCAGGCCGCCCGTCTGGTGGAGGCGCCGGCCCCGCCGCCCCGCCCCCACACCGCCACCGACCTGGCCGAGACCTACCTCGGGCGGCTCGACGGGTCCACCTTCCGGGCCCCGGTGCCGCTCGGCCGCGATCTCACCACCCACCTCGACGACTGGGCCCGCCCGGCGGCCGAGCCCCTCGAGACGCCGCTCACGGTCCGGCTCGAGCCGCCCCCCGACCTCGCCGGCGGCTGGTACGTGTCGGTCCACGCGCCCGATCCCGACGGGATCCTGCTCCCCATCGAGCAGGCCATGGCGTCGCACCCCAAGCGCAAGACCCAGGCCCGGCTTGTCGCCGACCTCATGCGGGCCGAGCGCCTCGTGCCCGAGCTACGTCGGGCCGGCGCCCTCCGGCGAGGCGAGGCCGTCCTCACCGAGGACGAAGCCTGGCACCTCATGGCCACGGTCGCCGCCGACCTGGTCGCCGCCGGGTTCCTGGTGGAGGTGCCCCGCACCGGTCGGGCCCCCCGACCGGCGCTGCGGCTCACCGCCCTCGACGCCAAACCGGCGGCGAGTGCGGCCGAGCTGGCCAAGGTCCGCTGGTCGGTGCTCTTCGACGACGTGGAGCTGACCGCGGCGGACATCCTCGAGCTGGCCAGCCGGGCCGCGCCGTTGGTGCAGAGCCACGGCAAGTGGGTACGTCTCGACCAGGCCGACCTGATGGCGGCGGCCGAGGCGTTGCGGGGCCGCAAGGACGAGATGACCGGCGGCGAGATGCTGCGCTGGGCCGTGGGCCTGCACGGGTCGCCGCTCGACGGCGGCGTGTCGGTCGCCAACGGGTGGGCCGCCGATCTGGTCAACGCCGCCCGCGCCACCTCCGGCGAACCGGCCGCCGAGCCGGAGGGGTTCACCTTCCCGTTGCGCTCCTACCAGCGCGACGCGCTCGCCTGGCTCCAGTTCTGCGACAGCGCCGGCCTCGGCGGCTGTCTCGCCCTCGACATGGGCTTGGGCAAGACCCCCACCGTGCTGGCCCACGCCCTCGGCACCCGCGGCGAGGGTCCCACGCTCGTGATCGCCCCGCCGGCCGTGGTCGGCAACTGGCGGTCGGAGGCCACCAAGTTCTCGCCGGGCCTGCGGGTCGTGGTCCACCACGGGGCCACCCGGGCCACGCCTGACGAGATCGCCTCGGAGCTGGCCGGCGCCGACCTGATCGTCACCACCTACGGCACCGCCGTGCGCGACATGGACGCCCTCGCCGCCGTGCACTGGCACCGGGTGGTGCTCGACGAGGCCCAGGCCATCAAGAACCCGGCCAGCGAGGCCGCCCGCAGCCTCCGCCGGCTGCCGTCCCGCTATCGCCTGGCCATGACCGGCACCCCGGTCGAGAACGGCCTCGGCGACCTGTGGGCCATCCTCGACTTCGTGAACCCCGGGCTGGTGGGCGACCGCAACGACTTCGTGGCCAACCTGGCCCGGGCCGGGTCGGGCGAGGCCGCCCTGCGGGCGCTCAACGGGATCCTGGTGTTCCGCCGCACGAAGCTCGAGCCCGAGATCGCGGCCGAGCTGCCCGAGCGGATCGACGAGACCGACCACTGCACGATGACCACCGAGCAGATCGGCCTCTACCAGGCCGTGCTCGATCAGCTGATCATGGACATGTCCACCAACTCGGCCGAGAAGGGCCGGGTGCTCGGCGCCATCACCCAGCTCAAGCAGATCTGCAACCACCCGGCGTCGTTCACCGGCGACGACCTCCCGCTCGACGGGCGCTCCGGCAAGTTGGCCCGACTCGACGACATCATCGCGTCGGTGTTCGCGGCCGGGGAGCGGATCGTGGTGTTCACCCAGTACGCCACCTGGGCGATCCGTCTGGCAGAGCACCTCACGCAGAAGACGGGCACGCCGGTCGCCGCCTACCACGGCGGCCTGCCGCGCGGTACCCGCGACCGCATCATCGAGGAGTTCCAGGCCAGCGAGGGCGCCGCCGCGCTGGTGCTGTCGCTCAAGGCCGGCGGGGCGGGCCTGAACCTCACCGCCGCCAACCACGTGGTGCTCTTCGACCGCTGGTGGAACCCGGCCGTGGAGGACCAGGCCCGCGACCGGGCGTGGCGGCTCGGTCAGGAACGCACGGTGATCTTCCACCGCCTCGAGTGCCCGGGCACGATCGACGACCGGGTGGAGGAGATCGTGGCCGGCAAGCGGTACGTGGCCGACCTGGTGCTCCCCAAGTCGAGCTCGCTCGACGATCTCGACGCCGAGCAGCTGCGCCGGGCCCTGGGTCTGCGCGAGCAGGACATCCTCACCGAGGACGCCCCGCTCGACCCGGGCGAGGTCGAACCCGACGACGGCACGGCGGCCGACGACGGCGCCGGAACGGCCGGTGACGCATCCGGTGGCAGCACCGACGAAGCGGTGGAGGTGCCGGCATGAGCGAGACCCAGAATCGACGGCGGCGCAAGCGCAAGGGCGGCGGCCAGGGCCAGGGCCAGGGACAAGGCGGCCAGGGGGGCCAGCCGTCTGGAGGCGGCGGTGGCGGTGGTCAGCGCGGCCAGGGCGGTCAGCAGGGCGGCAAGAGCGGGCAGGCGCGCCAGCAGGGCCGCCAGGGACAGCAGCAGCCCAAGAAGCAGGCGCCGGCCGAGCCGCCGCGGCCGTTCTGGCACGGCGCCGGCGACGAGGCCGCGCTCGCGGCGCTCACCCGGGCCATCCGCCCGGTCGAGGATCCGACGGCGCTGGTGCGCTCGCTCGGCCCACCGCCGCTCGGCAAGTTCGCCGACAACGCGCAGCACTACTACGCCGCCGTCTACGACAAGGCCCAGCACTTCGCCATCGCGTTGGCCACGGCCAGCGGGGTCGAGGTGGTGGAGGCCGGGTCCGAGGGCGACGGGCCGGCGGACGAGGCCGCTGACGCCGACCGGTGAAAGGCGGCGCCGTCGGCCGGCGATCGGGTGCCGGCGAGGTCTAGAGGTGCAGGCGGACTGATTCGTACAACGACTGGACGACGAAGTAGGCGGCGGTGACGGCGATGGCACCGGCGACCGCCACCACAGCCTTGGTCGGCCACCGCGGGTGCGGTCGGAAGGCGAGCACGACCACAGCGACTCCGATCACGCAAGAGCCGAAGAACGCCACGCTGGCAACGGTGCGGTACCGATCGCAGTCCTGTGGCGGCACATCGAGGCCGCACCGGCTCGTCATGGAGAAGCCCGCCTGAGCGAGGGTGATGAACGCGATCCAGAGCACACCGAGCCCGGTCACCGCCATGGCCGTGGCATCGCCCCGTCGTGATGCCTGGGAGCTCGGCGGTGCGTCCGTCGGTGGATCGGGCGCGTGTGGCACGGTCACCTCCGGAACGGTAGCGCTGCCGCGTTCAACCACCGGCGGAGGAGAGGTCGCCCGGAAGCCCGCACTCCCGCTCTGCATACCCGTTGATCGAGGCGATCGCCGGCTCCCGGAATTGGCCCTCCGGCGTCCGGAACACCTGGGAGAGCTCCCCGCTCGACAGGTACGCGCTGTAGGCGTCGCCGAGCTCCTTTGGAGCCGAGGCGGAGCGGTCGAACACGATCGTGCGGAGCGCGTTGCGGGCTTGCACCGCGTCCTTGCGATGCGAGGGGTCATCGTCCGCCTGGGTGTCCACTTCCTCGATTCGGCGCAGCATGGCCTTCGCCGATGCGAATGCGGTGGCGGTGTCCCGGAGCTCGCTGCAGTAGTGCTGCTTACGAGACTCGTCCTCCGACTTCGTGCGCACGAGCCCCACCACCAGGAGAGAGGCGCCAGCGGCTAGCAATCCGGCCGCCGCCGTGGGTCCCAAATGGCGGCCGCGGTCGGCCCTCCCGGGTGTCATCGGCTCGAAGGTACCAGTCGGGATCCGGCCCTCGACGTCGTGGCTCTGCCCCTACCGCGGCGCCGGCAGATCGGTCGCCCGCCCCTCCCCCGTGCTCAGGGGGTCGGGCGGAGCGCCTCGGTGAGTTGCTCGACGGTCGGGCAGCCTTGTCGGCCGTCAGCGGTGGGGTAGACCCGACAGCCGTAGCCGACGACCGCCGTCCCGTCGTCGAACGGGTCGACGCCGTCGACCAGGATCGACGGTGACCCGTGGAACCCGACGGCCTCGGCGTGCTCGGGCCCGTCGATGACCTGGAAGGACACCGAGATGTCCGTGCGGCCCGCAGCGAGGGCCAGGAGCCGATCGGCGGCGACCTGCCAGTGTGGGCACCCCTCGAAGTACTGGAGGGTCACTTCCATCGTGGTACGCCCCCTGGGACTTGAACCCAGAACCTGCGGATTAAGAGTCCGATGCTCTGCCAATTGAGCTAGAGGCGCTTGTGGGTGGGGATTCTAGGCCCGGCGTGCCGGGCGTTCGAAACGCGTTGGTCGTGGGTAGGCGGCGCCGCTGGCGTGGAACCGCCTCCCATGGGGTGGACGAGGGGATTCGAACCCCCGGCCCCCAGGACCACAACCTGGTGCTCTAACCAACTGAGCTACGCCCACCATGGGAGCGCACATCATACGAGCCGGGCGCAGGGCCTCCGAATCGGGATTCGGCCGGTCGCTCCGGGGTCAGCGGCGGGTGCCCGGCGGCAGGTTGTCGGTGGCCGCCTCCCACGCCCGTGCCGCCGAGCGGGTGCCGCCGACCCGGATCGCACCGGCGACCGCGCCGACCGTGGCGCCCCAGACCACGGCGTCGACCACGGGACGACGCCGATCGCCGGCATCGGAAGGCGGGTTGGCCCCCGACGCCAGGGCGCGCCACGCCCCGGTGAGTACCCGCTCCGCCACGGCGCCGGCCACCATGCCGACGGCGACCGTGACGGCCTTCCAGACGATCTTCTCGGCAGCGGGTTCGGCCATGTGGTCCTCGGCAGCAGGAGCGGGCGACGGCCGCCGGGACCGGCGACGGGCCGCATTCTGCCAGAGCCCGGCCGGTGCCGGCCCCAAGTGCTGCCGGGTTCACGAGACGCCGAACCGTGTCCCGCGCCGAGAGGCACGTCCCCTACGCTGCGGCCAGGCCCTCGTAGCTCAGCTGGATAGAGCACCGGACTTCTAATCCGACGGTCGCACGTTCGAATCGTGCCGGGGGCGCCGCAAAAGCCCAGTTCAGAAGGCGTGTGGCGTGCTGCGGGTCGCTCAGATCCCGGTCTGAACGGCGCGATTCGTATGGGACGATGTATGGGACAGTCCGTGGCCGCCGAGGTCTCGGGGTTGCGTTGGGGCAGGTCAGAGGGCGCGTTCAGTCGTGAGAGCACCGGATTCTGCGTCCGGTCGTCTATGCGTGCCCATCAACGAGACAGTAGGAGCTGCAATAGTGTGGGAAGTCGGAGCGGACATCGAGCGGTGCGATCGCTCGATTGAGGGCGCTTCCGCTAGGAGTAGTAGCCCACTACGTCAAGGACGACGTGAACGGTCCCGCTCGGATTGAACGCACTAATCTCTCCGGCGGAATCGACGGCGCAGGTCACGGCGTTCGCGGTGGTTTGTCTTGATCGCCAATTCAGACTCGATACTAGGGGGCTTGGGGCGGGACTATCCGCTGGCCATATCGAAAGAAACGAGTCTGAACTGGTCATTGTCACCGTCGCGTTCATTGAGACAGCGGTTGCCTCAACCGGTACTCCTGTCGCTCCAGTCAGCGGTACGGTTCGCGTGGTCCCAGCGTTCCAAGGAGTTGAGAAGGGCCCGACTTGTGACGTGGGCCGCGAATCGAGGATTCGGCTAGGGGTAACTGGGGTGAACATCCGACCCGAGTTCGTGGTGTAGAAGCCAACGACATCGATGATGACGTGAACGTTGCCGCTGGGGTTGAAGATCCGGATTTGGCCAGATGATCCGATCTTGGTGGTGACCGCGTTCGGAACGGTTTGGCCGGCAGTCCAGTTCAGACTCGATACGAGTGGGCTGGGCGTTGGTTGGCCTGCCGGCCAGATCGAGAGGAATGAATCTGCCGTTGTGCCGGTCACCGTCATGTTGAGA
>JAKOVR010000049.1 GCA_029782025.1 Actinomycetes bacterium | reverse complement strand
TTCGCGTTCGCGAACAATTCGCACCCACGGGGAACCGGCCCCACAGAAGGGCGGGATCAGTCCTGGAAGGGCTTGGTGCTGACGGTGGTGCTGGTGGGGGGCGGGACGATGTCCTTGGGCTTGCGGCTCTTGCCGCCGCCGCAGTTGAGGACCCGTTCGCAGATCACGTTGACCAACGGGGCGTAGCGGGCCTCGATCGGGTCGAACCCGGCCGGGAAGTAGGCGCGGCTGGCCACGCCGACGACCTGCCCGTTGGCGTTGATGATCGGCCCGCCCCGCACGTCCATCGGCAGCGTGGCGGTGTGGCGGAGCGTCGACTGGCTCACGTCCACCACCAGGCCGGGCAGCAGCGTGGCGCCGTTGCCGCCCCACCCAGACACCATGAACACCCGGGAACCGAGGAGCCGACCGAGGACGTCGTCGGGGCCCCACTCCATCACGTCGATGTTGCCGCGGGGCACCTTGAGGAGGGCGAGGTCGTGGGCGGGGTCGGTGGCCCACAGCTCGGCCTTGATGTCCTCCACACCCTTCTTCAGATGGATACCGTCGGGCGGGCCCGGCTGGAGGGCGTTGGCCTTCACCACGTCGAACGAGGTCATCATCATCGTCTCGTTCTTGTCGGACATCACGGCGAAGGCCGACCCCACCGAGGCCTGGCCCCGGTCGTCGAGGGTGGCGACCGCCCACACCTTGGGGTTGAACTGCTGGGCCAGGGTGACCACCAGCGCCTCGGACAGGAAGCCGGCCAACGGCTTGTTGGCCTCCCGGATCTGGGTGAGGGCGGCGTTGCGCTCGGCGTCGATGGCCTCCTGGGCGCTCTGCGACCGCTGCTCGAAGTCGCGGGTGTCGTCCTTGAGCTGGGTGATCTGGGAGTTGAACTGGGCCCACCAGAACGCCCCCGAGGCGCCGAACATGAGCCCGGCGATGGCGAAGATGAGCATCCAGAGCAGGACCGACCGGGTGAAGATCGGGAACCGCACCGACCGCCGGGCGGCATAGCGGCGGGCCCGCTCCGTCTGACGCCACTCCCGGCGGGCCCTCCCGCGGGTGGGGCGCTGCCGGGCCCGCCGGGCCGCCTCGGCGTCGGCGAAGGCTTCGTCCTCCCGGCGGCGGGCCTCCTCGGCCTCGGCCAGCGGGTCGATCCAGCTCGTGGCCGGACCCGCGTCGGCGTCGCCGTCACCGTCGCCGGACCCGCCGAGCAGGGCGGAGGCGGCCTCGGCGAAGGCGTCGTCGTCAGCCGCGGGGCCGGAGCTGGGGGGATCGTCGACGGAGCTCATCTGGTCTCAGGTCTACTCGCTGCGTACTGGTCTACTCGGTGGACGGGGCCGGGGGCCGACCCCGGGGCTACGTGCTCTTCCGGGGCCGGGTGGTGGTGGGGAACAGTGTGGACGACGTGGTGGTCGGCGGCACCGTGGTGGTGGTCGACGACGAGCCGGGGGTCTCCCCCGGCACCGTGGTCGTCGTGGTGGGCGGGGCCGGCGGGGTGGTGACGATGGGGAGGTCGAAGCAGAAGCCGCCACAATCCTTGTCGATCGTCGGGTACTGGTCCTGCTCGGACTGGCGGATCCCCGAGGTGGGGACCGGCAGCACGCCCGGGGTGGCGAAGTCGACCACGGGGAGGCCCTCCATGGCCCCGGCCATGTAGTTGTGCCACGTGATGGCCGGGATGGTGCCGCCCATGACCGGCTGGCCGCCCTGGAAGAAGTACATGGGCGTCGGGCGGTTCATGTTGCCGATCCAGATGGCGGTGGCCAGCTGGGGGGTGTAGCCCACGAACCAGGCCGCGGTGTAGTTCTCGGCCGTCCCCGTCTTGCCCGCCGACGGGCGGTCGATGGCGGCCCGCTTGCCGGTGCCGTCGGGCTGCATCGGGCCCTTCAGCATCTCGGTGGTCCAGTCGGCCACCGGGGCGGCGAGCACCCGCACGCCCCGGGGCGCGGTGTTGTCCTCCAGGGTGCGGCCGTCGTTGCGGATCACCCGCTTCACCGGCGTGGCGTCAGCCTTGACGCCGTGGTTGGCGAACACGGCGTAGCCCTGGGCCATGTCGAGGGGCGACACCTCGTAGGAGCCCAGGGTCAGGGAGATGCCGTAGGTCTTGCCGGGGGTGATGCGGCTCACGCCCACCCGGTAGGCCAGCTCCGCCACCCGGTTGGGCTTCAGGTCGCGCACCAGCTGCACGAAGTAGGTGTTGACCGAGCCGGCGGTCGCTTGGCGGAGGTCGATGCGGCCCCCGGCCCCGCCCTTGAACTTGATGCCGCCGATCGACACGGTGTTGGGCGCGTCGTACTCCTTGTCGGGGCCGTACCCGTCCTCGAAGGCCTTGGCGATGGTGAAGGCCTTGAAGCTCGATCCCGGCTGCATGCCCTGGACCCCGCCGAGGGCGAGGTTCACCTGACTGCGGTTGAAGTCGCGGCCGCCCACGAGGGCCTTGACGTAGCCGGTGACCGGCTCCATCGACACCAGCGACATCTCGATGGGCCACCCGACCCCGCCGAGGCCGTTGGCCACGGACCGCTCCGCCAGCGCCTGGAGCTTCGGGTCGATGGTGGCCTCGATGCGCAGGCCCTGCCGGTAGAGGGCGTCGGGGCCGTAGCGCTCGAGCAGGTACTGGCGGAGGTAGTCGACGAAGTAGGGGTACTTGACCTCGCCGGCCGGTGGCGGCCCGTAGAACACCGTGCGCCCCGGCTGCTCGCCGAACCCGGCGTACCAGAGGTGCTCCGCCCCGGCGGCGTCGCGCTCCTCCTGGGTGATCCGCCCCTGCTCGGCCATCAGGCGCAGCGTGTCGAGCCGGCGCTCGTTGGCCAGCTGGGGGTTCTCCCGCGGGCCGTAGCGCGACGGCGACGGGATCACGGCGGCGAGGGTGGCGGCCTCGGACAGGGTGAGGTCGCGCAGCGCCTTGTGGAAGTAGGTGCGGGCGGCGGCGGCGACGCCGTAGGCCCCGCCGCCGAAGTACGTGCTGTCGAGGTAGCGGTAGAGGATCTCCTCCTTGGCCTTGCGCTCGTCGCCCGCGTACTCGTCGATGAGGTCGCGCTCGAGTCGGGTGGCGAGGAGGATCTCGTTGAACTTGCGCTCCTTGGTCCGCTCGTTGCTCAGGTACTTCTTGCGCACGTACTGCTGGGTGATGGTCGAACCGCCCTGGACCGTCTCGCCTTCCTGCTGGTTGGCGAGGAGGGCCCGGATCACGCCCTCGGGGTCCATGCCCTTGTGGGTCCAGAAGTTCTGGTCCTCCGACGACACCACCGCGTCCTTCAGGACCTGGGGGATGTCTTCCTTCAGCATCGGGATGGTGAGGTCGAACTGGCGGAACTCGGCGATCTGGTTGCCGTCGCCGTCGAGGACGATCGACGGGATGGCCTGGATCGGCGCCTTCTCCTCGGGCACGGTGCCCGGGAGCCCGCCGAAGAGCAGCAGGTAGCCCCCCGCCGCCCCGGCCGTGGCCACGAAGAGCGGGAAGCAGAGGATCAGCGCCGCCGACACGCGCGATGACCCGCGCAGGAACCGTCGCCAGAGCGGTCGCCGGCGGAGGCCGGCCCGGGCGGCCGAAGCGGAAGCGGAGGCGGGGGGGCCGGCCACGTCAGGACGTCCTCGTGAAGGCGCACGGGGCCAGGCCGTTGAGCGGCTTGAAGTTGCGCATCGGGTAGGAGGAGCTGATCTTGTTGCCGTTGATCTGGACGCCGATCCAGTGGTTCTGCACCCACACGTCGAACCCGGTGGAGCAGAACAGGCTCTTGGACTGGTAGACGCCGGCCGGCACCGGCCCCACGTAGGGCACGAGGAAGGTGCTGCCCACCGCGAAGTTCGGGATCACGGGTGCGGTGGTGGTCGTGCTCGACGACGACGTGCTGCTCCCGCCCGGCGCGGTGGTGGCCGTGGTCTCGGTCGACGACGTGGTGGTGGGCTCCTCGGGGAGGCACTCGGGCATGTCGACGTCGACGGAGAGCTCGGGCGAGGCGACGACCATCGGCCACTTCCCCACCGCCTTGCACAGCACGATGAAGTCGACGGCGCCGTCCTCGTTGGTGGTCTGGCGCGACTCGAGGATCTCCCAGTTGGCGTTGTCCTTGGGGCCGGCCACGATCTGGACGTCCTTGATGCCGACGCCCTCGACCACCCCGTCGTCCTTGCGGACCTCCTCGTTGACCAGCACGGCGTGGAGCAGGGCGAACTCGCCCACGTGGGGGTTGCCGCGGTCGAGGGCGGCGAAGAGGTGGTTCTCGTCCCGCTTGAGCACGGCGAGGTCGATCGTCTGGCGCAGGGGCTCGCCGTCGAGCGGGCGGCCGGCGGCGTCCCGCCGGTCGTCGGGGAAGAAGGCGAGCTGCGGTTCGAGGGTGGTGAGGTCGGGCGGGAGGTAGGCCCGGATGCGGTAGTGGCCGCCGAGCAGGCCGTAGGCGTGGTACACGCCTTCCTTGTTGGTGGTGACCTCGACGTAGCCGCCCCGGGTGCCGACGAACCGCTCGAGCCGCACCGTGGCGCCGTCGACCCCGCCCTCGGGCCCGAGCACCGTGCCGCTCAGCTCCACCGCCCCGCCGTACACGGGCAGCGGCGGCTGGGTGGTGTCGTAGGAGGGGGCGAAGGGCAAGAGGACGGCCCGGGTGTCGGCGGGCACGAACCCCGGCGGGGCGGTCATCACCGGCACGACGCTGCCCTCGGTGGCGAGGCGGGCCAGGGGGGCGACGGTGTCCTGCCGGGGGGCGGCGACGGGACGGGGCTCACTCGGGTCGGAGCAGGCGGCCACGGCGACGAGCACGGCGACGACGGCCGTGGCCAGGAGGACCCGGGCGGCGCGCCGACCGGGGACGACCGGGGGCGGAGGCGAGGTCGGGCGGGACGGCATGACGGGGCGGGCAGGCGGCGCGCCACGGCGCGGCGCAGCAGCGAAGGACGATCGGTCAGGCTACAACGATGCCACTCCGAGCCCCGCCATCGGCGTCGGGCCCGCATCGGGAGGGCGGCGGGCGTCCGTCCCCCGCCGGTCGTCAACCGGTGACGCGGCGGGGGCGGGCCACGAGCTCGCCGCCGCAGTTGGGGCAGCGGGCGGCCATGGCGTCGGCGCAGGGCGGGCAGAACGTGCACTCGAAGCTGCAGATCCGCGCCTCACCGTCAGGGGGCAGCGGGGCCGCACACCGCTCGCAGGTCGCACGCATCTCCAGCACGGGGCCGATCATCGCCCCGGCCCGGCCCGGTGACAAGGGCGCACGCCCGGAAAGGCCGGGACCGTCGCCCGACCGGCCGGGACCGTCGGAACCGGCGCGCCGACCGGTGTCGGTCAGTCGATCCGGCGGGGCTCGTCCTCGGTGTAGTCGACGATCATCGTGGGGAGCGTCGCGGCGTCGAGATCGACCTGCACCCGATCCCACTCCTCCCGGGCGGCTTCGAACTCCCGGCGGGCGAGCTGGAGGTGGACGTCCTCCGTGCGGGTGGCGGTGCGCTTGGCGATGTAGGCCTTGAAGCTCGAGTAGCCGTGGCGCTGCAGGATGGCCTTCTCCCGGGCGATGGCCCGGCGCAGCTCGTCGTCGGACTTCTTCCCCCGGCTGGCGGCCAGTGCGTGGGCCTTGGCCCACATCACGTCGTTGTGGGCCTCCTCGATCTCGGCGATCCGCAACGCGTCGGTGTCGCCGCGGGCCTCGGCCGCCCGCTGCTCGGCGCTCAGCAGCTGGGCCTGGGCGCTGGCCATGCGCTGGAGCGCGGCCAGCACCAGCTGGTCGCTCGGCGCGGTGGAGAAGTCGTCGAAGCGGTCGTCGGTGGTCATCCCCACCTCCTGCGCCGGTCCCAGCTCGGTGAGCGGTCCGGTTCGTCCGCCCCCGGTCCGATCCCCGAGGCGAGGTCGGGTGCGAGGTCGGTGGACTTGGGCTGCAGATCGGCGTAGCGGGCGCGGAACTCGGCCGAGGTGAGATCGAGGGCCGGGTCCACGAGGCAGGCGCTGTCGAGCTCCACGAACCGGTCGGCCTCGGTCGGGTCGAGGGCGGCCCGCCAGACGTCGGGCACGGTCGACCCCAGGTGGCGCTGGGCCGCCGAGGTGATCGACTGGGCCAGGTCGAGGTTCTCCGAGGGGGCGACCATCACGACCCGTACCCGTTCGGCGTCGAGCTCGCCGGCGGCTTCCATCCCACGGGCGAGCAGGTGCAGGTGCACGAGCCGTTCGAAGGGCTCCACCAGGAACGGCCCCAGGTCGACGCCGGCCCGGAGGAACGGCCCGTTCGGCGCCGCCACTCCCTGGAGCTGGGCCACCCGCGCCGCCAGCTTGCGTGGCGGCTCGGCCACGGCGTCCCGGAACGACTCGGCGTAGAACCACGACAGGAGGGCGACCTCGATCGACCCCTCGGGGGAACGGAAGCGCACGGCGGCGTGGGCCGTTGCGCCGGCGGCGGGGCCCCGCGGGGGTGTCGCCCCGCCGTGGTCACGCAGGTGGTCGGCCTGCCCGCTCCAGCCGAACGTGACGAACCAGTCGTTCTCGATCGGGAGCACCTCCCCGACCCGGAGGGCCTGGGAGAGGAACAGGGCGAGCCGTTCTGGATCGCCGGTGAGGGGGACGAGGGCGTTGGCGCACTGCACCCAGGTGTCGAGCAACTGGTTGTTGGGCCCACCGCCGACGCCGCCGGGCCAGGCCAACCCGAGGGCGGCGAAGCGGTCGATGGCGCTCGCCGCTTCGGGCAGGAGGTTGGCCACCGTCTCGGCCGGCGGGAGGCAGAAGTCGAACGGGCCGTGCATGGTGCGCCCGTCGAGTCGCACGAGGTCGGCCGGCTCCTTGGCCGCGTCGGGCAGCACGGACGTGGTCTGCTTCCACGCGATCGCCGCCGCCCGCGCCGCCTGTCCGAAGTTCAGACCCATGCTGGCCACGACGGTAGCCGACCCCGTGCCGGAGCGAGATAGCGTCGCTCCATGGGCTACACGGTGAAGGAGGTGTTCGCCACGCTCCAGGGGGAGGGGGCGAACACCGGCCGGGCCGCCGTCTTCTGCCGCTTCACGGGGTGCAACCTCTGGTCGGGCCGTGAGGCCCAGCGCGCCGACGCCGTGTGCCGCTTCTGCGACACCGACTTCGTGGGGACCGACGGCCCGGGCGGCGGCCGCTTCGCCACCCCGACCGAGCTGGCCGACCACGTGGCGGCCTGCTGGGCCGGCCGGGTGGGCGGGTCACCGGGCGGGTCACCGGGCGGGCGGCCCGGCGGGCGGCCGTTGGTGGTGTGCACCGGCGGTGAGCCCCTCCTGCAGCTCGACGCCCCACTCGTCGACGCCCTCCACGCCGCCGGGTTCGAGGTGGCCATCGAGACCAACGGCACCCTCCCTGTGCCGGCCGGCGTCGACTGGGTGTGCGTGAGCCCCAAGGCCGGCGCCGACCTCGTCGTCACGGAGGGCGACGAGCTCAAGCTCGTCTTCCCCCAGGACGGGGCCGAGCCCGACCGCTACGAGCCCCTCGGGTTTCAGCACTTCTTCCTGCAACCGATGGACGGTCCCGACCGGGAGGCCGCCACCGCCGCGGCCGTGGCGTACTGCCTCGCCCACCCCCGCTGGCGGCTCAGCCTCCAGACCCACAAGCTGCTCGGCATCCCGTGACCGGGCCCGACCCGCGAAGATGGTCGGCATGGAGGTCTTCAAGGAGTTCGGGTTCGAAGCGGCCCACCGGCTGCCCGCCGTGCCCGCCGACCACAAGTGCGCCCGCCTGCACGGCCACTCGTTCCGGGTCAGGGTGACCGTCGCCGGCCCCGTGGGCGAGGGATCGGGATGGGTCGTCGACTTCGCCGACATCTCGGCGGCCTGCGCCCCTGTCCACGAGGCGCTCGATCACCGCTACCTCAACGACGTGCCCGGCCTGGAGAACCCCACGAGCGAACGCATCGCCGAGTGGATCTGGGACCGCCTGGCCGGCCCGCTCCCCGGCCTGGCCGGCGTCGAGGTGCGCGAGACCTGCACCGCCGGCTGCATCTACCGCGGCCCCACCTCCTGAACCCGTCGGCTTCCTGTGGGTGCGAAATGTTCGCATTCGCGAACAATTCGCACCCACAGGAGGACACCTGGCGCGACGGCGCTAGGCGTCGGGGGGTGGTGGGGGCTGATCGGTGCCGAGGCGCTGGAGGCGGGCCGACAGGTCGTCGACGTCGCCGAGCATGGCCAGCGGGTCGGCCACCGGGACGCGCTTGGCCACCCCGGACCGGCGGGGCCGGGGCTCGCCCGCGCCCTCGCCCTCGGCCTCGTCCTTGTCAGCGGCCCGTCGCGCCTCGAGGTCCTCCCGGGTGACGATCGCCATGTCGCCCGCGGCCACGTCGCCCGCCGGCGCGGCCATGTCGCCCGCGGGCACGGCGTCACTCACCGTCACGGCGGGCACCTCACCGGTGAGCACCACCACGGGCTGCTGGCCGGTGACCGGGGCGAAGAAGTCG
>JAKOVR010000041.1 GCA_029782025.1 Actinomycetes bacterium | reverse complement strand
CCGTGTTGATCGTGTCGCTGAAGACCTGGCCCCAGGTCGGCTTCTCGAGGAACCGCTCGATCCGGCCGTCGTCGCGGGTGATCACGATGCCGAACTCCACCGGGTTCTCGACGTGGATGAGCCCGATGGTGGCCATGGCGCCGAGGTCGACGTGGCTGGCGATGATCTTGCCGAGGTCGACGTCGGTGAGCACGTCACCGGAGATCACGAGGAACCGCTCGGTGAGCAGGTCCATGGCGTTGCGCACCGATCCGGCGGTGCCGAGCGGGGTCTCCTCCGTGGCGTAGGTGATCGATACGCCGAAGTCGGACCCGTCGCCGAAGTAGTTGCGGATGGCGTTGGCCATGAAGGCCACCGTCACGACGATCTCGTCGATCCCGTGGCGCTTGAGCAGGTCGATGATGTGCTCCATCATCGGCTTGTTGGCCAGCGGGAGCAGCGGCTTGGGGGCGGTGGAGGTGAGGGGCCGCAGTCGGGTGCCCTCACCGCCGGCCATGATCACGGCTTTCACGCCGTGCAACCTACCCTGCGGTCGGAGCTCGCGATTCGCGAAGCGCGGCCCGCCACAGCGGGATGTAGCGGAAGGCGGCGTAGAAGCTGAGCAGGATGCCGGGCCCGCCGAACAGCCAGCCGAGCGCCGTGCACACCGAGGCGAAGGACACGGTGCTCGACCCCGCCAGCCAGAACGGGAAGGCGAACATCAGGCTGAACGTGCCGGCCTTCCCGAACCACGTGACATCGACCGGCTTGGCGCCGAGGGCGACGAGGGTGACGGTGATGGCGGCGACGACGATCTCCCGCACCAGCACCACCCAGCAGAACCATCGCGGCGCGCTGCCGTCGGCGATGATGGCGCCGATCCCCACGAAGAACAGGATGCGGTCGGCCGTGGGGTCGAACATCTTGCCGAAGTTCGACGTCTGGTCGAAGTGGCGGGCGATGTAGCCGTCGCACCAGTCGGTGGCCCCGAGCCCCCCGAGGAGCAGCGAGGCGGCGAAGCGGTCCTGCCGGGAGAAGAGCAGCCAGAGGAACACCGGCAAGGCGCACAGGCGGAGCAGCGTGAGCAGGTTGGGGATGGTGTACAGCCCGTGGTCGGGGTAGCCCTCGCCGAGATCAGGCGCTTCGTCGACGTCCGCGGTCCCGGCCATCATCCCAGCCTACGATCCCCGGCGGAGCCGTTCCGTTACCAGCGGCCACCGCCGTCGCTCCCGCCTCAGGAGGCAGCCGATGCCCACGATCTTCAGCCGCATCATCGCCGGCGAGCTGCCCGGCCGGTTCGTCCACCGTGACGACCGTTGCGTGGCCTTCCTCTCGATCAACCCGCTGCAACCGGGGCACACCCTGGTGGTGCCGGTGGAGGAGGTCGACCACTGGGTCGACGCCTCCCCCGAGCTCAACGCCCACCTCATGACCGTGGCCCACGCCGTGGCCCGGGCCCAGCAGGCCCTCTTCTCCCCCGTCAAGGTGGGACTGATGATCGCCGGCCTGGAGGTGCCCCACCTCCACATCCACGTGGTGCCGATCCGCGGCGTGCACGACCTCGACTTCGCCAACGCCGACCCGTCGCCCGATCCGGCCGAGCTCGACGACATCGCGGCCCGGCTCGCCGCCGCGATCGCCGCCGGCTGACCGGCCGTCCGTCCGCTCAGCGCCGGCCGCTCCGCACGAAGACCTCGATCCCCTCTTCCTCGCTCACGCGGCTGAAACCCAGCGAATCGAGGCCCAGGCGGAACACCTGGCGGTCGACCGTGGTCCACGGGCCGAGCTGGCGGTCGTCGATCACCACGGCGTCGACGCCGGCCGCAGCTGCGGCAGCGTCGGGCGAATCGGCCGGGACGAGGGCGAACACCGTCGGCCGCTCGGAGAAGACGGTGAGCAACGACGGCGACACCCGTACCGGGGTGGCGGCCTCGACCCGCTCCAGGGTGCGCAAGCGGGCGTAGTCGACGGTGTCGCGGCCGCCCCAGTCCCAGGGATGCCGGTAGGGGGAGCTGGCGGCGTCCTGCACGAAGAACACCGTGGCGGCCAGGAACAGCGCGCCGATCAGGCGGTTGTCGACCCGGATCTTCTCGAGCCGCACCTCCCCGAGCTTGCCGAGGGCCATGGCCGCGCCGAGGAACAAGAAGGCGGTGATGGCCACGGTCTGCTGGCCGAACACCGCGTCGCGAGGGATGTCGGCGACGAGGTACAGGAACTGGAGCGGCAGCACGGGCAGCAGGTAGCGCGGCACCAGCACGGGTAGGAAGACGAGGGGGGCCAGCAGGGTGACGGCGAGGTTGAAGTTCTGCTCGCGGACGAGTTGCTGGATGACCGCCGACGGGTGGGTCAGCAGCCCGCCGACCACCGCCCCGGGCGTGTCGCCGAAGGCCGTGAACGCCGTGATGTGGGCCGAGGAACCGGCGCCGTAGCGCGGCTGCACGACGAAGGTGCAGACGACCGTCCAGGCCGACCCCACGCCCATGGTGACGAGCCCCGGACGCCGCTTCCCCTCGACAGCGAGGAGGGCACCGAGGCCGGCCAGGGCCAGCCCCAGGTCGGCCCGGCTCAGCACCGCCATCACGGCGCACACGACGAAGTACCGCCACTTGCCCCGCAGGCCGAAGTAGATGGCCCCCAGGAGACCGGGTAGGCCCACCACCTCGGGGTGGAAGCCGGCGAGGTTCAGGTTGTGCACGGTCGGGTAGAACCCGTAGACGAACACCAGGCACAGCGACGGGCCGGGGCGCAGGTTGGCCACCTTCCGGGCGATCCGCCACAGCGGCAGGATCCCCGACGCCAGCGCGGCGGCCTGCACCACGAGCAGGTTGGCGACGATGGGGACGCCGGCCATCGACGGCAACACCATCGGGTAGAAGAGGAAGGCGGCCTGCTGGGCCAGCACGTGGGAGCCCGTGGTGATGGTGGTCACCGGAGGCTGCCCCTCACCGACGAGCCAGGCGGCCTGGGTGTAGGCGGCGAGGTCTGCCGTCCCCTCGAGCGAGCGGGCCCGGGCCAGGGCCAGCAGCGCCAGGACCACGAACATGGCCACCGTGGCGATCCAGGGCAGGACCCGGTCGGCCCACTCGCTGTCGAGGCGCGCCTGCCAGCGCAGCGACAGGTTCTCGAGGCGGCGGCGGAGGGGGACGCTCACGCCGGCTCGACGTCGGCCGCCGCGGCCTCGGCCGCAGGCTCCACCGGATCGATGAGGTGGGCGCCCTTGTTGCGCACCACGTTCACCTCCGTGCTCACCGGGTGGAACGTGATCAGCTGCGGTGGCGCCGGGACGAGGAACTGGCCCAGCAGGTCGAGGTCCTGGACCTCGGGGTCGAGCCAGGTGCTCCAGCGGTCCGGGGGCAGGATCAGGGGCATCCGGTCGTGGATCGGGGCCATGGCCTCGTTGGCGGCGGTGGTGATGATCGTGCACGAGCGGACGACCTCACCGGGCTCCTCCTTGCTGCGCCACACCTCCCACAGGCCCCCGAAGGCGAACGGCTCACCGTCGGGCCGATGGATGAACATCGGCTGCTTGCGCTTCTGGCCGGCCAGGGCCTGCCACTCGTAGAAGCCGTCGGCGGGGATGATGCAGCGGCGGCGCTTGAACGGCGCCTTGAAGGAGCTCTTCTCGGCCAGCGTCTCGGCCCGGGCGTTGATCATCCGGCTGCCGATCTTGAGCTCCTTCGCCCACGGGGGGATCAGGCCCCAGTGCAGCGTGGTGAGTCGCCGGAGGCCGCCGTCGACCAGCACGGCGTACACGTCGTTGGTGGGCGCCACGTTGTAGCTGGGGTCGAGCACCGATTCGGTGGGGGCGGCGTCGAAGTACCCGGCGATCTGGTCGGGCGGGGTGGCGGAGACGAAGCGACCGCACATGCGCCGGCAACCGTAGCGGCCCGATCCGCCCGGCTCAGGCGGGAGCCCCGTGGCGGCCGGCGCCGCCGGCGAAGCGCATGGCGCCCTCCAGCGTCTCGCCGGACTCGATGGTGGCGAAGCCGAGCACGTACTCGTTGCCGATGGCCTCGCCCTCCCCCATGCCCCACTGCTCGAGGGCGGAGCGCCGATCGCTGCGCAGGCAGGTCTGCGGGAGCCGGGCCAGGTCGTGGGCCAGCGCGACCGCGGCGTCGAGCGCACCGCCCGTGGGGGTGCTCCGGTTGACGAGGCCCATCCGCAGCGCCTCCTCGCCGTGCACGCCCCGGCCGGTGAGGATGAGGTCCATCGCGTGGCTGTGCCCGATCAGGCGAGGGAGCCTGACCGTGCCCCCATCGATCAGGGGCACCCCCCACCGCCGGCAGTACACGCCGAACACGGCGTCCTCGGCCGCCACCCGCAGGTCGCACCAGATGGCGAGCTCAAGCCCGCCGGCCACCGCGTAGCCCTCGACGGCGGCGATCACCGGCTTGGACAGCACCATCCGGCTCGGTCCCATGGGACCGTCGCCTTCCGGCCGGACCTTGTTGCCCCGCCCCTCGGCCACGCCCTTCAGGTCGGCCCCGGCGCAGAAGAAGCCGCCGGCGCCGGTGAGCACCGCCACCGCGGCGTCCGGGTCGGCGTCGAAGCGACGGAAGGCCGCCGCCAGCTGGTCGGCGGTGGGGCCGTCGACGCAGTTGCGGACGTCGGCCCGATCGATCGTGACGATGCGGACCGGGCCGTCGGCCCGGTAGCGGACCGTGGTGAGTGATGCGTCGAAGTCGGCGTCGGAAGCGGGATCGAGGGCGTCCATGCCCCCCATCCTCGCGGACCGGGCGACGCTCAGCAGGCGGTGATGTCGATGTCGAACAACAGCGCGCCGCCAGCGGCGACCGCCGTGCCGCCGCCGAAGGGGCCGATGTCGAAACCCGGGGAGCCCGGGATGTGGAGGACGACGTACAGGTCGTAGGTGCCGGGCCCGGGGAGGTTCAGCGTGTACGACCCGTCGCCCGGCGGCGTGGTGGTGGTCGCCACCTGGGCGCCGCCCGGCCCCGAGCCCTGCAGGGTGGCGTAGACGGTGGCCGACTCGCCCTGGCCCAGGGCGTTGCCGCAGTCGGTCACGATCCCGAACAGCGAGGCGGCCGGCTGGCCCGCGGTGGCCTGGGCGTAGGCGGGCGAGGAGAGCACCACCGGCGCCACCCACGCACCCGCGGCCGCAGCGGCCGCGACGCCGAGCACCTTGCGACGGTCGACCGAGCCGGACCGTTCGGTTTCGTTCGGGCCGTCCATCGTGGCCTCCTCCAGAGCGCCGAGTTGGGCAACCGTAGTCGACCGGGTTCGAGCGCTTGGGCTTCGAGCCACAGGGCGGGATCGTGCGACGGGCTCGGTGCCCGTGAGCATCGCCGGGCCGACCGCGTGGGACGGCGCGGCTGGCGTGGGCGCGGCGGGTCACTACCCTCGACCCGTGACGCTCAGCCGAAGGCGGTTCCTCCTGGCCGGCGGTGCGCTGGCCGCAGCCGGCGCCGGCGCGCTGGCGCTGGTCGAGACGGGCAGCCTCCCGGGCAAGACCCGCCTCGATGCGGTGCTCCACCCCTCGCCCCCGCCGGTCGGAGCGCCACCGGATCCCGCCGGTCCGCTCGTGGAGGGTTCGTTCACCTCGGTCGCCCGCCGGGGTCGGACGGTGGGCTGGACGGTGGCCTACCCGCCCGGCCGAGAAGAAGACGCGGCCCTGCCCGTGTGCCTGGCGCTGCCCGGACGGGGTGGCGATCACGCCAGCGTCTTTCGCGACTTCGGCATCGAACACTGGCTGGCCGCCATCATCGGGTCGGGAGCACGACCGTTCGCCATCGCCTCGGTCGATGGCGGCGAATCGACCTACTGGCACAAGCGGTCGGATGGCGACGATCCGGCCGCGATGCTGACCGACGAGTTCCTCCCGCTGCTCGCCGGCCGCGGGCTGCTGGTCGATCGCGTGGCCTTCATCGGGTGGTCGATGGGGGGCTACGGCGCGATCCGCTTCGCCGAGCGCATGGGGCCATCTCGGGTCGCCGCCGTCGTGGGCTCCAGCCCGGCGTTGTGGCACATGGGGAGCGAGACGCCGGCCGGTGCGTTCGACGGCGCCGCCGATTTCGAGGCCAACGACGTCTTCCGCGAGCGGGCCAACCTCGCCGGTGTGGCCGTGCGGATCGATTGCGGCGCCCAGGATCCCTTCGTGGATGCCGCCCACGACTTCGCCATGGGCGTTCCGGGCGCGCAATGGAGCTCCACCCAGGGCGGCCACGACGCCGGCTACTGGAGCACGATGCTGCCTGCCCAACTCCGCTTCGTGAGCGAGCACCTGCCCCCGTAGCCCCGGAGGCGAGGGCCCCATCCCCCGCCGTTCGACCTTCGGCGGGTCGCGGGCTCATCGACCAGGCGGTCGGCGAACGTGGACCTCGGCGGGGCGCCTCCGTCGGTTCGAGCGGCGTGAGAGCATGAGTGCGTGGACGAGCGGGAAGATGCCCAACGAGGTCTCTTGAGCCCGCTTGTCGGTGACGGCCGCCCGATGCTGTTCATCATCGCTGGCGCTCTGCTCTTCGCCGGGGGGCTCGCGATGTTCCTGGCCTCCACCGGCGACTTCCTGCCTCACGACCTCCACTACCTGGGCATGACACCGGACGAGCTCTGCGCCATCGCGTCATGCCGGGTCACCGACTTCATGATCCACGATCGGGCATCGCTCGGCGGCACCCTCTTCGGCATCGGCGTCCTGTACCTGTGGCTGACCGCGTTCCCCCTCTCGCGTGGGGCGCAGTGGGCGTGGTGGACGTGGCTCATCAGCGGCGTCATCGGGTTCGCGACCTTCCTCGCCTACCTCGGCTACGGCTACCTCGACACCTGGCACGGAATCGGCACCATGCTGATGGTCCCCCTGTACGTGCTCGGCATGGCCCGTACTCGACGCCTCGTCAACGGTCCACTCGATCCGCGTTGCCTCCTCCACCCCGGCACTTGGTGGGCACGCCGCGACCGCTTCACGCTCGGGCGCCTCCTCCTCATCGCCGGTGCCGCCGCGGTGGCCGGCAGTGGGCTCATCATCCTTCGAATCGGCATCGGCGACACGTTCGTCCCGGAAGACATCCAGTTCATCGGCGTAACCGCTGAACAGCTGCGCAG
>JAKOVR010000034.1 GCA_029782025.1 Actinomycetes bacterium | reverse complement strand
AGGATGGTGCCGATGTTCAGCGTGCGGATGCACACCACGGCGAAGGCCCGATCGAGGGTGGCGTCGGGGGCGAAGTTGAGCGGCAGCGGCCCGAGGTAGGTGTAGGGGTTGGAGTTGAACACCACCCCGAGGTAGCCGTCGTCGACGATGGTGCCGTCGGGGAAGTGGAGGGCGAAGCGCGGACGCGACCGGTCGTAGTGGCGCAGCGCCGTGTCGAAGGCGGCGTAGACGAACAGCACGTGGCTGGCGTAGCGCTTGAGCGCGGCGCGGCGCTCGACCTGCTGCACGACGGCAGCGTCGAAGCCGAGCCCGACGTGGAAGAGGAAGTAGCGACCGTTGACCGAGCCCAGGCCGACCCGCTTGATCGACTTGCGGTCGAGGGCCTCGAGCAGCGCACCGGTGGCCTCGATCGGGTCGTCGGGCAGCCCGATGGTGCGGGCGAAGACGTTGGTGGAACCGCCCGGCAGCGGGGCGAGGGCGGTGGCCGAGCCGGCCAGGCCGTTGGCCGCCTCGTTCAGGGTGCCGTCGCCGCCGAGCACCACCACCACGTCCATGCCGTCGGCCGCGGCACCCTGGGCCAGGCGGGTGGCGTGGCCCCGGCGGTTGGTCTCGGCCAGGGTGACCTCGTGGTCGGCCGACAGCGCCTTCTTGATCACCACCCGCGACCGCGCCGTGACCGACGAGGCCGAGCTGTTGACCACGAGCAGGATCCGCATCCCCCGCAGTGTCGCGCGGGACGTCGCCGCCCGCCGGCCGGTCAGCCCGTGAACGCCGGGGTCACCACCGGCACCGGCGCCGCCGCGGCCGGGCAGGCCGGCTGCGGACCCACGACCGGGTACTCGAGCCCGGCGGGCGGGGTGGCCGGCGGAGCGCCGGGCGGCTCGAGGGCGAAGGCCAGCACCATCACGAAGGGGCCCGTGGGGAGCGGCGCCACCTCGCAGAACGGGGCTGGCGCGCTCGCGGCGACGTTGGCGGCGAAGGTCGTTCCGGCCTGGCCCCAGGCCCACCGGAAGGGCGACGGATTCCCGGTGATGGTTGCGGTGTTGCCCACGATGCGGGTGCCGTCCACCGGACGACCGAGCGCGCTCCCCCGGTAGCGCGTGCCCACCACCACGGCGTACTGGCCGGCACCGTCGCCCGTGAAGGTGTTGGCCTCGATGGTGGTGCCGTCGTCCTCGACCCGGACGCCGTAGACCACGTTGGAGAAGGTGTTGGTGCTGATCGTGTTGTCCGGGGCACGGTCGAGCGTCACCCTCAGCAGCTGACCGGGATCGTCGAGGTAGGCCGGGTCGCTGCACTCCATGGGCCAGGTGTTCTCCCCCATCCGGGCACCCACCCACACGGCATTGATCTCCCCGGTGAAGGTGTTGCCGGTGATCACGTTGCCCGAGGCGGGGTATCGGCGCTCGAACCACCGTCCGGGCTTGCTGCTGTGGTACTCGCCGCAGTTGGTGTAGAGGAAGATCCCGCCGAAGGAGTCGTGGGCGAAGGTGTTGCCGGTGATCACGTTGTCACGCGAACCGTCGACGGCCAGACCCTCGCGCCCGGTGCCCCAGTAGCGGGCCGTGACCCCGCCCACCGACACCACGGTGCCGTCGAGGCCGTTCTCGCCGTACCCGTTGTGGTCGAAGCGGTTGTCCTGCACCGCCGTGCCCTTCGACCCGGCTTCGAGGTACACCCCGGTGCTGCCGGCGTCGATCAGGTGGGAGCGGCGGATGGTCACCCCGGTGACGTAGCCGTCGACGAACACGCCGACACCCCGCGACCTCGTGAAGGTGCTGTCCTCGATCACGATGTCGGCGAAGGGGTGGTCGTACTCGGCCCCGGCCGGGAGGGCGCGGAAGCCGTCGCGGGAGACGCGCAAGCCGTTGAGGAACCCGTCCACGGTGCAGTTGCGCACCACGACCCCCGACAGCGCCACGTCGGTGGCGGCATGGATCAGGATGCCGACCCCGCCCCTGCCGGTGCCGTCGATCACGGCCCCCTTGCAGTCGAGCACCACGCCCGAGGCGGTGATCTCGAACGGGGCGCCGTAGGTGCAGGACGGGTCGAGGTCGGTGCTGGCCGTGATGGTGATGGTGGCGGGCGAGGCGGGACAGGCCAGCACCGGGGCGGCGCCGGCCGGAGGCGCGCCGGCGACGGACCCGAGCAGCCACACCGGCAGGGCGAGCAGGACGGCGAGGAGGGAACCCGGCACCACCGTCGACGGTAGCCGCCTAGCATCGACGCCCATGGCCCGGCGGCAGCCCCCCACCGAGCACGTGCCGGAGGCGCCGACCCTCCCCCGCGAGCAGGCCGCGCCACGCGCCTTCGACGTGGCCGACCTCTACCGCGGCCCGGGGGCCACCGCCCCACCGGCCGCCGCCGCCGTGCCCCTCGACGAGACGCTGCGCCAGGCCTACTTCTGGATCGTGAACCGGGCCATCATCAGCCCCCACTACGACATCGAGTACCACGACGGGCCCCATGCCAGCTTCGCCTTCGGCGACAGCCGCACGGTGGTCGACCTGCCGTCCGGGCAGAGCTACTCGAGCTTCGTGCTCCTGCCGCTCCTGACCTTCGCCACCCGTCGACGCTGCCTGTTCGTCGGCGGCCCGGGGCGGGGCAAGACGGCCAGCGCCGTGCTCATGGGGGTGCTGGCCGGCTACCCGGTGCGGGAGGTCCGCCGGGCCATGCAGCACGGGCACCCGCAGATGACGGTGGCCGATCTGCTCGGCACCCCGCTCCCGGCCGACCTGGTGAAGGCCGAGTCGGCCGAGGAGATTCGCATCGCCTGGCGGAGCTGGCTCACCATGCGGGTGCGCATCGTCGACGAGTACAACCGCATCCCCACCCGCACGCAGTCGGCGCTGCTCACCGTGATGGGCGACAACTACGCCGAGCTGTTCGACCAGATCCTCGAGTGCCCCGAGGCGGCGTGGTTCCTCACCGCCAACGACGACACGGGCGGCGGCACCTACCCGGTGATCGAGGCCTTGCGCGACCGCATCGACGTGGTGGTGCAGGCCCTGGCCTTCAACAGCCGGTTCCTCGGCGACCTCCTCGACCGCATCGACCGCGGCTACCGGCCCGAGGAGGTGGTGCCGGCCCAGCTGGTGTTCGCGGCCGACGAGCTCGACCGGGTCCACGAGGAGGTCCTCGCCGTCGAGCTGCCGCCGGCCGTGCGCCGCCGCATCGAGTTCTTCGCCGCCCAGTTCGAGGTCCTCGAGTCGGCCGGCACCCAGCTCGAGTACCAGACCAAGGACACCGCCCGCCTGGCCGGGGTCGACCTGCACCTCCTCTCCACCGGGGAGTCGGGCCGGGACCGCCTCGCCGACCTCGGCACCCAGACCCGCAACGGGCTGTCGGTGCGGGCCCTGCAGACGCTGCTGATCTACGCCAAGGCCCTGGCCTACTTCCGCGGCCAGCCCGCCGTGCACCTCGAAGACCTGCGCCAGATCCTCCCCTTCGTGCTCCACGACAAGCTCGTCCCCGACCTCGACGCCCCGTTCTTCGAAGCCGAGGCCAACCGGGCGCTGCGCACCGACCGCATCGCCTGGCTCCGTCGCCTCTTCGACCTGTCCTGCGCCGAGTACGACCGGCTCGACCTCGACCGCGCCGACCCGGTGGCCGACCTGCTCGACGAGTTCGCCCTCGGCCTCGGCGACCTCGACGAGGCCGGCGCCCGGGCCCGGCTGGAGCGGATCGAGCGCACGCTGGCCGAGTGGTCGGCCGGGCGGAAGCTGTACGGCACGCTCTACGACGACATCCTCGTGCTCAAGTACCTGCACCAGCGGTACACGAACTACCTCGCCTGGCTGCGCTGGCGGGGCCGGGCCCGGTGACCGCGGCCGCCCCACCCGTGGCCGGCGCGCTGGCCGCCGTGCTCGAGGCCAACCGCGACGCCTGCAACGCCCGGGTGGCCGAGGTCCGCCACGACCATCCCGCCCTCGACACCGACCACTTCGGCCGGGCGCTGGCCGACCTCGTCGCGCCCGCGGTCGAGGCCGTGGCCGCCGACCGGGCCACCGCCGACGCCGTGCCCGCCGTGGGGATGGCCCTCTTCGAGCTGGCCCTCGACCTCGTGGCCGGCCGCCGGCTGGCCGGGCCCGTGCACCGGGCGTGGGCCGCCCTGCTGCCGGCGGCGGCGCCGGCCCTTGCCCGCGCCCCGCGGGAGGTGGCCGGTTCGATCACCAACGCCGTCGTCACCCTCGACCAGGCCCCCGGCGCCCGGCCCGACCAGTGGACCGCGCTCGTGGCCGACGCCCTGGCCACCGGCACGCTGACCGACCCGGCCGCCCTGCTCGCCGCCGGCCAGGTGGCGGCGTGGCGGGCGGGCATGGCCGGCTACCGGCCCACCGCCCTCGACCTGGCCGCGGCTCTCCCCGCCGCCGCCCGCGCCGTGCTGGTGGGACCGGCGGCCGGGGCCGTCGACGCGCTCCGGGCCGACCCGTGGCTCGACCCGGCCACCGGCGGGCGCCGGGCCGGCGCGGTGCGGGTGGGGGCCTTCGTGGGCCTGGGCGGCGCGTTCACCCGACCCCCTCGCCTGGCCGTGGGCGGCGGGCCCGACCAGGTGCTGGCCACCGACGGCGCCGCCTGGTACCTGGTCGTGGCCGACGCCTCCGGCCACGCCATCGCCCCGGTACCGCCCCCGGCCGACGCCGTGGCCGCGGTGGCCGCCGCCGCCCTCGACCCCGCCAACCCCCCGGACGGTGTGGACCTGCCCGCCCCCACCTCGTGGGTGCGGGTCGGGGCGGCGACCGCCGTCACCTCGGCCGTCAGCCACGCCGTCACCTTCCTGGTGGCCCCGTGACCGCGCCGGCCCCCGCCGCACCGGCCGCGACGACCGGCCAGGACCTGCACGCCCTCGGCGACGCCTGGCGGGCCCGCTGGCCCGAGGCTCTCGCGCTGTGGAGCCCGTTCACGCGTCTGCACGACCCCACCTTCTTCACCACCCCGAGGCAGGAGGCCGACGCCGGCCTCACCGGCAGCTTCGCCATGATCCGCCTGGCCGACCAGACCGTCGTGGTGAGCCTCCGCCAGGTGGCCCAGGCCGGGCTCGACGCCTTCGCCCTCGAGGTGCTGGCCCACGAGGTCGGCCACCACATCCTCTGCCCCGCCGACCTGCGCGACAACGCCCGGATGCTGGCCCGGGTCCGGCGAGGCCTGCCCACCCTCGAGCACCTCGCCCCGATGGTGGCCAACCTCTTCGCCGACCTCCTGATCAACGACCGCCTCCAGCGCACCCGCGGCCTCGACATGGCCGGTGTGTACCGGGCCCTGGGTCCGGCCGACGAGCCGTTCTGGGCCTTCTACCTCCGGCTGTTCGAGGTGCTGTGGTCGCTGCCCACCGGCGAGCTCACGGGCACCGACGTGCGCGCTTCGCTGCCCGCCGAGGACCTCGAGCGGATCGACCTCGACGCCGTGCTCGGGGCCCGCCTCGTGCGCACCTTCGCCGGTCGGTGGCTCGACGGCAGCGGCCGCTTCGCCGCACTGTGCCTCCCTCACCTGCTCGCCGCCGTCGGGGAGGACCCGAGCGCCGACCCCCGGATCGGCTCGGCCGTCGGCCGACTGCTCGACGCCGTGGCCGCCGGCGCCGGCGGCCAGCCCGACGGCCTCACCGAGGTCGACCCCGAGGAGGGCACCCCGCCCGTCCACCCCGCCTTCGACCCCGAGCTCACCGGCGACACGTTGGTGGGCGACCAACGGGGAGACGGCCGCGGCACCCCGCCCGAGGAGCAGCCCGGCGGCGAGGCCGACGCCGTCCGGGGCCAGTACCGCGAGCCCTTCGAGTACGGCGCGCTCCTGCGGGCCACCGGCCTCGACCTCGACGACCACGAGGTGGCCGTGCGCTACTACCGGGAACGGGCCGCCGGCCACCTGCTGCCCTTCCCCACGCGCGAGGTGCCGGCGGCGGTCGACCCGCTCCCCGAAGGGGTCGAGACCTGGGACGTGGGATCGCCGCTGGCCGACATCGACTGGACCGAGTCGGTGCTGCGCAGCCCGGTGGTGATCCCCGGCACCACCACGGTGCAACGGGTGTGGGGCAGCACCGAGGGCGCGACGCCGCACCGGGTCCCCGTCGACCTCGACCTCTACGTCGACTCCTCCGGGTCGATGCCCGACCCCCAGCAGCGGGTCAGCTACCTGACCCTGGCCGGCGCCATCGTGGCCCTCTCCGCGCTGCGGGCCGGCGCCTCCGTCCAGGTGACCCTCTGGAGCGGCGCCCAGCAGTACACGACCACGCGGGGGTTCGTCCGCGACGAGCACGCCATCCTGGCCGTGCTCACCGACTTCTTCGGCGGGGGCACCGCGTTCCCGATCCACGTGCTGCGCGACACCTACGCCGGGCGGCGACCCGAGGCTGCGCCGGCCCACGTGCTGGTGATCTCCGACGACGGGGTCACCACCATGTTCGACCGCGACGAGCGCGGGCGCGACGGCCGCGAGGTGAGCCGCATGGCCATCGAGGCCGCCGGCGGCGGGGCCACGATGGTGCTCAACCTGTGGCAGCCGGTCGACCGGATCCCCGGCCTCCCGGAGGCCGCGGCCGACGGGTGGGACATCCACACGGTGACGAGCTGGGACGACCTCGTGGCCTTCGCCCGGGCCTTCAGCCGCCGCCACTACGACCCGACCGGGCCCCGGCCGTGAGCGGGGCTCCCACCGTCGAGGCGCTGGTGCGCCGGTTGATCGACACCCCGGCGGCGTTCCTGGCCGACCCCGTGGTGCCGGCCCTCGTCGGCGACCTGGCCGTGGCCATGGGCGCGATCGTCACCGGTCCCGACGTCGCCGCCTTCGGCCCGCACCCACCGGGCGCGCCGCTCGACAACGGCCACCGGTGCACGGCGGTGGCCGTCTGGCTCCTCCACGACCCCGCGTTCCTCGACGACCCCGACCCCGACGGCATGTGGCGCCTGCTCCGCCAGGATGTGCCCATGCTCGCCACCGTGGTGCCGGCCGACCGGCTGGTCACCGATCCCGAACGCCGGGAGGAGCTGGTCCGCCTGGCCCTGCGGGCCATGGGCCGCACGCCGGCCGGCGAGACCGAGGCCCAGGCCGCCGACCGGCTCGCCACCCTCGACTCGGCCGAGCGGGCCCGTGTGCTGGCGGCCACGCGGGCGGCCGAGGAGCGGGCGGCGGCCGTTCGCAAGGCCATGCACGAGAAGGCAGCGGCGGAAGCCGCGGCCAAGGCGTCGAGGGAGTAGCGGTGACCGAGCCGCACGTCGATCAGCCGGCCTTCCCCATGGGGGCCGAGGTGCTGGCCCTCCCGGGCGCCCTGCTGACCGAGGCCGAGCGCCGCCCCCTGATCGACGCCGCCGGCCGGGAGCTCCTCGAGCGGCTGCACCGCCACCCGATGGCGCCCCGCTACAACCACACCTGCGGCGACCGCCTCACCCCCGTCGGCCTGGACCGGGCCCGGGCCTTCGACGCCGAGGTTCGCACCGCCGCGCCGGTGGCCTCCGGGAGCGAACCGCCGTGGCTGCCCGGCTTCGTCGCCCACGCCCTCACCCACGTCCCGGTCTACCGGGACCGGGCGAGGCGGGCCGGCCTCGGCCCCACCGCGCCGTTGGCCCTCCTGCCGACCACCACCCGCGACGACCTGGTGGCCGACCCCTACGCCTTCGTGCCCGACGACCACCCCCTCGACGAGATGGTCGTCTACACCACCACCGGCACCAGCGACGGGCGGGTGGCCTACGTGGCGTCGGACCCGGCCACCGTCGCGTCCTACGCCGCGCTGCTCCGCGCCGCCGTGGCCACCCGGGGCCGGACCCTCGACGGGGGCCCCGGCCGCGTGGCCGTCGCCCAGGTGTGCTGGCAGCGCCACACCTACACCTACGCGTCGGTCTCGACCTTCCTCGGCCAGGCCGGGATCGTGAAGCTGAACCTCAACCCCGACGGGTGGCGCGACCCGGCCCACGTGGCCGGGTTCATCGACGCCCTCGACCCCGAGGTGCTCACCGGCGACCCGGTGGCCTTCGCCCACCTGGCCGAGCTGCCCGTGACCGTCCGGCCCACCGCCCTCCTGTCGTCGGCCATGACCCTGACCGACGGCGCCCGCGACGCCCTCGAAGCCCGGTTCGGCTGCCCGGCCATCGACGT
>JAKOVR010000004.1 GCA_029782025.1 Actinomycetes bacterium | reverse complement strand
GACCGGCGACACGGTGGCCGGGCCGACCGTCCGGCTCGCCCACATCGACGGGCTGACCGTCACCGGCAACCGCGTCTCGCTCTCGTCCGGGCAGCTCGCCAGCATCACCGACAGCACCGGGGTCACCTACCAGCCCTGAGGTGCGGCCCGTTCCCGAGGCCGCCGGCGCACGCCGGCGGCCTCCTCGCATCCCCGGGGTGGGCCGGGGTCCGTGCGGCGCGGGCCGAGCCGCGGCTGCGCCGACATCGAGGAGCGGCCATAATCCGCGTGTCGTCGTCGGTCGGCCGGGCCCCCTCCGGACATCCCATACGACGGAACCGACGACGAGATGATCGGGGGCATGCAGGCCGGCCGTCCGGCCGGCCCGGAAGAGGGGCCAACCGAAGATCGCCGGCCGGCCAGCTGGAGCGCAGCCGGCACCTCGCGCTGGGCTCGATCGACCATCCGGGAGCTCCGATCGAGTGCATCCCTCGGCTCTGCCGTGATGCCCGCCTCAGCGCCTGACCGCCCGCGCTCCCGCGCCGAGTCGTCCCTCCGTCCCGTCGCCGGTCCGGCATGTCATTCCGTCACCGCGCCGCTGGCGCGGTGTTCTGGTAGTGAGGAGGCACGTCTTTTGTCCATCTCGAATGGCGCCCAGAGGGCGTCAGGCCGCAGGCGCGCTCGCCACGGCACACGGAGGACCGCCCTGGCCCTCGTCATGGCGGTCTCGTCAGTCGTCGGCGTCGCTGGCGCCATCCCGCTGGGACGCGCGATGGCTGCAGACGTCATCGTCAACGGGGGCTTCGAGGCGGGGACCTTCACGGGCTGGACGACCAGCGGATCCGCCTCCATCGTCGCGAGCCCTGTTCAGGCGGGCCTCAGGGCGGGCCGGGCCGGGTCCACCGCCCCAACGTCCGGTGACAGCTCGATCAGCCAGACCTTCACGGTCCCCGCGATCGGGGGCACGCTCAGCTTCTGGTACCAGGTCCGTTGTCCGGAGACCGTCGCGTACGGCTGGGCCACCGCCACGCTGCGCGACAACGTCACCGGCGCGACGACCACCCTGCTCCCGAAGACATGCACGAACACCGGCGCCTGGGTCCAGGTGTCGGCGAACCTCGCTGCGCAGGCCGGTCACAGCGCCACCCTTGCGCTCACCAGCCACGACGACAACTACCCGACCGACCCGACCTACACCGTCTACGACTCCGTGACCATCGGCGGCGCGCCCACGCCCACGCCCACGCCGACGCCCACCGCCACGCCGGCACCGACCCCGACCCCGTCGGGCATCGTCAACGGGGGCTTCGAGGCGGGGACCTTCACGGGCTGGACGACCAGCGGATCCGCCTCCATCGTCGCGAGCCCTGTTCAGGCGGGCCTCAGGGCGGGCCGGGCCGGGTCCACCGCCCCAACGTCCGGTGACAGCTCGATCAGCCAGACCTTCACGGTCCCCGCGATCGGGGGCACGCTCAGCTT
>JAKOVR010000001.1 GCA_029782025.1 Actinomycetes bacterium | reverse complement strand
CACAGGTGTCCCGATCGGCATCCAGACGGAATCGGGGCGGCGGCCGGCGCGGCGCCACGCGAGGATGGCCCCATGGGCGACACCTACACCCACGGCCACCACGAGTCGGTGCTGCGGAGCCACACCTGGCGCACCGCCGAGAACTCCGCCGCCCACCTCCTCCCCCACCTGCGCCCGGGGCTGCGCCTGCTCGACGTGGGGTGCGGGCCCGGCACCATCACCGCCGACCTCGCCGCCCGGGTCGCCCCCGGCCCCACCCTCGGTGTCGACGCCAGCGCCGACGTGATCGCCCAGGCCCAAGCCCAAGCCCAACCCGTCGCCGGCGAACGGGCCGGCGAGCTCCCCCACCTCACCTTCCGCACGGGCGACGCCTACGCCCTCGACCTCCCCGACGCCAGCGTCGACGTCGTCCACGCCCACCAGGTGCTCCAGCACCTCACCGACCCGGTGGCCGCGCTCCGGGAGTGGCGGCGCGTCCTCGCCCCCGGCGGGGTGCTCGCCGCCCGCGACTCCGATTACGCCGCCTTCACCTGGTCACCTGACGACCCGGTGCTCGACCGGTGGCTCGCCCTCTACCACGAGCTCACCCGGGCCAACCGGGCCGAGGCCGACGCCGGGCGGTACCTGCTGGGCTGGGCCCACGCCGCGGGGTTCGACGACGTCACCTACACCTCGAGCACCTGGACCTTCGCCGATGCGGAGAGTCGTGCCTGGTGGGGTGCCCTCTGGGCCGACCGGGTCACGTCATCGGCCTTCGCCGAGCAGGCCGTCGCCTACGGCCTGTCCGACCCCGCCGAGCTGGCGGCCATGGCCGACGCCTTCCGGCGGTGGGCCGCACACCCCGACGCCACCTTCGTCGTCCTCCACGGCGAGATCATCGCCCGCCGTCCCTGACCCGGCCCCGACCCGGCCCCGACCCGGCGCCCACCTCGTCGTCTGGAGGCCACGAGCGACACCTGTGTCGCGATCTGCATCCAGACGCAGGGGGGACGGGCGCGGCGGGGCTAGGCCGGGCCCTGGGCCTTCGGCGCCGTGGTCGTCGTCGGCGCCGCGCCGCCGTCGGCCGGGAGCGCGGTGGTGGACGACGAGCCCGAGCCGCCGGCCCCGCCGGCGCCGCCGGCCCCGCCCGCACCGCCGCCGGCGGCGGCCATCAGGTCGGCGGCGCGACCCAGCTTCGCCCTCGCCTCGTCCACCAGCCGCAGGTACTCGGTGAGGTCCTTGCGCTGGTAGGCGGCGTCGGCCTGGTCGAGCAGGCGCAGGGCCTCGTTGACCAGCACGTTCGGGTCACCGCCCCCGCCGCCGGGCACGGTGGTGGACGTGGTCACGCCGGGCTCGCCCCCGGGCGCGGTGGTGCCCGGTGCCGTCCCCCCGGGGACCGACGATCCCGACGTCGTCTCGCCCGGCTGGGTGGTGGAAGTGGTGCCGCCCTCGGGCGGCACGGCGGCCCCGATGCCGCCGCCGGTCTCGAACGTCGTGATCTCGTAGTCCCTCGGGAGCTGGGCGGCGAAGAGCTCGGAGAGCGCCTCGTGCAGCGTCGGCCTCATCACCACGCTGTCGCCGAAGACCACCACCACCTCGGCCAGCACCGGCACCGCCTGCGGGTTGTTCTTGCCCTGCGGCGCCACGTACATCGGTCGCACCCACAGGAGGCTGCCGTCGCCGATCGGCACCATCGTCATGGCGCCCCACTCCACGGTGGAGCCCTGCTGGTTGAGGGCGGTGACGAGGCTCGACACCTTGGTATCGGTGGCGATCTTCGAGTCGATCAGCCTGGGCCCGTTGACCCGGGTGTCGGGCATCTCGTACACGACGAGCTTGCCGTAGCCGGCGCTGGGGTCGGACCGGGCGAACATGAACCCGGAAAGGTTCTGGATGCCGTTCTCCGTGGTGTTGACCCCGGCCCCCACCGGCACGAACGACCGCATCAGGTTGAAGGTCTCCTTCGTGTCACGGGGCAACCGGAGGAGCATGTAGTTGGGATCGATCGGGTTGCTGGTGGTCGCCGCGGTGCCGCCCCCGCTGGCCCCGGCGCCGGGCGAGCCGGTGTTCTGCTTGGTGGCGGACTGGTCGGCCGGCTGCTCCGGCGGCTTCTGGGCCACCGACCACGCGCCGGACGACTGGTAGAAGGCCTCGGCGTTGTCGAGCCGGTAGCGGCCGTACTGGGTCGTCTGCACCTTGAACAGGTCCTGCGGGTAGCGGACGTGGGCCAGCACCTCGGCCGGCATCTCGTCGGACTTCTTGAAGAGGTGGGGGAAGGCCTGGGCGTAGGCCTGGAGGATCGGGTCGCTCGGGTCCCAGGTGTAGAGGCGCACGGTGCCGTCGACGGCGTCGACGGTGGCCTTCACCGAGTTGCGCACGTAGTTGAACCGGGGCCGCGGATCGTCGCTCTCCCACGACACCAGCTGGGCGTTGGGGTACTGGTCGGTGGTGGTGTAGCCGTCGACCATGTAGATCACCCGACCGCCCACGATCACCGGGTAGGGGTCGTGGTCCCAGGTGATGAACGGGGCGAGGAACTGCAGGCGCCGGGTGGTGTCGCGGATGTAGAGCAGTTTCGAGTCGGGCGTGATGTAGTCGGACAGGAGGAGCTGGGTGTCGTGGAAGCGCAGCGAGAACGCCACGCGGGCCCCGAAGCTGTCGAGCGCCACGCCGCCCTTACCCTCGTAGCGGCCGTAGACGCTGGCGGCGCCGTTGACGTAGGCCAGCTCGTCGCGCTTGGCGTCGACGACCACGTAGCGGTCGTCGTCGAGCTGCCCGAAGTACAGCGACGGATCGAAGGGGGTGCCACCACCGGACGAGGCGCCACCACCGGACGACGCCCCACCACCGGACGACGCCCCACCACCGGACGGGGTGCCGCCACCGGACGAGGCCCCACCCCCGTCGGTGCCCGGAGAGGCGGGACCGAGGGCGAGCCGGCTGTCGGCGGTGACCGGGATGCCCTTGACCAGGTAGTCGGGGTAGCCGCCCTGCCCCACGCCCGACGCGGCGGCGAGCGCGGCGCCGTAGCCGTGGGTGTAGACGATGGCCTGGTTCTCCCAGTCGCCGGGCGCCTCCTTGTAGAGGATGTTCCGGGTGCCGAGGACGACCGCGGTGGACGCCTGCTGGCCGTCGGCCTGTGTGATCGGGTAGCGGTCGATGTCGAGGCTCGAGAACTTGTAGAAGTTCTGGCTGCCCTGCTGGTTCTGGAAGGCCTTGATCACCCGGTTGGGATCGAGCACCACCACGTTGCGGATGGTGGCGGGGTCGGCCACGATCGCCTTGGCCGCGGCGTCCTTGCTGTCGTTGTACGCGTACTGGTGGACCTCGATCTTGTCCTTGCCGATGCCGAGGCCCTCGCGCGTGGCGGCGATGTTGTTGAGGATGTAGGGCCCTTCCTTGGCCGTGGTGCTCGGCTTCACCTCGTAGGCCTGTACGAAGGCCGGGTAGGCGGCGCCGGCCACCACCGACACCACGAACCACCCGAGCAGCGCCACCGCCGGCAGGGTGAACCCCCGGTTGAACACGCTGTAGAGGATCAGCGCGGCGGTGACGACGGAGACCAACAGCAGCAGCTGGAGGGCGGGCAGCTCGGCGTTCACGGCCGTGTAGGTGGCCCCCGTGACGATGCTGCGGGTCGAGTACACGAGCTCGTAGCGCTGCAGCCAGTAGTCGCACGACTTCATCAGCACGCAGAACACGAGGATCAGCGACAGGTGCCGCTTGGCCGCGACCGACACCCGGTCGGACTGCAGCTGGGGCCGGATGCCGCCGTTGAGGTAGTAGGCCACGCCGGTGATGAGCAAGGCGATGAAGGCGGACAGGAAGGCCCAGTTCACCAGCGTGTTGAGGAACGGGAGCTTGAAGACGTAGAAGCCGATGTCCTGGTTGAAGGTGGCGTCGGAACGGCCGAAGTCGCCGCCGTTGCGGAACAGCACCCACTGCTGCCACTGGCTCGACATGTTCATCCCGCCGATGAGCCCGAACCCGAAGGCCATCACCCAGCGCAGGAACCCGGCCCGCCGGTCGAACATGGCCTGGTAGCGACCGAAGACGTCTTCCTCGGGGGAGAAGCTCGTGATCAGCGGCGCTCGCCGGTCGGCCAGGTAGAGGTTGAACCACAGGGCGACCGTGAGGACGATCGTGAACAGCACCACCAGCTGGATGCGGGCGCCGATCATGCCGTTCCACACCTCGACGAAGCCGAGCGAGTCGAACCACATCCGGTCGGTGAAGAACGTGGCGATCTCGGTGGAGGCGGTGAAGAGCAAGAAGATGACCGCCAGGGCCACGAGCAGGACCACGCGCCCCCGGCCCGGCGGGCGCCGCGGCGGTCGGGGCATGTCGGAGGGCACGCGCATCAGCGGCAGCCTAGGGGGCGGTCGGCCGGGGGCGAAGTCGCCCGACGACGATCGGAGCCATCAGCTCTCCGCCTTCGGGACCTGGGTGGCGAGGGCGACGGCCTCCGGGTCGTGGCCGACGTCGGCCAGGGCCTTGAGGGCTTCGTCGAGGGTGCTGACGGGCATCACCTTCATCGAGCCGGCGAACCGGAGGGCCTCGTCGTACTCGTCCGGGGGCACGAGGAAGAGCTCGGCCCCGGAGTTGCGCACGGCGACGGTCTTCTGAGGGACGCCCCCCACCGGACCGACGTTGCCCCGGAGGTCGATGGTGCCGGTGGTGGCCACCTTGCGACCGCCGGTGAGGCTCCCCGGGGTGAGCACGTCGATCACGCCGAGGGTGAACGCCAGCCCGGCCGACGGGCCGCCCACCTCGCCCGAGTCGATCGACACCTGAAACGGGAGCTGGAAGGTGATGTTGCGGGTGCCGGCCTGCACGCCCAGCATCGGGCGGGAGGCGTCGTCCTCCCGCGAGACGACGGTGGTCTCCCGCTCGACGACCTGCCCGTCCTTGCCCAGCTCGATCTTCAGGGTGATGCGGTCGCCGGGCTTCTTGGCCCCGATGGCGTCGACCAGCTCGTCGGCGATCGTGACCGGCTTGCCGTCGACGGCCACCACCACGTCGTTGGGCGCCAACACCGACGCGACCGGCGCGTCGGCCTTGACGAACTTGATCACGGCGCCGGTGCCCGTGGCCTTCACGTCGTAGCCGAGCTTGCGGAGGGCGACGACCTGCGCCGTCTGCTTGGAGGAGTCCATCATCTCCAGGTTGCGCTTGCGGTTCTCGTCCGGCTGCTGGCCGCCGAGGGCCTTGTCGGCCTCGACCACCTCCACGCTCGGATCGAGCCACCCGGCGAAGGCGCTGAGGGCCGACGCCTCACCGAAGGAGATCGTGGTGAAGGCGATCTCGCCGTCGCTCTGGTAGGTCTCGTGGCCGTCGATCTTGACCAGCGGCTCGGTGGGCCGGGCCGACCCCGGGGCGATCGTGTAGTACGGCACCTTCCAGTACTGGGCGATGCCGACGATCACCACCATCACGCCGGTGACGGCCCCCGAGACGTACCAGCGGCGGCGGCGGCGGGCCAGCCGGGGATCCTCCGGCTCGGGGGGAGCCGGCTCGGTGATCGGATCGCCGATCGAAGGGTCGGCGGTGACCGGATAGCCGGACGGGAGGTCGTCGGACGCGGGGTCGGCGAAGGCGCCGCCGGACTCGGGCGGAGCGGCGTCGAGCGGTAGGCTCAGCGGGACTGATTCCTCGTCGATGGTGTTCGCCTCGGCCAGTGATCGGATGACTCCATGCCCTCACGAGCACCCGCACAGCCTGCCACGAACGGCCCGAAAACCAGCACCGCGGCCGAGGAACGTCGGCGCCGTCTCCTCCGGGAGAAGGTGCTGGTCGACGCGGCCAGCCCGTTCCCGGCCCAGCCCGCCCGCAAGCGCCCGGCGTGGTGGATCCGGCTCCGGGGGCTGATCGGCTACTCGCTGCTCACCGTCCTCCTCGGCGTCCTCATGGCCTTCCTCATCGGCGCCGCCCTGGTGCTGCTGGCGGTGTGGGCCGTGACCACGCTGGCCTGAGCGCCAGGCCCGGCGGCGGATGCCCGGCGGGTACGCAGCCGCGTCCGGCCGGCGGCGAACGTCAGGCCGGTGGCGGCGCCGGTTCGGCCGGCTGTGACGGCTCGGCCGGCGGTGACGGCTCGGCCGGCGGTGACGGCTCGGCGGGCGAGCCGAGGACCGTCGGGTCGGCCTGGCCGTACACGGCCTGGAACCACAGGTCGGTGACGGTGGCCACGGCCGCGTCGACGTCGGCCGGGGTGGTCGTGCCCAGGCGGTGGCTCGACGCGAAGCGCCGGAACGCCGTCCATTCCGCCATCGACGCCAGGGCCTCGGCCGCCCGCCGCGTGTCGGGGATGGGCCGGCACAGCCCGAGGGCCTGCTCCCGCTCGAGCCGGTGGGCGATCCGCTCGACGAAGGACCGCGACGTGGCCCACCAGAGCGACTCGATGGCCGGGGAGAGGATCATCCCCTCGAGCAGCGCCCGCCAGAGCGGCGCATGGGCGGCGAAGACCTCGAAGAACGACTGCAGCACCCCTTCGAGGCTCTCCCGCCGGTCGCCCTGGAGCCGGGAGCGCGACAGGTCCCGCATCTCCTCGCCCACCGAGCGGATGACCTCGATGAAGGCTTCGTCCTTGTTCTTGAAGTACAGGTAGAAGGTGCCGTGGGCGGTGTCGGCCGCCTTGGTGATGAGGGCGACGGAGGCCTCGGAGTAGCCGCGGGTCTCGAACACCTCGCGGGCCGCCGCGAGCATCCGCTCCCGGGTGGCGGCGGCCTGGAGCTGGCGCTTGGTCGGGCCGCGCTCGCCGTCGGCGCCGACGCCGTCGGGCGGGAGCGGTGTTTCGTCGGGGTCGGGCATCCGTGCTCCACTGGTGCCGTGGACCACGCCGTCAGCCCGTCCGGGACACCGCCGCGGAAGCTAGCCGACCGCGCCGCGGCGATGCGGCGGGCCGCGGTGGCCGGCCACGCAGGGGACGAACCCATGGCCCGGGGCGAGCTCGCCCACGACGACCCCGACGTGCGGGCCACGGCCCTCGCCGCGCTGGTGCGGATGGGTCGGGCGGTCGCGGCCGACGTCGATGCCGCGGTCGGCGATCCCGATGCACGGGTGCGGCGACGTCTGGCCGAGGTGCTCCCCGACGCGGCCACGGGTCTCGACGCGGCCCCTCTCTTGACGGCGACCGTGCTCACCCTGCTGGCCGACGCCGACGACACCGTGGCCGAGACGGCGTGCTGGGCCGCCGGCGAGCTGTGGGAGGCGCCCGACCTGGACCCCGACGAACCCGACGACGTCGACCCCGACGAACCCGATGCCGACGACGTCGAGCCCGACCCCGGCGCCGGGGCCGGCGGGCGTGGCGCCGACGAGCCGGCACGGTGTCCCGACGCCGTCCTCGACCGGCTGATCGGCCACGCCACCGGTCACGACGACAGCCTGGTGCGCGAGGCCGCGGTGGCAGCCCTCGGCTCCATCGGCGACGAGCGGGGGCTGCCGGCCATCCTCTCGGCCTGCACCGACAAGGCCACCGTGCGCCGGCGGGCCGTGCTCGCCCTCGCCCCCTTCGACGGCCCCGAGGTCGAGGCCGCCCTCGACCGGGCCCTCACCGACCGCGACTGGCAGGTCCGCCAGGCCGCCGAGGACCTCCAGCCCTGAACCCTTGGGTGCGTAAGGGTGCGCTATGCGCGCCCTTACGCACCCAAGGGCTTTAGCTCGCCAGGTTGTTCTGCATGGCCCAGAGGCTGGCTGCGCCTCGGGTCCTCACCCCGATCTTGGCGTAGACGTGCTGGATGTGGTGGTCGGCGGTCTTGGCGGAGATGAAGAGCCGCTCCCCGATCTGGCGGGTGGTCATCCCCTGGGCGGCGAGGCGGAGGACGTCGACCTCCCGGTCGGTCAGGCCGGCAGGGTGGGCCCGACGGCGGGCCGCGGGCGTGTGGCCGGCGGCCGAGAGCACGGCCTCGACCACGTCGACGGGCAGGCGTCCCTCCGCGGCCATCCGGCGCAGCTCGGCGGCGGCCGTCGTCGGCGCCAGCGCCGGCCGATGGACCCGGTCCGCCGTCATCGCCGCGTACGCGTCGGCGGCGGCCAGCACCGCCGCCCCGACCTCGGCCCCGGCGGCTCGGAGGCCCTTGTGGTAGCCGGACCCGTCGGACCGCTCGTGATGGGCGGCGGCCAACGGGGCCAACGACGCGAAGGCCGGGGAGCGGCGGAGCATCTGTTCGGTCAGGAGCGTGTGCATCTCGACCCGATCGAACTCCGAACGCGTCAGCGGGCCCGGCTTGTCCCAGATGCTGTTCGGGATGGCCGTCGTCCCCAGGTCGTGCACGAGCGCGGCCCGGCGAACGGCGTCGGCGGCCTCGGCGCCCAGCCCCAGTTGGCGGGCCGCCGCAGCGGCGAGGTCCGCGCACCGCCGGCTGTGCCCGGCGGTGTACGCCGACTTCAGGTCGACGAAGTCGGCGGCCACCGTGAGGGCGGCGTCGAGCTCGGCCCCCCGGAGCAGGCGGCGGGGGGACGGTTCGAGGTCGAGCGTGTCGTCCCACGGCTCGGCCTTGGCCAGCCGCTCGAAGTAGCCGTCGGCGCCGGCGACGAAGGCGTCGGTGAGCCCCGGGTCGTAGGTCCGGCCCCGCCGTCGGCGGGCCAGCGCCACGGCCTCGTCGGGATGGTGGTGGCGGGCGATGGCCTCCATGTCGTGGGTCAGGTGGACGATGCGCATCGGCAGCGGGATCGCCTCGCCGCGGCTACCCGACGGCCAGCCCTTCCCGTTCCAGCGTTCGAAGGTGTGACGGAGCGCGTCCCGCACGTCGTCGCCGAACCCGAGCCGGGCCAGGAGGGCGTCGGCCACCTCGCACCCCGAGCTGAAGTTGAGGACGGCGAAGGCCTTGCCGCCCGCCAGGACGGCAGCCACGCTGCGCAGCCGGGCGAGACCGGTGGTGTCGGCCGACGCAGCCGCGATCAGGTCCCGGATGACCTCCGAGGGGTTGCCGGCGTCGTGGAGGAGGGTGCGGGCCCGCAGGTCGATCTCGTCGCCGAACATGGCCGACACCTCGTGAGCGTGACCCGTGCACCCGATGTAGCGCAGCAGCGCCACCCAGTACGTGGTGGCCTTCACCTCGGGCGGCAGGTCGAGGTCGTCGCACAGCCACGACGCCAGCAGACACGATCGGAGTTGCGACTCGAGCGGTTGGCCGAACGCGTTGTCCTGGGCGAGGGCGAAGGTGGCGACGAGCTCACCGAGACGGAGCGAGGGCTGGGAAATGGGGAGTTCTCCCGATGCGTGGGTTCGGGCGTTGTTCGTACCGTCGACCTGACCGGATCACCCCGATCCCCTCACCACACACAAGGGAGCGAACCCATGCCCGACCCGACCACCCACCCCAACATCGACCTGGTCGTGCGCTACTACGAGGCCCTCAACGCCCGGAGGCTCGACCACTACGACGAGCTGTTCGACCCCGACGTCCACTTCACGTCCGTGGGGGGCGTCGAGGGCACCGGCGTCGACCTCGTGAAGTTCTTCGACCAGGTGTGGCTGACCGCCTCCAGCGACTTCACCATCACCGGCCTGTTCCACGTCGCCGACGGCGACCGCGTGGTGTGCCACAACCACGCGCGCGGCGTGCACGACGGGACGCTGCTCATGCCCGACGGGACCGAGGTCCCCGCCACGGGCGCCATGCTCGACGGCCCCTACTTCGCCAGCTTCGTGATCCGCGACGGCAAGATCGTCGACGAGCAGATCTACATCGACCGGATGATGATCGCCGAGGCCCTGGGCCTCGTTCCCCAGCCCGCGGCCGCCGAGGTCTGAGGCGCGACGGCCCGTCCCGCTCCGGTGCTTGGGTGCGTAAGGGTGCGCTATGCGCGCCCTTACGCACCCAAGGGGGAGAAGCGGGGCGGGCGCTTCTCGAGGAAGGCGGCGATGCCCTCCTGGGCGTCGGGGATCTGGCTGGCCTCGGCCATGACGGCCGACGCGTGGGTGTAGGCCTCGGGCAGCGGGAGGTCGACCTGCTCGTAGAAGGCCCGCTTGCCGATCGCCCTCGACGCCGCACTCCCCCGGGTGGCCCGGCGGAGCAGGTCGGCCACGGCGGCGTCGAGCTCGTCGGCCGGGACGACCCGGTTGATGAGGCCCCACGCCTCGGCGGTGGCGGCGTCGATCGGGTCGCCGGTGAGGGCCAGCTCGAGGGCCCGCTTCCGGGGCAGGTTGCGGGCCACCGCCACCAGCGGCGTGGTGCAGAACCACCCGCCCTTGCCACCGGGGAGGGCGAAGGCGGCCGAGTCCGCCGCCACGGCGAGATCGCAGGCGGCGACGAGCTGGCAGCCGGCCGCGGTGGCGAGGGCGTGCACCCGGGCGATGGTGACCTGGGGGATCTCGGTGAGGCTGAGCATCAGGGCGCTACACGTGCCGACGAGCCGCTCCACGTCGGCCAGCGGGGAACCGGCCAGATCGCGGAAGTCGTGCCCGGCCGAGAACACCGGACCGTCGCCGGCGACGATCACCCCCGTGGCCGGCGTGTCGGCGACCCAGCGCACCGCCGCCTGCAGCTCCTCGAGGTGCTCCAGGGACAGGGCGTTGCGCTGCTCGGGGCGGGCCATCGTGATGGACACGAACGGGTCGTCGGCCAGCGGTTCGACCCGCACATGGCGGAACGAGGGCGCCGGCGGGAAGGAGGCGGCGGGCGACATGGGCCCTTTGTACAGGACGCTGCGCACGCGACGACGGCCGCCCCGAAGGGCGGCCGTCGTGTCCCCCGTGTGACCGGGACGAGGCGCGGGGCCTACTTCAGGAACTGCACCGTCTTGCCCTCGAAGTCGAGGATCTTGCCCTCGGGCTTGTAGGAGGTGTCCTTGAAGGTGCCGACGTAGAACGACTCGATCGGGAAGGGATCGGTCGCCCCGTTGGTGTTGATGGTGACGCCGTCGCGGAGCACGTCGCTCTTGAGGCCCTTGAGCGAGTAGGCGGCCTCCATCACGTCCTTGCGGGTGAGGTTGGGCGCCTGCTCGAGCGTGGCGACCGTGAGCTGACCGACGAGCCAGCCGTACACGGCGCCGCCGTTCTGGAGGTCCTCGTCGGACATGCCGTACTTCTTGCCCTGCTCCTTGAAGGCCTTGATGCCGGGATCGTTGGCGAACTCCGGTGCGGCCGGATCCTTGATGTAGGCGGCCGACACTGTGCCGGCGAAGTTCTCCGGCTTGCCGATGTCGATCAGGGCCTTCACCGCGCAGGTGACCGACACGTAGACGATCGGGGTCCAGCCCTGCTGGGCCTTGATCTTCTGCACGGCGTTCGGGCAGGCGAGGACCGTGGCCGCCAGCAGCACCGCATCGGGCTTGTCGGAGGCCATCGAGGTGACCTGGGCGCTCATGTCGGAGTCGCCGGGGTTGTACTTCTCGGTCTTGGTGACCGTGATCCCGGTGCCCTGGATGGCCTTGTTGAAGGCCTTCACGTAGCCCTCACCGAAGTCGTCGTTCTGCTCGAGGATGGCGACCTTGGCGTTGGGCTTCTGCTGCTTGAGGTAGTCGGCGAAGACGGCGCCCTCGGTGGCGTAGCTCGGCAGCGACCCGATCAGCCACGGGTACTTGTCGGTCTCGCCCCACTGCACGGCGCCGGTGCCCACGAACAGGTTCGGCACGCAGGCGTCGCCGAGGTCGTCGCGGATGGCGAGGTTGTTGGGCGTGCCGATCACGTTGACGAGGGCGAAGACCTTGTCCTCCTTGACCAGCTTGTCGGCGTTGGCCTTGGTCTTCTCCGGCTTGTACTCGTCGTCGTAGGCCTTGAGCGTGATCTTCTTGCCCTTCACGCCGCCCTTCGAGTCGTTGATGTACTTGAAGTAGGCCTCGTAACCCCGGCGGATCGGGCCGAAGGCGGCACCGTAGGCGCCGGCCTGGGGACCGCTCGTGCCGAGCACGATCTCCGACTCGGTGATGCCCTGGGTGGGCTTGTAGTCGTCACACTTCGAGGTGTCGATCGAGAGCGACGCGCTGCCGCCGCCACCGGCGCCACCCGAGCCCGGGGTGCTGCCACCCCCGCCGCCGCCACCACCGGAGGAGCCGCTGTCGGATCGGCCCCCGCCACACGCCGAAAGGGCGAGCGCGAAGCTCACGGAAAGAGCAGCGACCTTGGTCGCCTTGGTCGAGTACATGCAGTTCTCCCTGGTATCCCGTGGACGGCTCGGCGGCGCGATCGCGCGCCTCGCCGAGGACCGCGCCAGGCTAGTGGCTCAGGCCGAAGTGTCCCCGTCATCGGCCGCTGCCCGCCGGGCCAGGGCCACCCGGGCCTCGCCGCCGATGCGCTTGAACATGCCCATGATCCCGCCGGGGGCCAGGAACACCAGCCCGATCAGGAGGGCGGCGAACATCACCGGCTTCCACACGGCGAGGTTCTCGGGGAGACGGTCGGGCACGAACACCACGGCCACGGCACCGAGGATCGGGCCGGCGATCGAGGCCACGCCGCCGATGACCACGGCCACCAGGATCTCGATCGAGCGGTCGATCTGGTAGCTCCCGGCGTTGACGAACCGGCTGTCGAGCACCGACAGGGCGCCGCCGATGCCGGCCAGCATGGCGCTCACGCCGAACACCGCCAGCTTGGTGCGGGTGATGTTGACGCCCATGGTGGCCGCCGCGGTCTCGTTGTCGCGGATGGCGATGAGCGACCGCCCGACGCGGCTGCGCACCAGGTTGCGGACGAGGACGAAGCACACCACGGCCACGGCGATCGTGACGTAGTAGATGAACTGGTCGTTGGCCAGGCCCGAGCCCTCCGGGGGCCGCAGCGGCGGGCGGAGCCGCTTGCCCTGGGACCCGCCGGTGAGGTCGCTGAAGCGCTTCACCGCCAGCGGGAACAGGGAGGCCAGCCCGAGCGTGACGAGGGCGAGGTACAGGCCCTTGATGCGCAGGGCCGGCAGGCCGACGATCACCCCCACCACGAAGGACAGGGCCGCGGCCACGACCATCGCCGCGGGGTACCCCCAGCCGTGGTCGGTGACCAGGATCGTGAGGGTGTAGGCCCCGATGCCGAAGAAGGCGCCGTGGCCGACCGAGATCTGGCCGGTGTAGCCGGTGAGGAGGTTGAGGCCGAGGGCGGCGATGGCGAGGCACACCGTCTTGGTGAGGGCGGTCACGACCGACTCGGGGTAGTAGGTCGGGATCCAATAGAGGAAGCCGGCCAGGAGGGCCCAGCCGACGGCCTTGCGGAGCCACGCCGGGCCGATGGCGGCGCGGGTGGACAGCGTGGCCCAGACCGAGCCGAGGGCGCCGTACACGCCGGTGGAGCGGGAGTCGCCGGCCATGGCCTAGACCCTCGTGACCTGGGCTCGGCCGAACAACCCCTGGGGCCGCAACAGCAGGACCAGCAGGATGAGCACGAAGGCGGGGAGGAGCTTGAGGTCCTGGCCGACGAGGTCGACGTAGTGGGCGACCAGCTCCGAGAACACCCCGACGATCAGGCCGCCGACGACGGCGCCGAGCTCGCTGTCGAACCCGCCCAGGGTGGCGGCGGCGAAGGCGAACACGAGCGGGGAGATCATCAGCGTGTTGTCGACGCCGCCCTCGACGGACAGCACGCCGGCGACGGTGCCGAACGCGGCGGCCAGGCCCCACCCGACGGTGAGCATCCGGTTGACGGGGATGCCGACGAGCGACGACGACTCGGCGTTGGAGGCCACCCCCCGGAGGGCGAGGCCGAGGCGGGTCTTCTGGAAGAGCAGCCACAGCACCGCCACCTCGGACGCCAGCACGAGCAGCGTGCCGATGGTGCGGTGGCTGAGCGTGGCGCCGAGCAGCTCGATGGAGCCGGTGCCGAAGGGGACGGGGAACGGGCGGGTGGTCTCGCCCCACGGCATGCGCGGCGCGAGGCCGTTCAACCCGAGGAACAGGCCGATGGTCACGATCACGATCGGCAGCGGGTTACCCATCGAGCGGTTGGAGACGGGCCGCACGAGCAGCACCTGGGCCGCGGCGCCGAGCAGGAAACCCCCGGCGACCCCGACGACCACCGCCGCCGGCAACGGGAGCCCGGCGTCGTAGGCGACGGAGACGAAGTAGGTGGAGAACATCGCCATCTCGCCCTGGGCGAAGTTCAGGAGGCCCGTGGTGCGGAAGATGATCACGAGGGCGATGGCCAGGGACGCGTAGACCGCGCCGCGCTGGAGGCCGATGAAGGTGAACTGGAGGAACTCGCTCATGTGTCTCCCTCAGCGCCCCAGGTAGGCCTGCCGGACGGCGTCGTCGTTCTGCAGCTCCTCCGCCGTCCCGCTGGTGAGGATCTGTCCGGTCTCGAGCACGTAGCCGCGGGCGGCGACGCTCAGGGCCAGGTTGGCGTTCTGCTCCACGACGAGCACGGCGGTGCCCCGCTCGCGGTTGATGTCGGCGATGCGAGCGAAGAGCTCCTTGGTGACGAGCGGGGCCAACCCGAGCGACGGCTCGTCGAGCAGCAGCAGGGTGGGGCGGCTCATCAACGCCCGGGCGATGGCGAGCATCTGCTGCTCGCCGCCGGACATCGACCCGGCGGCCTGGTCGCGCCGCTCCCCGAGCCGGGGGAACGTGTCGTACCAGGAGGCCACGTCGGCACTGATCTCGGCGTGGTCCTTGCGGGTGTAGGCCCCGAGGCGCAGGTTCTCGTCGACCGTGAGGTCGGTGATGGTGCCCCGCCCCTGCGGGACGTGGGCCATCCCCAGCGAGCAGAGCTGGTCGGGGCGCCGGCCCAGCACCTCCTGCCCCTTGAACCGGACCGACCCGCTGGCCGGCAGCATGCCGCTGACCGCCCGCAGGGTGGTGGTCTTGCCGGCCCCATTGGCCCCGAGGATCACCACGATCTCGCCCTCGTCGACGGTGAACCCGAGACCGCGCAGCACCTGGACCGGCCCGTAGCCGGCGTCGAGACCGTCGACCCGAAGGAGCTCGTCTGCCATCAGTTCGCCGCCGCCGGGCATCGGGTCACGCGTTCACCTCGGTGCCGAGGTAGGCCGCGATGACCTTGGGGTCGTCCTGCACCTCGGCCGGTGACCCTTCGGCGATCTTCCGCCCGAACTCCATCACCACCACCTTCTCCGAGAGACTCATCACCATCCCCATGTGGTGCTCGACCAGGAGCACGGTGAGGCCGAAGTCGTCGCGCAGACCCCGGATCACCGCGGCCAGCTCGTCGACCTCGCCGTGGGTGAGGCCGGCCGCCGGCTCGTCGAGCATCAGCAGCTTGGGCTGGGAGGCCATCGCCCGGGCCAGCTCGATGCGCTTGAGCGTGCCGTAGGGAAGACCGGCGCAGGGCCGGTTGGCGAAAGCGGCGAGGTGCAGCCGATCGAGCAGCTCGAGGGCGAAGGCCCGCAGGCGCTTCTCCTCGCTCGGCACCGGCGGGATGCGGAACGGGCTGTTGAGGAACCCGCCCTTGGAATCGGAGTGGGCCCCGACCATCACGTTCTCCAGCACCGACAGGCCGGGGAACAGGGCCAGGTTCTGGAACGTGCGGGTGATCCCCAGGGCGGCGATCTCGTGCGCCCCCCGCTGGAGGAGGTCGTCGCCGCTGTAGCGGACATGGCCCTCGGTGGGCTCGTAGATGCGGCTCACGATGTTGAAGAGGGTGGTCTTGCCGGCCCCGTTGGGGCCGATGAGCGCGCAGAGCTGACCCGGTTCGATCGTGAAGGACAGCTGGTCGAGAGCGACGATGCCACCGAAGCGGACGCTCACGCTCTCGACGTCGAGGAGGGCCATGGGCAGAGTCTACGTGGGCGGCACCCGCCCCGACGGGGTGTCAGCCCCGCGTGTCCATGAACATGACCTTGAGGTGGTCGTAGGCCTCGATGCAGTGGCCCGCCCCGAGCACCACGCATTCGAGCGGGGCGTCGACGAGGTGGACCGGGATCTCCGTCTCCTCGTAGAGGCGCAGGTCGAGGCCCCGAAGCATCCCGCCGCCGCCCACGAGGTGGATGCCCTCGTTGATCAGGTCCTGGGCCAGCTCGGGCGGGGCGTGCCCGAGGCAGGCGATCACGGCGTCGACCATGGCCGACACCGGCTCGTCGATGGCCTCCCGCACCTCCTCGGCCGAGAGGACCACCGTCTTGGGGAGGCCGCTCATCAGCTCCCGGCCCCGCACCTCGGCCGCGAACTCCTCCTCGGTGGGCCACGCCGACCCGATGGCCACCTTGATCTCCTCGGCCGTGCGCTCGCCGATGGCGATGCCGTACTCGCGGCGGATGTAGGTCTGGATGTGGGCGTCGATGTCGAAGGAGCCCACCCGGACCGCCTCCAGCGCCACGATCCCGCCGAGCGAGATGAGCGCCACCTCCGAGGTGCCGCCGCCGATGTCGACCACCATGTTGCCGAGGGGCTCGTTGATGGGGAGGCCGGCCCCGATCGCCGCGGCCATCGGCTGCTCGAGCAGGTGCGCTTCCGCCGCGCCGGCCCGCTTGGCCGCCTCGGTCACGGCACGGCGCTCCACCGCGGTGATGGCCGACGGCACGCAGATGAGCACCCGGGGCCGGTTCCACCGGTTCACGCCCACCCGCTGGAGCAGCAGGCGGATCATGCGCTGGGTGATCTCGAAGTCGGTGATGGCGCCCTTGCGCAACGGCCGCACGGCCACGATGTAGCTGGGGGTGCGGCCGATCATCTGCCACGCCTCGTGGCCCATCGCCAGCACTTCCTGGGTGCGCGAGTTGAGGGCGATCACCGACGGCTCGTTGAGCACGATGCCCTCGCCGCGCGCGTACACCAGGGTGTTGGCGGTCCCGAGGTCGATGGCGAGGTCGCGGGCCAGCGTCAGCTCCTGGTGTCCCAGGTGCCGCCGCCGCTTCCGTAGCCACCGTCGCCGGCGTCGTACCCGCCCCCGTACCCGCCGTCGGCCGGGTCGTCGTAGCTCGCGGGGTCGTCGACGTAGCCGGCGTCGGCGTACCCGGCGTCGTCGTCGGCCGGGTCGCCGTACCCGAAGCCGGCATCGAGGTCGAGGCCGCCACCCGTGCCCCGCTGGCGGGCCACCTGGAGCCGCTCGGCCAGATCGCCCCGGCCCTGGGTGGGGACGAGCGGGGTGCGTCCGGCCTTGGGGGCGCGCGGCCGGCGGCGCTCGGCCAGCTCCTCGCCGGCGACCTGACGGGCCGAGCGGAACTTCTCGGCCAGGCTCCCCCCGGGCCGCGACGGCACGATGGGCTTGAGCTTGGTGGGGCGGCGGGGCGCAGCCGTCGGCGCATCGGGATCGCGGGCGAGAGCCGCCATCTCGCGCTGGAAGCTGTCGATGCTGGACATGAAGGTGGTCGGCTTGCGGGTGCGCAACCACATCAGCATCGACGCCACCACCGCGAATGCGATGGCGATCAACAGGAAGGCGGCGTTGCTCACACCGGCTCCTCGGCGGCGGCGACCGGCTGGATGTCCTGGCCGTCGAGCCCCCAGGCCATCCCACCCGACCAGGTCTCCCGCTTCCAGATCGGGACCGAGGCCTTGAGCGTGTCGATGCACCACCGCGCCGATTCGAAGGCGGTGGCCCGGTGGGGGGACGACACCGCCACCACCACCGACACCTCGCCCAGCCCCACCGAACCGGTGCGGTGGAGGATGGCGATCCGACCGAGGTCGGGCCAACGCCGGCGAGCCTCGGCGGCGAGCTCGGCGAACCGGGGCACGACCTGCTCCTCGTAGGCCTCGTATTCCAACCCGGTCACCCCGGGCCGACCGGGCGCGTGGTCGCGGGCGGTCCCGGCGAACACGACCGCCGCGCCACAGTCCGGCCGCACCACCCAGTCGGAGGCGGCCGCCTGCGGGAGCGGGTCCGGCGAGAGCGCGAGCCAGACGTCGCCCTCATCCGGCGGGAGGGGGGAGGACACGGTGCCATGGTAGGCAACGGAAGCCGGATCCGAAGAGTCCAGGCAGTGGGGCGCGCCCGCCGGCGGGATCGGCGTCACTAACCTCGCCCGGGTGTCCGGCGACGACGATCCGCTCTCCGGGTCCTTCGACGGCGACGACGACGGCCACCCCGCCGGGGGGTCGGCGCCGCTCCCCCCCGACGACCGACTCTGGCGCCATCCCTCCGAGATCGGCGCGTCCCAGCGGCCGGCGGCCGTCACCGTCGTGCGCCGCCCCCCCGCCTCGTCCCACACCTGGCTCATCGTCCTCATGGCCGGCATGGCCGGCTCGGCCGTCACCCTGGCCACGGTGCTCGCCTTCGGCGCCTTCCGGCCGCCCCCCACACCGCCGGCCGGGGTGGAACGCCAGTCGGTCGACCTGCAGCGCAATCCCGACGCCCCGATCGCCATCGCCCAGAAGGTGCTCCCAGCGGTGGCCCGGCTCGAGGCCCGCTCCCCGACGGGCACGGCCAGCGGCACCGCGGTGGTGTTCCGATCCAACGGCTACCTGATCACCACCGCCGACCTCGTCGACGGGGCCGAGGAGATCGCCGTCACCCTCGACGACCAGCCGTCGCGCCCGGCGTCGCTCGTCGGCGTCGACCGGGAGGCCGACATCGCCGTGGTCAAGATCGACGGGTCCGACCTGCCGGTCGCGGTCCTCGGCCGGTCGTCGGGCGTGCAGCTCGGCGAGCCGGTGATCGCCATCGACCCGTCGCCTGGCGACCGCAGCGGGCCCTCCATCCCGGTGGGGGTGGTCAACGCCCTCGGCCGGCGAGTGGAGAGCGACAACCCCAACGTGGCCACGCTCTACGACATGTTCCAGACCAACCTCCGCCTCACCGGGAGCGCCACGGGCGCCCCGCTGATCGACAGCAGCGGCGCGGTGGTCGGGGTGATCACCAGCCGCGGCTACCGGGCCCGCAAGACCACCGATCTGGCCCTGGCCACGGTGCAGACGGTGAAGGGCCGCGGCAGCAACGAGGAGCTGGTGGTGCGCTTCGCCACCCCGATCGACTATGCCCGGCAGGTGGCCGACTCGCTGATCCGGCCCGGCGGGAAGGTGGAGCACGCCTACCTCGGGGCGGTGGGCGAGGCGTTGCCGGCCGCCGAGGCGTCGCGCCTCGACATCGCTGGCGGGCTGGTGCTCACCGACGTCGCCGACAACAGCCCGGCCACCGTCGGGCCGTCGTCGCTGCGGGTCGGCGACATCGTGGTGCGGCTGCAGGACGACCCGGTCACCTCGTGGGACGACCTGGTGGTGGCGCTGCGCAAGCACCGGCCGGGCGACACGGTGTCGGTCTGGTACCTGCGCGGCGGCCAGGTCGAACCCGACCCCGCCATCGTCACCCTCGGCGAGCGCCCCACCCCCGGCAAGTAGCCAGCCTCGGCCCCCAGCCATCGTCCTCGGCCACAGGTCCTTTGGGTGCGTAAGGGCGCGCATAGCGCACCCTTACGCACCCAAAGGATTCAGGCGCGGTCGGCGCGGCGGAGGGCGACGACCACCCCGGCCAAGGCGGCGGCGATGAGGGCGGCGGCACCGCCGAGGGCCACCATCTGGCGGCGCTTGGGGTTCATGCCGGTGAGCGGGCCGGCGGGGCTGGCGGCCACGAAGGCCTCCTCGTTGGTCCACTGCGGCCGCCACCCGAGGGCCCGGAGGGCGTCGCTGGCCACCACCCACGGGTGGCACAGGTAGGGCACCACACCCTCGAAGGGCACCAGCGGCCCGGCATCCCACTGCAGCCGCCGGACGCGCCGGGCCAGGGGCGCGGGCAGGGCCAGGCGGGGGGCGGGGCCGGCGAGCGCCCGCTGGTCCTCGGCCCGGAGCCACCCTTCGGGGGCGACGTTGAGCACGCCGTCGTGGCGGGTGGCGACGGCGAGGTCGATGGCGGTCACCAGGTCGTCGAGGTGCAGGAACTGGACGGGCGGTTCGGGGTCGACGAGGGCCGGGCCCCGGCCGCCCCACGGCGAGCGGGCCAGCCATCCCCCCTGCCCCTCGTGGACCACCAGCGCCGGGCGCAGGACGGTGACGCTGCGACCGGGCCGGTCGTCGCGCCATCGAGCCACCAGCCGTTCGGCCTCGCCGCAGGCCACGGCCAGGCCGTTGCCCGGCTCGGGCCGGAGCACCGCCTCTTCCGTGAGCGGCACCGGGTTGTTGGGCCACGCCCCGTAGACCATCGCGCTCGACACCAGCACCACGTGGGTCGTCGCGTCGTCGAGCTGGGCCAGCGCCCGGCGCACGGCGGCCGGATCGATCCACCGGCCGAGCCCGTCGATCCCGGCCCCCGGGCCGGGGAACGGTTCGCCGGCGAGCACGGTCACACCCTCGGCGGCACCGAGGCGGGACAGCTGCTCGAGGACGGGCGCGGACACGGCCCCATCATTGCCCGCGGGGACCGGCGCCTCCCAAGGCCCGGGTGTGACCCCTCACCACCGGCGCCGCGGGACGCGCCCCGCGGCGGTGGTCGTAGCATGCCGGTGTGAGCGATCCCGCCGGCGACGACCCCTTCCGCCACGTGCCGCCCCCGTTCGGCGACATGCTGCGCATGATGCGCCAGCAGTCCGCCGACCCGTCGGCCCAGGCGCGGGCCTTCGCCGTGCAGGTGGCCACCGACGGCGCGGTGGAGCCCAACGTCGACCCGCTCACCCGCATGAAGGTGGAGCAGCTGGCCCGGGTGGCCGAGCTGCGCGTGGCCGACGCCACGGGTCTCGACGTCACCACCCGCCTGCTGCCCTGCACCCGCACGCAGTTCGCCCTCACCACCCTCGACGAGTACGCCGTGCTCTTCGACCGGCTGCGGGCCGGCCTCGCCGCGCCCGCCGACGCCGCGGCCGACGACGACCTCGCCGGCGATCCGATGGGGTGGCTGGTCCCGATGCTCCAGGCCATGCAACCGATGATGCTGGCCTTCTCCGTCGGCTCGATGGTCGGCCACCTGGCCAAGCGGTCCTTCGGCAGCTACGACCTGCCCGTCCCCCGGCCGGCCGGCGCCGACGTGCTGCTCGTCCTCGACAACGCCACCACCTTCGCCCGCGACTGGAGCATCACCGAGGACGACCTCATCCTCTGGCTCAGCCTCGACCAGCTCCTCCACCACGCCGTCCTCGGCGTGCCCCATGTCCGGGACGAGATGGACCGCCTCCTCTTCGACTACGTGTCGTCGTTCCAGGCCAGCGGCGACGTCGAGGAGCTGCTCTCCGGGTTCGAGCTCCCCGGCCTCGACGACACCGGCGATCCGCTGTCCGCCATCCAGCGCCAACTCGGCAGCCCCGAGCAGATGCTGTCGCTCATCGAGTCCGACCACCAGCGCGAGATCCGACCCAGGCTCCACGCCCTCGTGGCCGCCGTCGAGGGGTACGTCGACGTCCTCCTCGACCACATCGGCGAGCAGCTCATCGGCAGCTACCGCCAGACCACCGAGGCCCTCCGCCGGCGCCGGGTCGAGGCCGACGACGCCACCCGGGCGGTGGAGCAGTTCCTCGGCCTCGACCTTTCCCAGGCCCAGTTCGACCGCGGCACCCGCTTCGCCGAGGGTGTGGTCGAGCGCGACGGTCTCGACGCCCTGAACCGGCTCTGGTCGGTGCCCGAGGCCCTCCCCACCCCGAACGAGATCGACGCCCCGGGGCTGTGGCTGGCCCGGCTCGAGTTCCTCTGATCTCGCAGCGCCCCCGCCGTCCACGGCGGGCGGTCTCGCCGTCCACGGCGGGCGGTCAGTCCGGCCGGCGTGGACAGTCCGGCCGGCCGCACCGGTCAGGCCCAGGCCGCGAGGAGCCGGCTGAGCGCCTCGGCCAGGAGGATCGTGACGGCGACGATGGGCGCGGCCGACAAGAGGTACGCCACCCGACCCGTGACCCGCCGGTACAGGACCACGGCGGCCAGGAGCGTGGCGGCGTAGAGGCCGGCGACCAGGAGCAGGCCGGGCAGGGCGCCGGGCTCGGCCCGCAACCCGCTGGTGCTGTCGAGGCGGCCGTTCTGGGGGGTGGGCGGGAAGGGCCGGCCCACCATACGGGCCGTGACGACCGTGGCGTCGGAGGAGTTCAGCGGGTTGGCGACGGCCGAGGTCACCAGCGTCAGGCGATCGTCGGGCGAGGCGCCGTAGAGGACGTCGATGGGCACCTCGGCCCCGGCGAAGGGATCGACGACCTCACCCTCGTCGGCCGAGCTGGCCGTGCCTCCCCGCCCGGCGGCCGCGGCGGACGGGTCGGGCGTCGTGATGGTTTGGCTCCGCACCGAGGTCACCGCATACACGACCTGGCCCTGTGTGGTGGTGACCAGGATGCCGTCGCCGACGCGGAGGTCGTGGAGCTCGCTGAACGGCCCCCCGAAGGCGGTGCGCCGACCGACGACCACGCTGTTGCCGGGCTGCCCGAGCCCGGCTGTGCCAGCCACGTGCCCCGGACCGGCGGCGGTGGCTGCGGGCGTCGCCCCTTCGACCACGACCTGCTGGAGCTGGATCCGCCCGATCTCGATCAGGCCCACCGGCTGGCCCGGCTCGACCGCCTTGGTCGGGGCCACGATCCCCGAGAAGCTCTGCGCCTGGTTCGACGCATTGGTGAGCTCCACCTTGAACTGGTCGAACAGGTCGTGCTGGGCCCGCTGCTGGAACAGCGGCTCGACGTCGTACAGCACCAGCACCAGGGTGAGCACCCAGGCGAGGGTCCACAGGAGCATCCGCGCCGTGACCGGTCGGCGCGTGGCCACCACCCCGACCTCGGACTCGGGCACCACCTCGACGTCGGCCTCGGCTTCGGCCTCGGCGTCCACCGCGCGACGGGCGGCGTGACGTTGGACCGGCGTCAGGGTCGTCATCGCAGGTTCCCCGCGTCGAGCGCGAACCGGCGGCCGCCGCTGGCGTTCATCGCCGCCGCCGATCCGAGCAGCACGATGCCGATGAGGCCGAAGAGCCCGCCGGCCACGGAGCCACCCCGGGCGCCGGCATAGTCCGGGGGACGGAACGCGGCCGGCGCCACAGGCACGGCCGCCAGCGCGGTCGTGGTCGTCCCGGCCCGGGCCGTCGCCGTCGTGCGGGCGGTGGCCACCGGCGTGTTGGCGAGCGGCGCGCCGCCACCCGACCCCGTGCCGGCGACCGGGACGACACCGCTCGAATCCGAGCCCGAAGCGGACGCGCCGCTCCCGGACCCGGCCCCTTCGTAGCCGCTGTACACCGGTGTCTCGGCCAGGGTGGTCGGCGGCGGCTCGGTGGTCGTGGTCGACGTCGGTTCGGTGGTCGTGGTGGTCGGGCCGTCCTTGCAGGTCCCGCTGATCGGCGATGCGCCCACCTTCGGGATGGCGGCCGCCGCCTCGGCCCGCAACGCTGGCGGGAGGGGCTCGAAGCCGGTCGGCAGCTCGGCCTGCCCCGAGGTGGTGATGAAGGTGAGCCAGTCCTTCAAGAGGGCGTTGGCGTCGGTGCGCAGGGTGCAGTCCTCGTTGTAGAGCGGCTCGGCCGGGGCGAGGGCGTACTCGACCATGGTGAGCGGGTAGGGCTGGACCGTGCCCGTCGCGGTCGCCGACGGAACGGGGAGCCACGTGCCGCCCTTGCCCTTCTTCATGGTCGGCACCGCGGCCAGCAGCGACTCGGTCGTCGGGCCCACGAACTGCCCGTTGGCGTTCTCGATCTTCACCGGGGTCATGCCGAAGGCACGCGCCGTGGCCAGGTCCGTGAACACCCACACGCCGCCGAAGACGTTCAGCCCGCTGATCTGGCGCTGCAACGTCAGCCGGCCGGTGAACAGGCTCAGCGCGTTCTGGTAGGCCGGGATGGCGGTGGCGAAGTCGTTGTCGCGGCCCCGCGGGAGGCCGGCCTCGGCACCGAAGGGCCCGGGCTGATTCGGCACCTTCCAGTCGTCGGGGCGCAACGTCGCTTCGTGGTTGGTCAAGAGCCAGTTCGGGGTGTCACCGAGCGACGACGCCGCCACCTGGAACGTGTTGCTCGTCTGGAACATCCCGTCGCCGGCCAGCTCGGGGTTGCGGGCGAGGATCGCCGGCACGTACGGCGTGATGCCGTAGGTGCCGCCGCTGAGGAGGGCCGCCACCTCGGTGAGGGTCAGCTTGAGATCCGAGTAGGGCACCTTGCGCCCGCTCTGGCTCAGGTAGCCATTGCCGACGGCGAGCACCGCGGCGTTGAGCGCGACCGGCACGGGCACCATCGCCCGACGATCCGCCGCGGGGACCACGTCGGGAGACACGAGGGCCACGTCGTCGTCGTACCCGGCGGCGGCGTAGGTCAAGTCGGCGGCACCGGTGGCGAAGGACGAGGCCGAGGTCGCCTCACCGGTGAAGGTGGCCCGGCTCGGCGCTCCGGCCGAACCCGGGCGGCGGCAGGCAGCCAGCGTCCAGTTGACCCAGGCGTCGTTCATCCGGTCCGACCCGCCCGATTGCAGTGCGTCCTTGGCCACGCCACCGCACGCCTTGATCGGGTCGTCGTTGCGGAGCGTCACCTCGATGACGAAGGGCGTCCACACCGGGGTCGTGGTACCGATGAGCAGCTCGACGACGATCGCACACGGGTGATCGGCGTCGCAGTCGAGGGAGCGAGGCTGCCCGTCGTACTGCCACTCGGCCCGCCCGTACCCGGCCCGGAACAGGAAGGTCTCGCCTTCGGGGGTGTTGGCGTAGATCGAAGTGGCGGCGTCGATGGCGATCGTGTCGCTCGACGACGACACGGGGATCAGCGGGCAGTTGGCCCCGCCGAGCTTGAAGTCGATCGCGGGACGAGGATCGGTGCTGGTCTGGTACGCGACGCCCGGCCGGCAGTAGTGCGCTTCGGCCGTGTTGACGAGGACGCCGGCGTCGGCCTTGACCGTGATGGCCACGGCCTGGCCGTCGGACAGCTGCGCCGTCGGCGTGGCCGTCACCGTGACGCCCGACCGGCTGACGGTGGTCAGGGGCCGCCGGGGCACGGTCGATCCGGCCGCGGCGGGGGGCGCCGTCGCCGGGTCGAACCCGACGAGCAGGCCGAGGAGAAGGCAGGCCAGGCCGGCCAACGCCAGCCGGCGGGAGCCCCGTCGGGTGTCGGTCACGACGTGCCCCGGTGGATCGCTGGCGTCGCCGGGGTCACGGCCCGTAGTAGCCGGCGACATCGGCGATCACGTTCACCGTGCCGGAGTTGTTGAAGATGTCGACGGTGCCGCCGCTGCCGACCTTGGCCGTGACGGCGTTGGCGATGGTGTCGCCCGGCGCCCAGTTGAGCGAGGAGGCGGTGGGCTGGGTGTCGCCGGTGGGCCACACCGTGAGGAAGGAGTAGTTCGACGTGGAGGTGACGGTCACGTTGGTCAAGACCGCGGTGGCCGTGGACGGCACCGGGAAGGGCGAGCTCCCGGTGACGGCGACGTGGCGGATCCCCGGTGCTCCGGCGGTCCAGGGCGTGGGCGCCGTGCCGACGTTCTCCGGCGCCGGCCGGGAGTCGAGGATGCGGGACGGGCTGAGGGGATGGAAGGCGTCGCCGGTCGAAGCCTTGAAGTAGCCGACCACGTCGAAGATCACGTTCACGTTGCCCGAGTTGTTGAACACGCTCACCTGTCCGCCCGCCCCGACCTTCACCGTGACGGCGTTGGGGATCGTCTGGCCGGCGATGAAGTTCAGGCTCGAGGCCGTGGGCTTGGATGCGCCGGCGGGCCAGATCGTGAGGAATGACTCGGCCGACGGGCCCGTGACGGTGGCGTTGAGCACGACGGCATCGGCATCGGCCGGCACCGGTGTCGCCCCGCCGGCGACCGTGACGTTGCGGGTCGTGCCGACACCCCACGGGGTGGTGAACCCACCGACCGATTCCGGCGGCGGCCGCGAGTCGAGGATGCGGGTCGGGGTGAGCGACGTGTAGCCGTCACCGCTGTTGGTGTCGTAGTAGCCGACCACGTCGAAGATCACGTTGGCGTTGCCGCTGTTGTTGAAGACGCTGACCGAGTTGCTGGTGCCGACCTTGACGGTGACGGCGTTGGGGATCGTCTGGCCGGGCTTCCAGTTCAGGTTCGACGCCGTCGGCTGGGTGTCGCCCTTGGGCCAGACGGTGAGGAAGCTGTAGGCCGAGGTGCCGGTGACGGTGGCGTTGAGCACCACGGCGTCGGCCGACGCCGGCACCGTGGTGGCGCCGCCCCGCACGACCACGTCACGGGTCGTGCCGGGCCCCCACGGCGTGCTGAACCCGCCCACCGATTCCGGCGGCGGCCGCGAGTCGAGGATCCGCGTGGGTGTCGACAGCGGGTGGAACCAGTCACCGGTCGGTGCGCCGGCGTACCCGATCGGGAACGACGTGAACATGACGGCGCCCGGCACCTGGAGCTTCACGACGACCTTGCACGGGTTGGCCGGGCCGCACGTGATCGTGACCGTCCCGGCGAAGCTGGTGTCGAAGGTCTGCGTGCCGATGCCCACGCGGAAGTCGAGATCGGCAGTGGCGTTCGGCGGTGCCGTCGCCACCGAGGTGAGCGCGTCGGAGTTCACCGACAGCGGCGTCTTGGCGCACTTGCCGAGCTGGCTCGGGTTGAAGTCGGCGGCGTAGTCGATGACGTTGGCGGTCGGGCAGATGCGGGCCTCGACGCCGAAGATCTGCGACGGCGACGGGTTCGGGGGCGACTGGGCATCCACGTGGATGTGCACCGTCGAGCCATCGACCGCGTTGGTGAGCCCGGTGGCGGTCACGGTCACCGGGAGCGGGGGCGCCGTCTCGGCGTTGGCGGTGCCCGTCAGCAGTCCGCTGAGGAGCGACACGACGAGGAGGGTCAACCAGAGCGCAGCCGGGAAGCGACGGCGGGCGGCGGAGGGGTGCATCGGACTCGCTACTCCAGGGGGACGGCCGGCGGGGACGCCGGGAGGCCGGTCGCCGCCAGCATCCCCGGTGGGGGTGAGCACCGACTGTCCGGTCAGGGAACGTCGAGGTAACTCTGGGTGAACAAACGCCGGTCGAGCACGGACGACGCCCGGTCAGGCGTACTCGAGGCGATACGTCTTGAACCCGAACCCGCCCGGGAACTGGAGCTTCACCGCCAGCTGGCACGGGTGGGCGGCGTCGCACCGGATGTTGACCGGCGTGCCGTCCTGGCGGTTGTACGAGTCGACCCCGGCTCCGACCTTGAACGTGACGTCGATCGACTGGTTCGGCGGGCCGACGGGGAGGTCCTTCAGGGTGTCGGTGCCCGGGGCGAGCGGGTGCAGCACGCAGAGGCCGGTCTGGGTGGGGTTCAGGTCGGCGTCGTAGGCGATCTCGGCGTCGCCGGCGCACAGGCGGACCTTCACGCCGTAGAGCTTGGACCCGGGGGGCGCCTCGGCGTGGATGGTGATGGTGTCACCACTGCGGACCCCGCTGGTGTTGGAGGTCCGCACCTGGATCGGGTTCGTGGTCGAGGTCGGGAACGTCACGGTCGGCCCTGGCGGTGTCGGCCCGGGCGCCGCGGTCGGACCGGCCGGGGCGGTGGTGCTGGTCGGGTCCCCCGCCCCGCTGGCGGTCCCCCCGGGCGTGCTGCCGCCCGCGGTGCCCGACGTGGCCGCCGGGGAGGAGCCCAACGGCCCGGCGGCCGATGGGGCGCCCGCCGACCGGCCGGCGGTGGTGTTCGTCTGGTCGGCGCTGTTGCCCGACGAGCAGCCGAAGGACACGACAGCAAGGAGGGCCGCGGCGGCGACGGTGAGCGCGGTGCGGTGCTGGGCGAGACGGTTCACGAGGACTCCACGAGGACGGGGGTGGGGGCGGGCGGGGGCGTGGGATCGGTCCCGGCATGGTCACCGGCATGGTCACCGGCCGGGACGACGGCGCCGTCGAGGGCGGCGATGAGGAACCGACGGCGCTGTCGGCGCCGACGTCCAAGAGCGATGACGACGGGCAGGGCCGCCCCCACCACGACGATGGTGCCGACCGGTGCCGGCAGATCGAAGGAGGCGGTGAAGGGTACGGGTGCGGTCAACCCGTGGATCTCCCCGAAGACGGCGAAGGTGCCGAGGGCCGGGCCGGCAACGTCGACCGGGAGGGCGTAGGTCCGTTCCTCGCCCGGTGCGAGGGGGTCCAAGTCGGGCGGCGGGACCGGCGATCCCGAGGCCACGCTGCGCCCGACGGCGATCGTCGCCCGGAGATCGCGCACCGTCGCCGAACTGTCGTTGCGCAGCGAGAGCAGGAGCCGGACGCGCTGGGGCTGGCCCAGGGCTGGGCCGGTGCCGGCGGTGTCGACGCGTGCCCGGACGGTGAGCACGCCGGCAGGGGGAACCGACGGCGCCGATCGGTCGAGGGACGGGACGGCCGGCGCATCGAGTCCGGCGATCTCCACCGGCGCGATGGCGGTCGCGCCGGTGAGCGCCGTGGCCCGCACCACGCACGGGCATGCCACCGGCGCGGTCGCGGCCACGGTGGCGTTGGCCGCGCTCGAGGGCCCCACGGCGACCGCGGCGGCCCTGGTCACGTCGCAGTCGACCGACCCGCGAAGGGCGCGGTTGCCGCACACCTCCACCCGGACGGTTCCGATCGGCCAGCCGTGGAGCAGCGCGGTGAGGCGATCGCCGGCGCCGACGCGGTCCAGGACGAGCTGCAGCGTGGGCGGCGCCTGCGTGCCGCCGGTCGTGCCACCGACCGGGACGCCGCCCTGCCCGAAGGCCGCCGGTGCCCACGCGGCGGCACCGAGCCCCACGGCGAGGAGGAGCAGGACCGGCCGAGCCCATCGACCCGATCGGGAGGTCATGGCACCGGCAGCGCCGGTGTGGCTGCCTGGTCGTCGAGGCCGTCCGGACCGTCGACCGGTCCCGGCCCGGCCGCGGTCGAGGTGCCGTCGGCCTGCCGACGGCGGGCGGCGAAGCGAAGCACCAGCGCGATCAGCAGCACGAGCGCGACGAGGGGCCAGGGCATGGTCCAGGTGCTGGCCGACCGGGTGAAGGGCGCGGGCTCCGCAGGGAGCTTGGCCTTGGCCGAGAACGGCGTGACGGACAGATCGGCCGAGGTCAAGAGGGCAGGCCACACGCCCGTGAAGGTCTCCGTGCGGGTGACCGCCGCCCCGGGCAGGATCTCGCCGAGCTCCGAGGGATCGCGGACCTGCTCGCCGAGACCGGCCACCCCGGCCACGCGGAGACGCTGGCGGGCCCCCAGACGCACGTTCCCGGCGTTCTTGACCGTGTAGGTCACCTCGAGCTCGCCCGATCCGAAGGGGTTGGCGCTGCCGCGGTACCGGGCGTCGATCTGGTCGACCACGAGCAACGGCGAGATCGGCCCGGCGACCCGGACGTACAGGCGGGAACCCACGCGCTTGTCGACGACGACGGCGTTGCCCCGATCGTCCTTGGCCGGCGACGTGACCGAGGCCACGACGCCGCCGCTGTGGTCGCCGGGCGCGGCGTCCGCCGGGACGGCGATGTGGATGTCGAGCCGGGCGTGGGTGTTGGGCGGGAGGGTGAACGCGGGGGTGTCGACGGTGACCCAGGAGCCGACGTCGGTGGGTCGGGTGGCCCCGGGCAGGAGGTCGAACCCTCCGGTGGTGGTGGTGAACGCATCGGTGGCGTACACCCGGACGTTCAACGGCTCGGCGCCGGAGTTCCACACCGTGACCGAATCGTCGATGCGGCTGCCGGGAGCGAGGTCGTAGGAGAGATCGGGGCGGGAGCCGGGCTCCTCGGGATTGTCGCCGCTCGGGGTGAGCGACCAGGAGGCGGCGCCGGGCGCCACGGTGGCCTGCTGCCCGGCGGGCTGGCCGGCCGTGGTGGGAGGGGCGACGGCGGCGCTCGACGGTGGGGTCGACCCGGGCGCCTGCGCGTGGGCCACGGTCCCGGGGCCGACCAGCGCGGCCACGGCGAGGGCCACGGCGAGGGCGACGGCGAAGGCGGGAGAGCGTCGGGGAGGAGAGGGGGGATGCTTCATCGGTGGTTCGGCCGGAGAACAGGCCTGGGGTGGAGCGGCGTCACGCCGCTCCACCCCGGTTGTGTGGCCTGGGTACTCCGTCTGTATGTGGGGGGGGTGCCGGAGCACCAGGGGGATCAGACCGCCGTGATGGTCATCGTGGCGCTGTAGGTGCCCGACGGGGTCGCCACGGGGATCTGGAGGTTGAGGGTGGCGTCGAAGGTCGCCACACCCAGACCCGCACCCGCCGGAGCGGAGGCGAAGGGCGTGGAGGCCGACAGGCCGGGGTTGGTGCCGGGGGCGACGGTGCCGCCCATGGTCACGGTCTGGGTGGGAGCGGCGCTCCCGAGGGCCGGGACCCAGCCGAGGTTGGTGCTGGGGAAGGAGTTCAGACCCGAGACGAAGCTCGAGACCTGGGCGTTGACGTTCCAGCCGGGGTTGGTGTCACGGGTGTCGGTGAGGGTGACCGTGTTGAGCGGCGCCGACGTGAGGTACAGGGTGCCGTTGGCGTTGAGGGTGGCCGCCGGCATCGTCACCGTGTTGCCCGCCTCGGTGAGGGTGAGGGCGCCCTGCGGGCGGGTGGCGATGATGGTCTGCTGCACGTAGATGTTGCTCGGGGTCACGGCCGGCGAGGGGGCCGAGTCCTGGCTGTAGTTCGGGCCGGGGTACTCGGCCGCCACCGTGAAGGTGTAGGTGGTGCCGTTGGTGAGGCCGGTCACGAGCAGGGTCGTCGTGGTGCCGTTGACGGTGAAGCCGATGAGGCCAGCCTGGGCCAGCCCGCCCACGTAGGGGGTCACCCGGTAGCGGGTGGGCGTGGTGCCCGACACCGGCGACCACGTCACCGTGGCCTGGGCGTTGGCGGCGGACGCCGTCACACCGCCGGGGGCGGGCGGAGCCGGCGTCACCGTGCCGGACGTCGCCGCCGTACCCACGAAGCCCGAGGCGTTGTGAGCCTGGACGTCGAAGGTGTAGGCGGTGAAGTTCGTCAGGCCGGTGACGTTGAAGCTGTTGTTGGCGTTGGGCGTGTTGATCGGCGCCTGCGGCACACCGGCGATCGACGGCGTGACGACGTAGTAGTCGATCGGCGCGTCGCCGGTGTTCGACGGCGGGGTCCAGGTCAGGTTGGCGGTGGTGTCGCCAGGGGTGCCCGCGAGGGCGGTCGGCGCACCAGCCGGACCGGCGAAGGTCAGGTCGTAGTGCTTGAACTCCGTCCCGTTGTTCTGGCCGGCCGGCACGGCGATCCGCAGCCACAGGCCACATGGGGTGGCGTTGGTGGTGTAGTCGCACGTGATCGTGTGGGTCGTGCCGCCGGAGTCGGTCCAGGTGGAGGAGCCGGGCACGATGTTGAACGAGAGGGTGGCCGTCAGGTTCGGCGGGGCCGTGGCGACCGACACCAGCGCGCTGCCGCCGGCACCCAGGGCCGTCGGGGCACAGTGGCCCGTCTGGGTCGGGTTGAGGTCGGCGGAGAACTGGAGGTCGGCACCCGGCTCGCAGATGCGGGCATCCACGCCGTAGACGTTGCTACCGGCGTTGGCGGTCACGGTGATGGTGGCGGTGGAGACGCCGTTGCTCGGGCTGCTGAGGCCGTGCAGGGCGGTGTTGCCCTGCACGGTGCCGTTGCCGGCCGTGATCGACGCCACCTGGGTGTTGTCGAGCACGGTGTCGGCGCCGGCCTGGTGGGCCAGCAACGGGAGCCCGGCGGTGCCGAGCAGCGCCGAGACCAGGCCCGCGGCGGTGACGGCACGGGACCGTTCACCGAGGGGGTTCTTGAACACAGGGTGCTCCTTTGAAGCGAGAGGGGAACTGCGAGTGAAGGGTTCGGGTTGGTGGGGTCCCGCTTCGCTCCCGGCGCGATACTGGGAGCTGAAGCGAGTGCTGTTGGTGTGGGAGCGGGGGTCCAAACCGGCTCCCACACCAACGGCTTGCCTCCGGGCCTCGAATGAGGACCGGCGACACTCGGGGTGCTTACGAGAGCACCTTCAGCTGGCGGCAGGTGGAGCCGGCCACGTTGGTGGCGCCGCCACCGCTGCCCTGCTGGGTCGGGTTGCCGGACGTCGACAGCGGGCCGAAACCGAAGCTGAGGATCGGGCTGAGCTTGCCGTTGCTGCAGAGCGAGCTCTTGGTGCCGCCACCGACGTTGTTGAAGCCGACGACGCCCACCGCCTGGGTGTAGCTGGGCGAAGCGGTGTCAACGACGTTGTAGACGTAGCGGATCCCGGGGTAGGCGATGCTGGCGCTCACGGCCTTGACGTTGCCCTCGTTGACGACGTTGCTGGCCGACGGACCGGTGTTGAGCTGGAAGGCGCTGTCGGACGGGCTCCAGGCCACGGGGTTGCCGTTGAGGGTGGCGGCAGTGGGGAACACGGTGTCGGTGATGCCGCCGAGCTTGGTGCCGTTGCGGAGGTCGATGGTGGGGTTGACCTTGTTGTTGGCCTGGAACACCCACTGGCCGGCCGAGTAGGGCAGGATCGCGGACTGGTAATCGTTGGCCCGGATCGCGTTGCCGCTGTTCTCCTCGATCACCCCACCGGTGTCGGTGGTGGTGGGGATGGCGGGGCAGTTGGCCGCCGACGCCGGGATGCTGATGTTGTCGAGCATGTCCGAGATGAAGAAGGCGCGGGTGCCGGATCCCGACTGGGGCAGGTACCGCTGGATCGGGCCCGACCCACCGCCGGGCAGCTGGCCCCAGTCGGTGATGTTGCAGGCGTAGATGTCCTTCAGCTGCTGCTTGGTCATCGTGGACGGAGCCGAGAGGCTCGGGCTGCCCCAGCTCACGGCATCCATGGCGAAGGCGTAGTACTCGAAGGTCAGCTTGTCGCCGGTGGTCGAGGTGCGGGGGGTGCCCGACGAGCGGGCGACGTCGATGCAGCCCTGCTGCCCGGCGGCCGCTGTCTGCTCGGTGGCCAGGTAGTTGCGGCCGGCGCTGGACCCGTTGGGAGCCACCTGGAACGCCGGGGGCGCCTCGCCGGCACCGAGGCTCGCCTTCCACCCGACATCCTGGACGCAGCCGGTCGCGTCACCGGGCACGGTGTAGGTGGCCGGACCGGTGATGCCCGGTTGGGACGGGATGTTGTAGAGGTTGACGGTGGTGCCCGACACGGTGGTGGTACCGGTGAGGATGGCGGTCATGACCTTCTCGGTGGTGTCCGAACCACCGGCGGAGATGACCACCTGACCGGCCGGCACGACGGCGTGCGCCGCCGGCGCGGTCGTCAGCGCCGCCGTGGCGGCGAAGCCGGAGGCGAGGCCGAGGCACGCACTGGCCCGGACGCCCCGCTTGAGGAGGGAACTCTTCACGTCTGTTGGGTCCTTTCGGTTGGCGGTGGCGACCGGGGAGTCGGCGGTCACCGCGTGTCGTGGCGGAGGTGGTTCGGTGCGTTGGACCGTGCCACGGACCCGATCCAACGGTTCCCTTTCTCTCATCCCGACGTGAACTGGCTCTCGGCCCGAAGCGACATCGAGGTGAAGCGCAGTCCAACAGGGGAGGAAGACATCCCGGGGTGACATGGAACGCCGGGGCAAGGCTCGGCGTCGTGCACCCCGGTCACCGGGCGGTTCGGCGGGACCGGATCGCGCCGAACGCGGTGGGCCCGACCATCAGGGCGACGAGCACCACCACCGCGGCCCCCGTCAGCGGTGCCGGTCCCGGGCGGTCGTAGGCCACCGGCTCGGGATCCCGCCACACCGCGCTGCCGCCGGCCGACCGCGCTGCCGCGGGCGTCCCCGCCCCGGCCACGGAGCCGGCGCCCTCGGCCGTGCCGCTCCCGTCGCCGGGCAGCGTCTCGTCGGTGGCGGCGAGCTCACCCCCTGTCCCGGCCTCCGGGGTGCTCCCCTCGGCCGCCGTCGCCGCCCCGGCGCCGGTGGCGCTGGCGGTGCCGCTCGCGGAGCCGACGGCGCCCGACGTTCCCGCGGCCGCCCCGGTCGGCTTCTTCGTGCCGCCAGTGCCCCCGCCGGACCCCGTGCCACCACCGCCACCCCGGATCGGGGGAGCGGTCGGAGGCGGGTCGATGCCGCCGCCGGTGAACCTCGGGTTGGCGCAGTTCTGGGCGTTGAGTTGCTCGGGAGCGACGCCGTTCATGCGCCCGATGGCATTGGCGACTTCCTGCGAGAGGTTGGTCGGCAAGGGCGCGTAGCCGATCTTGGCCATGTTCACCTGCCCTTCGCAGGCGATGTACCGCAGCCACTTGGTGAGCGTCTCGGCCACGCCCGGGTTCGTGTACTTGCCCTTGCAGGTCGGCCGGGCCGGGTCGGGTGCGCATTGCGTGACGATGTAGCTGTAGGCGGAGATGGGGTAGGTCAGCGGATCGGGATTGGTGTAGACGTCGGTCAGGTCCTGGCTGAGGTCCTGGGCGAGGCGGGCCTTGGTCAAGGCCGCCGTGATGTTGGCGGCGTAGGGCTTGACCCACTGGCCGGCCTGGTTCTGCACCCAGGCCGACGACACCTTGTAGGTCTTGGCGTAGCCGAACTCGTCGTACCCGATCGACCACAGACCATTGGAGCCGGCGATGCCCTGGGCGATCTGGTCCGAGCCGTTGTAGGCCCGGGTGTTGGGCGCGAACCCGGGCGCTCCGTCGAGGGTGATGATGCGGGCGCCGGTCGGCAGCTGGTTCCGGGCCGCCCACGGGCCGAAGATCTCCGGGGCCGTCTTCTGGACGAAGTCGTAGAAGAGCCCGGTCGTGCCCGACTGACCGGCCCGGTACACGACGGTGATGGGCTGGTCGGGGAGCTGGAGCCCGCCGTTGTCGGCGGTGATCGCGTCGTCGCTCCACTTGGCGATGTCGCCCATGAAGATCCGGGCGATGGTGCGCCGGGACAAACGCAGCGTGTCGACCTTGTTGCCGGCCTTGTCCTTGACGTTGTACATGACGGCCACCGCGCCGGCGACGTCGGGCACGTACTGGTAGCCCCGCTCGCCCTCCCCGCCGGCCACACCGAGGGCGCTGAACTCGGCCTCGGTGCCGGCGAAGTCGACGGTCGAGGACGCGAACTGCTGCAGGCCCTGGGGCGAGCTGGTCGAGAGGTAGTTGACGGGGAGGCCCTGGACCTGCCCCTCCGACACCCACAGCTGCATCGCCAACCCGACGTAGGAGGAACCGGACCCGTTGATGCGGGCCGGGGCCGCCGAAGCCGGCGTCGCGGCGGCGACGAGTGCCGGCGCGGCGATCACGAGGAGGGCGGTGAGCGATGCGACCGCCCGGGCGAGGCGGTGACGGGCGCTCACCCGAACCGTCCCTCGACGTAGTTCAGCGTCCGCCGATCGTCGGGCGTCGAGAACATCTTCGTGGTGGTCGCATGCTCGATGACCCGCCCGGGCTCGTTCTCCTCGGCCAGGAAGAAGGCGCAGTGATCGCTCACGCGCTGGGCCTGCTGCATGTTGTGGGTCACGATGACGATGGTGACCTGGTGGCGGAGCTCGCCGATGGTCTCCTCGATCCGCCGGGTCGAGGTCGGGTCGAGAGCCGAGCACGGCTCGTCCATCAGGAGCACGTTCGGGTGCACCGCCAGCGACCGGGCGATGCAGAGCCGCTGCTGCTGGCCGCCCGACAGGGCCCCGCCGGGCTGGTGCAACCGGTCTCGCACCTCCTTCCAGAGACCGGCCCGTTCGAGGGACTGCTCGACGAGACCGTCCTTGTCGTGGCACTTGATCTGGGCCAGCTTGAGGCCCGACAGGACGTTGTCGCGGATGCTCATGGCCGGGAACGGGTTCGGCTTCTGGAAGACCATGCCGATGCGGGTGCGCACCTCCTGGGCCCGCCGACCGTGGCGGTAGACGTCCTCCCCGTCGAGCAGCACCTCGCCGTCGAGCGCAGCGCCGGGCACGAGTTCGTGCATCCGGTTGAGGAGGCGCAGGAACGTCGACTTCCCGCATCCCGACGGGCCGATCAGGGCCGTGACCTGCCCGGCCGGCATGAGCAGGTCGACGGACTCGAGCACCAGGCGGTCGCCGAACCAGGCGCAAGCGCCCCGGGCCTCGATCGCAGCCGCGCCCGGCGGCGGACCGCCGATCAGCTCGACCAACCGCGGCGTGGGGGACGGATGGGTGCCGTTGCTGCGGGCACGGTCGACGGTGATGGTCGTCACGGGCGGACCTCCTGGGTCGGGCGGGGGGCACGGGGCCGCCACCGGCGCGACGGCGCCGCCCGGCGGGTGCGATCGCGGCCGAGGTAGCGGGCCAAGGCGAAGAGAGCGAGCACGATCACCATCAGCACCAGCGCGCCGGCGAACCCGCGCTCGATGGCGGTCTGATCCGGCTTCTGCACGTTCCGGAAGACGAAGAGGGGCAGGGCCTCCTGGGACCCGTTGAACGGGTTGGCGTTCATCAGGTCGTAGCCGAAGGCGGTGTAGATCAGCGGCGCCGTCTCGCCGACGCAGCGGGCGATGCCCAGCACGATGGCGGTCGTCATGCCCGTTCGGGCCGTGGGGAAGACGACGGACCACACCGTCCGGGCGCGCGACGCACCGAGGGCGAGGCTGGCCTCCCGTAGCCCGTCGGGCACGAGACGGAGGACGACCTCCACGGTGCGCGTGATCGTCGGGATCATGATGAGCGACAGGGACAGGCTGGCCATCAACCCGTTGAAGCCGAAGATGGCGGCGTCCTTGGCGTGGGGTTGGATGAACACGGCGAAGATGAACAGGCCGCACACGATCGACGGCAGGCCGCTCATGGCGTCGACGAAGATCCGCACGGGGCGGCGCCACCGGCTCCGGGACTCGTTGAGGAAGACGGCGGCGCCGAGGCTCAAGGGCAACGACAGCACCAGCGACAGGGCGGTCTGTTCGAGCGTCCCGACCACGGCGTGGCTCCCGCCCCCCTCGGTGGAAGGCAAGAGCGGGGTGATCCCGGTCTGATCAGAGGTGAAGAAGCCGGGGCGGAGGGCCTTCAGGCCGAGGACGAGGATGAAGATGACGAGCGAGGCCAGGGCGGCCAGGACCACGCCCCCGGCGCTGACGACCACGACGGTGATCGTGCGGTCGGTGGCGACCAGTCGGCCGTAACGGTCGGCGGTGGCGATGAAGAAGCAGGCGAGGAAGGTCAGGTAGGTCGACACCAGGAGGGCGAACCACCCCTGGCCGTCGCCGAGGCGACCGAAGACGAGCCAGTTGAGGCACAGCGCCGTCCCGGCGGCGCCAGCCATCGTGATGAGGTCGGTCGATGTCAGCTCGCGGGGTCGGCGCGGGGTCCGTGACCGCGGCCGCTGGCGTTGGTCGTCGCCCTGCGGCCGCCTGTCGGGCCCGGATGCACGCGGCTCGACCCGCAGCTGGGTGGCCATCAGAGCTCCACCCCGACGCCGGACCGGCTCCGGCTCACGACGACGGACGCCATCATGTTCGTCCCGAGCGTGATGATGAAGAGCACGAGCCCGGCCGCCATCAGACCCGACACGGTGAAGGGATCGCCGCCGGAGTGGGTGGCGATGAAGCCCGACACGGTGGCGCCGCCGTACTCGAGGATGTTCTTGGACACGAGCGGGACCTGCGGGAGCAGCAGCGCCACGGCGATCGTCTCCCCCAGCGCCCTCCCCAACGCCAGCATGGTGCCGCCGACGATCCCACCCTTCCCGTAGGGGAGCACGACGGTGCGGATCATTCCCCAGCGGGTGCTGCCGAGCGCCAGGGCCGCTTCCTTCTCCCCTGGCGGCGCCTGGGAGAAGACCTCCCGGGCGACGGAGGTGATGATGGGCAGGACCATGATCCCGACGACGACGCCGGCGATGAACATCGACCCGGTCAGGTCCCGGTTGGGCTCCGTGGCGAGGAACGGGATCCAGCCGAAGTGGTCGCTGATCCAGCGGGACACCGGCACCATCTGGTTCGAGAGCAGCACGAATCCCCACACCCCGAAGAGCAGGCTCGGGATGGCGGCCAGCAGGTCGACCAGCCCGATGAGCACGCGACGGAGGCGGGCCGACGAGTAGTCGGTGATGAACAGGGCGGCCAGCACACCGACGGGTACCGCGAGCACGACGGCGATCACGGCGACGACCACGGTGCCGACGAGCAGACCCAGTACGCCGATGCGGGCCGGCTGGACGTCGGTGCGCCACTCCACCCGGGTGAGGAACGTCCAGAGGCCGGTCTGACCCAGCGAGTCGCCGCTGCTCGTGAGCAGGAAGAGGCCGACGATCGAGAGCAGGACCAGGACGGAGAAGCCCGACCAGAAGGTCACGGCGTCGAAGACGCGGTCGACGCGGGCCGGTTCGTCCACGACGACGCGCGGCCGGCGGGGAGGGCTCGCCACCGGGGTCTCCGCGTCCACGGTGCCACGCTCGCACCGCCAGGCGACGGTACTCGGGCGTGGAGGTGAACGGCGCGTGTCGCGCCGGCGACCGCTGGGGAACATGTTGCCCGGAACCGTGGTCGGGGCTGGCCCGGCGCCGGCGGGGGTCAATACCGTCCGATCCGTGGTTCCAGACCGCTCTCCCATCCGTTCCGTGCGTCGGTCCGTGGTCGTCCTCGCCGTTGGCTTCGCCGCGTCGGCCGCCGTCGCCAGCTGCGGCGGGGGGAGCGCCGGCGGCGGGTCGTCCGCGGCCACCACCGGCCCGTCCCTCACCGTGGCGACCCAGCCCGACACTCCCTGCCCCGCCCCCGACGGGTCCTCGACCCCGGTGACACGCTTCTCGAAGGCACCGAAGACCTGCATCGACCCTTCGAAGGTGTACCGGGCGAAGGTGTCGACCTCTCGCGGCGACTTCACCATCACGCTGGATCAGCGGGCGGCGCCGACGGCCGTGAACAACTTCGTCGTCCTGGCCCGCTACCACTACTACGACGGGTCCTTCTTCGACCACGTCATCAAGGACTACGTCGTCCAGGGTGGCCTCCTCCCGAGCCCGTCCGGCCAGGGACCGGGCTACGTGTTCCCCGACGAGCTCCCCTCGGACAAGTCGGCCTACGCCCCTGGCGTCGTGGCCATGAACACCCAGGGGGCGAACACCAACGGGAGCCTCTTCATGGTCGTGGTGCAGAACAAGGGGCTGGCGCCGCGGTTCACCATCTTCGGTCGGGTCACCGAGGGCATGGACACCACCATCGCCGCCATCAACGCCACCGGGAGCCCGTCGGGCGCTCCCAGCGACTACACGACCATCTCGTCGATCACGATCACCGAGTCGGACCGGTGAGACGGGGAACCCGGTCGGGGCACCCCGGCCGCGGCCCGATCGCCCTGATGGCAGGCGTCTCGATGGCCCTCCTGCTCACCGCGTCCCCGGCCGGGGCGTCACGGCCGCCCCCGACGGTCACGGGCGCCGCCACCGACATCGGCCCGACCTCCGCTGTCCTCCACGGCACGGTGTTCCCCTCCGACTGCCCGTCCGGTGAGCTGCCCGCCTTCCTGTACGGGCCGACCGATCGCTACGGCGAGACCGTGTACGCGCCGCGGGTCTTCCCGACCGGTCCGACGCCGGTGTCGGTCCGGGTGAGCGGACTCACCCCGGCGACGACCTACCACGTCCGGCTCACCGCGACCGACACCTGCGGAAGCACGGGACAGATCGACGATGTCGTGTTCACCACGGCGCCAGCGCCTCCGAGCACGGCGCCTCCGGCGACGGACCCGGCGGCCCGCGCCCCGGTCGTCAGCCGGGTCGACGCCTCGGCGGTCGACGGGTCGTCGGCCGTCCTCGGCGCTGTCATCGACCTCCGAGGGTGTCCCGACGCCCACACGAACGTCCGCTTCGGCCTCCGGTCGGACGACGACCGTTCCTGGCCGGGCCCGGCCACCGAGGTCGACGGGCACACGACCGGGACGCAGATCGTCCGGGTTCGAGTGGCGTCCCTCCTGCCGGCCGTCCGGTACCGCGTCCAGGCTGCGGCCTCCAACGCCTGCGGCGCGGCCACCGGGATCGAAGGGACCTTCCTGACGGACGGAGCGTCCGGCGAGCCCGACCCACCCTGGCGGGCCGGGCTGGCCGCGCTCGCGATCGGGACGGTGGGCGGGGCGATCCTTGTGATCAGGAGGAGGAGCCGCCCATCCGGCGTCGCCGCTGACCC
>JAKOVR010000208.1 GCA_029782025.1 Actinomycetes bacterium | reverse complement strand
CGAGAACGACTTCGTCGGTGGCATCACCCCGGTGACCACGGTGCCGGCGCCCATCAGCGCCTCCTTCTTCAGGGCCGCCACCGCCGCCGCTTCGGCCGGGGCGGCGAAGGCGAGGGTGCCCGCCGCCTTGAGGAACCCGGCGACGCTCGTCACCGCGCTCCCCACGCCGGCTGCGAAGGCCACGACCGAGAGGTTGTACATCCGGTTCACGGCGAAGGTGGCGTCGCTCAGGTTGCGGTAGGTGTAGGCCAGCTCCTGGGTGACCTTGGCCTTGGACCGGAACTCTTCGGTGATCTGGGTCTCGAGCTCCTGCTTCTTGGCTTGGAGGGCGGCGAGGTGGGCCTCCCACTGCTTGAGGCCCTCGCACGGCTGGGTGGACGAGTCGGTGTCGGGCCGGCGCAGCCCGGACACCGCCACCAGCGTGCCGGCGACGGCGGTGATCCCGCCGAGCACACCGCCGAACACCGTCCCGGTGCGCAGGCAGTCCTGCACCACGCTCGTGTCCAGAACGTCCGTGATGCTCTTGACCTGGGACGAGCAGTCGTCGGCCCCGGCCGGGGCGGCCCCGGCGACGGCCCCGAAGCCGAACAGCCCGAGGCCGAACGCCACGAGCAAGAGCCGCCGCCTCATGCGTACCTCCGGGTGGCCACGCCCACGACGGCGCCGAAGCACACATGGCCGAGCACGGTGAAGGCGAGGAACTCGCTGGTGAGCGTGGTGCCGAGCCAGCCGGGGTAGAGGCCGACCATGAACGCCTCCAGCACGAGGGCGTAGATCACTGCGGCCCACCACGGCAGGTTGCGGGCGAGCAGCACGTAGGCGAGAGCGAAGCCGGTGCCGTTGACGAAGTGGAAGGCCCACCCGGCGGCCAGGGCGACCGGATCGCTCGGCGGACGGCCGGTGAGCCCGTAGCCGAAGATGGGGATGGCCTTGAACATGTCGGTGCTGGCCAGGCCGACGCGCTCGACGAACCCGCGCGACCCGTCGTAGGCCAGCGTGGCGTCCAGCCCGCCCAGCACCCCGACCTTCACCTGGCGCCGCAACGCCGGCTGGCGCTCGGGTCGCATGACGGCCACGGCGGCCACCACGGCGATGAGCGCGGGGAGCACGACGAAGCTCGTGGCCAGCCACAACTCGGCGCCGGTGACGATGGCCAGCACGAGCGCCGCGCCGGAGGACAGCGAGGCCAGGCCGAGCACCCATCGGGTCGCCGGATCGACGGCGGGCGTCGGTGGGGCGAGGTCGCTCACCCGCATCGTGGGCTTGTCCATCATCGACGGGCCTGCTGTCCGGCCATGGCGCCCTGGAGGAACACGTAGCTGATGATGGTGCTGAACCACATGGCCGACTGCATGCTCGACACCTCCATGCCCGCGGCCGACCCCTGCAGGTGCCCGTAGGACAGCAGCATCGGCAGGCCGATGCCGAGGGCGATGCCGATGGGCCGGGGGATGCGGCCGAAGACCGCGAAGAGCGGGGCGAGGGGTCGGGCGGCGAGGCGGAAGCCGGCCATGATCGCCACCATCCCGATCGACGTCCACGCCGAGGTGAACAGGCTGTGGCTGGGCACGAACATCAGCCCGCCGGCCAGGGCCGCACCGATGAGCGGGCGCACGCCCACCATGCGACGAAACCAGGCCACGACGGTGGCGCCGGTGATCGGCTGCTTCTGGAGACGGTCGAGGGTGTCCTTGACGCTCCCGCCCGGCGGCCGCGGGCCGGTGGCGGCCGGGAGGAGGGTCCGGCCCTGGACGCGGGCGACGGCGGCCAGGGCGATGAGGGCGATGGCGCCGGCGGCGATGATCAACCCGAGTGAGATGAGCTCCCACACCGTGAGCACCCGCACCAACAGGCTGGCGGTCGAGATGCCGGCGAGGCCGAGGAGGATGGGCGGCTCGCTGGCGGCCAGGTCGAGGACGCCGAGCATGCGCAGCCCGACGACGACGCCGCAGCCGACGCCGCCCAGGATGGCGAAGATGGCCCACCCCTCGGCGCCCCAGCCCGACACGCCGTTGCCGAACAGCTGGGCGCCGTACCCCGGCAGGAACGAGCTCACGAGGAGGGCCACGGCCGCGCCGAGGATGAGCCGGTCGTCCGGCGACAACCCCCGGAGCCGCTCCTGGATCGGCACCGCCGGTGTTGCCGGGCCCGCGGGACCGGGCGGGAGGCCGGGCGGCGGACCCGCGGGCGGATAGCCGGGCGGCGGACCCGCGGGCGCGCCTGACCAACCACCGCCTTGTCCGCCGCGCGTTGGATCGGTCATCGCCGTCGCCCCACCCCGCGATCCTGCCACAGCTACGGAGAACCCTCTTCCTGTGGGTGCGAATTGTTCGTGAATGCGAACAATTCGCACCCACAGGAACGGGGGCCGGGTCAGGGGTTGGACCAGGGGGCGAGGGCCTGGCGGACGAGGGAGAAGCGGATGCGTTCCTGCTCGAGCCGCACCGACGGTCCGAAGCGGTCCTCGATCAGGTCGTGGTAGAGCGCCGCTTCAGCGTCGGTGAGGTGCGGCAGCGGTGCGGTGGTCGGCGACGGTTCGGTGACGTACTGGCGAGGGTGGGCCAACAGCGTGTCGTGATCCATGAGGATCGAGGCGACCGTCGGGAACCGGGCCCGCAGCCGGTCGAGGATGGCGAACCCGTGGGTATCGATGTCGCCCCAGTAGACGATCTCCTTGCCGGCCAGCCACGGCACCTGCTCGAGCGTGGCCGACTGGGACCCCTCACCGAACACGATGACGGCGTCGGGGATCGACGGCAGGGCGAGGTAGCTGACTTCGTTCTCCACCACGAACACCGTGCGCACCGGGAGCTCCAAGGCGGCCAGCTCGTCGGTTCGCAACCGGACCTCGGTCACCGCCGACGGGAACACGGTCTGGCCCGGCGGGAGGCGCAGCCGGGTGAAGCCGGGCTTGGGTTTGAAGCCGAACCGTCCCACGAAGTCGCGGGCAGTGGGATCGACCCGCTCCGACGGGAGCACCACCGTGAGGAGCTGGGTCAGGATCTTCTGGTGGCGCTCCACGAACTTGGTGTCGACGTCGGCCACGTCGAGATGGCGCAGGTATCGCGTGGCCGTGTCGTGGCTCGCGACCCACTCGACCGTGGCCAGCAGCTCCGGCCACACGTCGTGGTGCCCGATGGCCTCGTGGGGGTGGGCGACGACCCACGGCACGAGCGAGTCGGCCCGCTCGCCGGTGAGGGCGAGGACCGCATCGAGCCGACTCACGTCGTTGCCGGCGGCGGCGCCGAGCAGGGAGACGAGCTGGCCGAAGTGCTCGATGACGACGGCGGACGGCAGCTCGTTGGCCCCCATCCCTCGGCCCTTCACCACCCGGCGCTCGACCGCGAAGCGGGGCCGACCCGCCGCCTCGCCGCTGTCCCGGCGGAAGCGTTCGGCCCAGGCGATCACCGCATCCAGCTCGTCTCGCAGGTCGACGGCCGACGGCCCCCGCACCGGGAGCCGGACCGGCTCGAATGCCTCTCCGGCGGCGTGGGCCCGCAGGTAGATCCCGCGGTCCCAGCGCTTGCGCACCGTGGCGGTGAGATCGGCGACCGTGGTCCAGCCGGGCGACGGGCTCATGGGATCACGCAGGTGCGGGGCGGTCGGGTCGGCTGGTTCGGTCGGCCCGCAGCGCCCGGTGCTCCTCGACCGTCATCGTCATCAGCCGCGAGTAGCTGCCGTTGAGGTTGTCGACGAAGCCCACCGCGCGCACGTGCGGCTCGATCACGTGCAGCTTCTGGAGCGGGGTAACGATGAGGAGCTGGAGACCGAGGCGGGTGAAGAGGGTGAGGGCGTATCGGGTGGAGTCGTCGGACCCCCGCCCGAAAGCCTCGTCGATCACCACGAAGCGGAAGGTCTTGGAGCGCTCGGCGTCGACATCCAGCTTGAACTGGTAGGCGAGGCTGGCGGCGAGGATCGTGTAGGCCAGCTTCTCCTTCTGCCCGCCGGACTTACCGCCGGAGTCGGTGTAGCTCTCGTACTCCACGTCGCCGTCGCGCTCGCGCTCGGAGGCGGAGAACACGAACCACTGGCGCACGTCGGTGACCCGCCGGGTCCAGGCGCGGTCCAGGTCGACCGAGCCCTCGCGCCCCTTGAATCGGTCGACGATGGCCTTCACCTGCAGGAACCGCTGCTCGGAGTACTGGTCGGTGTCGCCGCCGATCACGAGGTTGTCGGTGCACGCCTGGAGCTCGTTGCGGAACTCCCGGATCTCGATGTTGGGGGTGCGGTCCGGCATGAGCCGGATGTAGCGGCCGTCGTTGTAGTCGATGTCTTGGAGCGACCGGTTGATCGTCTCGACCCGGTCCCGGATGATCTGCTCCTGCTTGTTGAGCTGCGCGGCGAGGCTGGCGATCTCCCGGATCGTGTTCTGGTTGAGGTACTCCTTGAACTGGGCCTCGAATCGGGGGAGGTCGTCGCCGGCCACCCGCCGGTGCAGCGCCCGGTACTCGCCGCCGGAGGCGATCGAGTCGTCGACCTCGGCCGCGTCCTGCGGGTAGGTGGTGCGGAACCCGGCCATGGCCCGCACGATCCGCACCTCCAGCGTGCGCTGCCGGGAGGAGGCGTCGTGCTCGCGCCGACCGATCTCCTGGGCGAGGGCGAACTCGACGTCACGCGCCCGGGCGACGACAGCGAGTGCGGCCTCGAGATCGGCGGTGAGCAAGGCCTCCACGGCGGCGTAGTGCTCGCGGGCGGCGGCCACGGCGGCCCCGTCGGCCAACAGCGCCTCGACCACCACCAGCTCGCCTGTGGCCTTGTCCCGCGCCTGCTCGGCCGCGCCGAGACGGCGATGCACCTGGCCGAGCCGCCCACCCAGCTCGGCTCGCCCGGCCGCGACCTGGTCCCGCTCGGCGGTGAGCGAGGCCAGCTCGTCGGAGGACGAGCGGAGGCGGTCGGCCTCCTCGCGGAGGTCGGCGATGCGGTTGACGAGGGCGGCCCAGTCGAGGTCGTCCCAGTCGGTGTGCTCGCGGAGGCTCGACAGCTTGGCGAGCTGGTCGTTGAGGTCGGCTCGCTGCCGGTCGAGCCCGGCTATGGCGCCGGCCAAGCGGCCGAGCCGGTCCTGCACCGTGGCGGCATGGCCGATCAGCGCCTCGATCTTGGCCTCGTTGGTCCACCCGAGCACGTACTCGCGCCGGTCGTCGATGCGGTGCCGGTCGTCCTTCTCGTGGCGGTCCCGGTCCTTGATCTGGCCCTGGCGGGTGATGGCCTTGCGGGCGGCACGGAAGTCGGCGACGGAGTCGACGCAGGCGTGGTCGGCCCGCCGGGCCAGCTCCGTCTCCAGCCACGGGCCGAACGGCGTGTCGGGCTTGATCTCGAGCAGGTCGAGGAGCAGTGGCGCCGCGCCCCGGCGTTCGGGCGTGGGGCCGGGCGCCGGCCGGGGCGGCACTCGGAAGTACACGAGCCGGGCGCCGAGGTGGTGGTCATCGATCCAGCGGGCGACCGCCTCGTAGTGGCGGTCGGGGACGAGCATCGACAGGGCGAAGGTGTGCAGCACCCGCTCGGCTGCGCCCTCCCACGCCCGGGCGTCGTCGCGCACCTGGAGGAGCTCGCCCGCGAAGGGGAGGTCGTCGGCGTCGATGCCGAGGTCGGCGGTGAGCCGCTGGCGCAGGTCCAGGCTGCGCTGCGGAAGGTTGGTCTGGCGGGACTGGAGGCTGCGCAGCTCGGCGTTGACGGCGGCGGCGTCGTCGTCGAGGGATCGCTGCTCGTGGCGCCGTTCGACGAGGTCGTTCTCGATGTTGGCGATGCGGGAGCGCAACTCGTCGTCGCGGGCGCCGATGTGGCCGTGGGCGGCGTGGAACTGCTCGGCCACGGTGATCTGGTCGAGCCCGACGGCGGCCAGCAGTCGGTTGAAGCGGTCGAAGCGCTCCTGGCGCTTGGGCTTGTCCCGCTCGGCGTCGGCGATCTGTTCGTCGATGCGGACGAGGCGGTCGCCGCCGGCCTGGGCGATCTGGACGTCGAGCTCGCGTTCCTTCTCCCGCAGCCGGGCGTCGTCGGCGGCAAGGCCGCGCATGTCGGCCTCGAGGTCCTCGATACGGCGGGCGAGGTCGGCGAGCTCCTCGCCGAGGAGGGCCCGGGTGCGTTCGGCGATGAAGAGGGGCAGGGCCCGGCGCTGGTGGTCGAGCGCGTCGACGGTGGCGGCCAACGTGTCGTGGGCGTCGAGGTCGGCCACGATCGGGCCGAGCAGTTCGAGCTGGGCCCGGGCCCGCAGCACGGCGTCGTGGGCGCGGGTGAGGTCGTCGAAGTGCCCGATCAGAGCGGTGATGCGGGGCTGGGTGTCGAAGGGTTCGAGCATGTGAGCCCGGACGAAGTCGTTCAGGTTGTCGACCGACTTCATCGACACGGTCTGGTGGAACAGGTCCATGGCCTGTTCGGACTCGATGCCGAGGTGGCGTCGGTAGTCCTTGCCGTAGTCGGGGAAGCTGTCGTGGATGCGGGCGCCCCGGTCACGCAGCTTCTGGCGCAGCCCGGCCATCTCCGTGCCGAAGTCGGCGAAGTCCTTCACGATGGCCATGTCGGTGTCGGCGACCACGTAGAAGCGTTCGGGTTGGCCCTGGGTCGGGTCCTTCACCCGGAACACCTGGGCGAGGGTGACGGTGGTGCCGTAGCCGGCGTTGGCGAACACCCCCAGGATCACCGAGTAATGGCTCGGGCCCCGGAGGGCGACGGGCCGGGACGCGCCGGTGGTCTCGTTGCGCTCGGACTTGTAGTGGCCGAGGACATAGGAGCGCAGGTCCCGCTCACGGGCGGTGGCGCCAGCGGCCTTGTTGTACTGGATGCGGTGGGCGGGCAGGAGCAGCGTGGTGATGGCGTCGACGAGGGTGGACTTGCCCGAGCCGATGTCGCCGGTGAGCAGGGCGTTGTGGCCGTCGACGGGGAAGGTCCAGACGTTGTCGTGGAACGTGCCCCAGTTGCGCACCTCGAGGCGGTGGAGCCGGAAGCCGGGCAGGGTGCCCTCGGGGACCGGGATGGCGTCGGTCGGATCGAACAGCGTCACGGCTCACCCCCTTCGGGCGCGCCGCCGGCCTCGACCTGCGGATCGAGCTCGGCCAGGTACTCGGCGAGGCGGCGGTCGAGCTCGCCCAGCCACTGCCCGTCGACGTAGGCCTTGAGGATGCGCCGCACCTCGAACAGGTCGTCTTCGCCGCGCATCCGACGGAGGAAGCCGAGGTCGATCACCTTGGCGATGTGGGCATCGATGCTGTCGACGAGCTTGGCCTCGTTGCTCGACTCGGGGAGGAACACCCGGAGCATCTCCACGATCTGGTCGCGGGTGAGCACGAGGCGGGTGTCGGTGCCGGCGGCATCGAGCTCGGCGAGGCGTTTGCGGAGGAGGGCGAGGAGCAGGCTGACGGGGAACGACAAGGACCGGCGGGCCACCAGTCGGGGCAGGGCGTCGTCGGCGTCCTCGACGGTGGGGCGGCTCCGGAGGTAGGCGTACCCCTCGGTCTCGTCGACCTCGAGCTGGAGGCCGAGCACGGCCACGTGATCGCTGACCGCGGCACGCACGCGCAGCATCTGGTGCCACAGCTTCTCGTGGGAATCCCGGTAGAGGGGGCCCTTGAAGAGGTGGATGAGCGCCAGCGACAGGTCGCTCGGTGGCTCGACGTCGAGGGCGGTGTTGCTCACGGGGCCTCCGCCCCACGACGCTCGAAGGTGACCCGCGGGAGATCGGCGACGCGCACGAGGCCCGCTGTGCCCGCGCCGTCATCGGCGTGCTCGGCGTCATCGACGGTCCACCGCACCTGGGCCCGGCCGTCGTCGTCGAAGACCACCTCGAGGCCCGGCTCCCGCAGGGCCAGGTAGCCGACGAGCTCGGCCAGGCCGTGGGTGAGGGGCTCGGCCGCGATCACCTCGGTGAGCGACACCTGGGGGCGGGCGCGCAGGAGGCCGAGCACCCGCTGCACGAGCTGTTCGCGGTCGACGTAGACCTGCTCGAGGAGGGCGGTCGCATCGAAGACGCCCTCGCCGACCTCCACCGACCCGCTCTCGATTGGGGCGACCTGCGGTGGGGTGTGCAGCGGTCGCTCCATCGGGAGGACGACCGGCACCCTGGGCTCCTCGACCTCCATGGTGGCCTTGGCCGCGCCGAAGGGGCGGAGGCGAAGGGCGCTCGATTCGATGCCACGCAGCAGCTCGATCACTCGGCGGTCCTCCAGCCAGGTCTGGTCGTCGAGGAAGCGCCGGAGCTGCTCGGACAGGAGGCGGACGGTGGCCTGGGTGCGCTCGCTGGCGTCGATCCAGTCGAAGTGGATGCGCTGCATGCGGGGGTCGAGCTCCTCGACCCCGATGGACGAGAGCTGCTCGAGCAGCGTGGTGAGCTCCGCCCGGCGTTCGGCCGAGAGGAGGAAGTCGTAGAAGGCGCGGAAGCTGCGACCCTGGTCGGAGTCGGTGATGCTGCTGCGGCTGCCGACGAGCTCGTCGAGCAACGCGCCTTTTGAGCCCTCCCAGCCGGCGATCTGCTCCCGCAGCCGACGGTCGAGCTGGCGGAAGTTCTCTTCCACCTCACGGAAGTCGGCCAGCAGCTCGCGGGCGGTGCGGGCGAACTGTTGGTACCGGTCCCGCAGCGCCACGGCGTCGAGCAGGTCGATCTGGCCCTGTTCGGCCCGGGCGATCTGGGCGTCGAGCTGGGCCCGTCTGCGCTGGAGGTCGGCGAGGTGACGGGCCGGATCGGTGTCGGCGCCCTGCACCATCTGGCGCAGCAGCTCGAAGATCGTGTTGAGCCGCGACTCGGTGCCGATGAACTCGCGGGGCCGCAGCTCGCGGACCCAGGCCAGCGCCTTCTCCACCGCCGGAGCGAGGTCGTAGTGGGGCTCGTCGGAGCCCGGGGGATAGAACTTCCGCAACCACCCATGGGAAGGATCGGCCCAGTCGTCGAGGTAGGCGGCGGCGGCGCGGGGGAAGGTGCCGGCGCCGAGCCGCTCGTTGAGGGCGTAGAGCTCGTCGTCGAGGTCGCTCACCAGCTCGGCGGCGGGGATGGCACTGGCGTTGGTGTCGACGAAGACCCGGTCGAGGAAGCTGAGGACGAGCGCGGCATGGTCGGCGCGGAGCAACGCCCACGCCGGGTTGCCCTTGCGCAGCAGCTCCACCTCGTCGTAGACGACCACCACACGAGCGTACGGCACCGCTGTGACACCCCATCCCCCGGCCCTTCACGTGGGTGCGAGTTCCTCGTGGGTGGCCCCCGCCTCGGCCCTGAGGGCCACGACCGGAATCTCGGCCGGCAGGGCCCCGGCCGGCCCCGGAGGTGTGATCGTGGCGCCGTGTCAGCAACCACCATCTTGGATGCCGGCGACGTCGACGGTGCCGGTTGTGATGTC
>JAKOVR010000200.1 GCA_029782025.1 Actinomycetes bacterium | reverse complement strand
CCCGCTGGTGGCGATGTGGCTCGCCCCGGCCAGCGCCTTCGGTGCGGCCCGCGTGGCCCGCCTCGCCCACGGCGCCGGCCCCCGGCTCGGTGGCGCGATGAGCAGCAGCTACCGGGCGCTCCCGTGCATCGGCGCCCTCCTGGTGACCGCGCCCGGGATGTGGGGGGTCGGTGGGCACCTGGTGCCCGTCGACATGCCGGCCGAGTGGGAGCAGGCCCGCCAGGTCATCCAGGCCGACCCGGGCACGACCGTGGTGTTCCCGTGGTACGGCTACACCGACGTCGACCTCGGGGGTACCCAGCATGTGCTCGATCCCTGGCCGATCTACCTCGGCGGTGACGTGCTCGTGTCCTCGGACCTCCGGACGTCCGAGACGCCGACGCCCGAACGGGTCGATGCCCGGGAGAAGCCCATGGCCGAGCTGGTGACCCGGCTGACGGCGGGCCAGCCACCATCGGCCCGCCTCGCCGAGCTCGGCGTGCGCTGGGTCGTGTTCCACCGGTCGGGGAAGTTCGCGGCCTACGGCCGGGTGCTCGAGTCGGACCCGGGGCTCGAGCGGGTGGTCCTCTCGGTGCGGGTCCTCGTCTACCGGGTCAAGGGGTGGAAGGGGCCCGCCGTCGACGAGGCCGGCCGCGCCGTCGGGGTGCTGCCGGTGGTGGAGCCGCTGGCGCTGCCGTCGACCACCGCGCCGTTCACGTGGTACCGGCCCTACGCCACGGGTTGGCTCCGGGGGACGACCCCGGCGACCGCCACCGCCGACGGGCTGATCCGGGTGCCCGAGGGCGAGGGGCCGCTCTGGTACTGGCCGACGCTGCTCGTGCTCGCGGGGTATCAGACCACCCTGGTTGCCGTTGCAGTGGCCGGACGCCGGGTCCACCGGCGTCGCCGGCCGGTCCGGGCACCACCGGCGGCCGTCGACTGACCACTCGGGGCGTGGGCGCGACCGTGTTCCAAACGCTTGCCACAGGTCCCACCGCGCGTTACGGTTCCTTTCGTCCCCCCACGATGCCGGTCTGCGCGTCTGTGGCCCCACGCAGTGCGGGGTTCTAGGAACCAGAGATCCGGGCAGGGATCGAGGGTCTGTGCTAGCTTCTCGGCGCACCACGAACATTTGGAGAACGGCGTTGTCACACACCACGCGGCGGCGAATGCGACACATGGTTGGCGCGATGGCGTTGTTGTTCGTCGGCTTGCTGCTGGGCCCCGGGGTGGCCAACGCCCAGACGTCCTGCTCCGACTATCTCTACGACACGAACCTCTACGTGGCCTGCGTCGGCGGCCCGTCGCTGACCGTCACGCCGGGCACGATCCCGCCGGGCGGGACCATCACGGTCGACCTCGCCGGCTGGCACCCGGGCAGCAACGTCACCATCACGATCGGCTGCAACGGCTCGCCCGTCGCCCTCGGCAGCATCGCCATCGGCCCTGATACCAAGGGCAGCGGCAACTTCACCGTGCCGGCCGACTGCCCCCTCGGGCCCCAGGTCGTCACGGGCACGGGCCCGGACATGCTCGACAACGTCACGTCGCGTGAGGGCCCGGTGGTCATCGCCGCCAACGCCACCACCACGACCACGGTGTCGGGCGGTGGCGGTGGTGGAGGGAGCGGCTCCGGTGGGAGCGGCTCCGGGAGCAGTGGATCAGGTGGGAGCGGCTCGCTTCCCTCGACCGGTTCCAACACCGGCCGCCTCGTGACCATCGGCGCCGCGCTGGTGGTCATCGGAGCCAGTGCGCTGTATGGCTCGGCTCGCAGTCGTCGATCGGCTAAGGTCGAGTAGGCCGGTCGTCGGTCGGCTCGGGCGAAGATTCCTCGGAGGGAAGCAAACTCATGATTCGGCGCTTCATGCTGGCGGCGGTGTTCTTGTCGGGCGGACTCTTGATGGGCGCGGGCGCAGCGCACGCGCAGGCTGTGAACTGCGCACCCTACGTGTCCGACACCAACCTGTACCTGGCCTGCATCGGTGGTGCCACCATCACCGGGCCGGGCACGGCCATGCCGGGGGACACCATCACGGTCAACCTCAGCGGCTGGGCCCCGGGCAGCACGGTGACCATCACCATCGACTGCGCCGGCACCCAGGTCAACATCGGGTCGGTCAACATCGGGGCCGGCGCCACCGGCTCCGGCAACGTCACCATCCCGGCGTCGTGCCCCACCGGCCCCACCACCGTGACCGGCACCGGCACCAACATGGGCGACCAGGCCACGAGCGCCAACTTCCCGATCGTGCTGGGCACCCAGACCTCGACCACCCCCACCACCGTCCCGGTGACGCAGATCCCGGTGACGGGCGCCGAGACCGGGCGACTCGTCACCATCGGTGCGGCGCTGGTGGTCATCGGCTCGGCCGCCCTGTACGGCTCGCTCCGGGCCCGCCAAGCGCAGCTCTGATCTGCGCTCGGCGCTCCACCGTTCGACGCTGATGCCCGGCTACGGCCGGGCATCAGCCGTTTTCGACCGCCTCGGCGTCGGCTTCGGCCACGCGCGGCTCGGCGGCGGCGATCCAGGCGTCGGGCGCGGTCGGGGCGATGAGCTGGGCGTGGCCGAAGACGGGTGACCGGCGGGGGTGGCGACGGGCGCGCTCGCCCCAGGTGCGCTCCGGCTGCCACCGCGCCCGCCCGACGCCGTCGGTGACGAGCTCGAGGTCGCCGGCCCCGTCATCCCAGAGGTCGAAGCCGATCCCCGTGGCCCGCTGCAGGGTGAACCGGGGCTCGGCCAGGACGGTGGCGGGGTCGGCCCGGCCATGGAGGAGCCGGGCGAGGTGCTGGGCCAGCAGGTGGGGCTGGCTGTCGCCGCCCATGGTGGCGATGGCGGCGCGGAGGTGGCGCGGGCCCGAGGTGACGATGGCCGGGCTGAGGGTGGACGGGGGGCGGGCGCCCGGGGCCAGGAGTGCAGGATGGCCGGGGGCGAGAGAGAAGCCGACCCCGCGGTTGTGCAGGCCGATCCCGGTGCCGGGAACGGTCAGGTGCGCACCGAAGTCGGCGGCGTTGCTCTGCAGGAGCGAGACGGAGAGCCCGCCGGCATCCCGGACGCAGATGGCGGTGGTGTCGCCGGTCTGCCACCACGACGCAGTGGCGTCGCCGGGCCGCCAGCGTCGGGCCCCGGCGATCCAGCCCTCGAGCCGTCGGTCGGCGAGCAGGTCGCCGGGGTCGGCGTGCTCGTGGAGCAGGGCCGGCCGGTCGTGGCCCGTGACCGCCGTGGCGGCGACGAGGCGGGCCAGCCAGTCGGGGTCACGGTCGTCGGTCCCGAGGTCGGTGCCGGCGGCGACGGCGAGGATGGCGGGGAGCAGGTAGCCCTGGCTCGGCGGCGGCGGCACCCAGACTGTCGCGCCCATGACCTCGACGGCCACCGGCTCGACCCAGCGGGCGGCGGGCGCGGCGAGGTCGGCGGCGACGAAGACGCCCTCGGCCGCGCGGAGGAGGCCCTGCCCGAACGGGCCGCCGTAGAACCCGTCGCGTCCGTGCGACGCGATCGCCGTGAGGGCCTCGGCGACGCCCGGTCGACGCACGGTGGCGTCGGGGTGGAGCGACGGCCCGATGCCGTCGAGGTCGAGCCCGTCGAGGAGGAACCCGGCGGCGAGGAGGAGCTCGTTCGGCCGGAAGCCGGCGGCGGCGAGCTCGATCGCCGGCTCGAGGGCCGCGGCCAGGGCGAGGCGGCCGAACCGGGCGTGGAGGTGGCACCACCCGTCGACGCACCCGGGCACGGGCACGGCCTCCCACCGGTGGCGGAACGGCATGCGGTGGAACCCTTCGGCCCGCAGCCGTTCGGCCGAGACGCCGGCGCCGGCCCGGCCGGCGGCGTCGAGCACGACCGGTGCCTCCCCGTCGCGGTGCACGACGGCCCAGAGATCGCCGCCCATCCCGCACAGGTGGGGACTGGTGACCGCCAGCACGGCGTTGGCGGCGATGGCGGCGTCGGCGGCCGTCCCTCCGAGGGCCAGGACGGAGGCCGCCGCCCGGGTGGCACGGCGATCGACCGTGGCGACGCACCCGGCGGCGGCGCCCGAGCGGGCGATGCGGGAGGGGAGCGGGTCGGTCACGCCCAGGCGCCGCGCGCCTCGAGCACCGTCCGCAGGACGCGGGGCTCGTCGGTCATGATCCCGTCGACCCCGAGGTCGAGCAGGCGGTGCATGGTGTCGGTGTCGTCGATCGTCCAGACGTGCACGGCGATCCCGCGCTCGTGGGCGGCGGCGACGAACGCCTCGTCGACGAGCGTGCGTCCCTTCACCGTGGTCGGGACCTGGGCGCAGGGTTGGTCGAAGCCGCCGGCGGGGACCCCGAGGCTGGCGGTGCGGAGGCGGGCCACCGCCTTGGGGCCGAGCGACGTGCACAGCGTCGGGCCGAGCAGGGCCCGGCAGCGGGCGATCCTCGTGTCGCTGAACGAGCCGATGCAGACGCGGTCGGCGGCGCCGGCGTCGGCGATCGTCCGGGCGAGGGGCTCCACGGCCTGGTCGGCCTTTGGGTCGATGTTGATGCGGAGGTCCGGCCAGGCGAGGAGCAGCTCCTCGAACCGCACGATGGGCTCCCGGCCGTCCACCCGGGCCAGGGCGACCTCGGACCACGGCAGATCGCAGATGCGGCCCTTCCGGTCGGTGACACGGTCGAGGCGGTCGTCGTGGAAGGCGACGACGACGCCGTCGGCCGTGACGTGCACATCGGTCTCGACGTAGCGGTAGCCGAGCGCTACTGCGCCCTCGAACGCCGGCATGGTGTTCTCGGGCCACGTGCCAGCCCCTCCCCGGTGGGCGAAGGCGATCGGGCCCGGATGGTCGAGGAAGGGGTGGGAGGGCGGGAGCGGCACGGGGCCAGGCTAGCGACGCCGGCCGTCCCGGTCGCCGGTAGCGTGGTGCCCGTGGTCGACACGGAACGCTTCCGGGAAGTGATGGCGATGCCCGAGTCGGCGCTCCCGCTCGACGAGGCGGCGCTGCTCATCGCCGCCCAGGCCACCCCCGTCGATGTCGCCCACGAACTGGCGCGGCTCGACCAGCTGGCGGACGACATCGGGGCGCGCACGGTCGACGAGCTGCGGCGCTCCCTCTTCGTCGACCGGGGCTTCCGGGGCGACCGGCTCCGGTACCACGACCCGGAGAACAGCTACCTGAACCGGGTCCTCGACCGCCGGCTGGGGATCCCCGTGTCGCTGTCGGTGCTGGCGATGGTGATCGGTCGGCGCCTCGACATCGCGCTGGTCGGGGTGGGCATGCCGGGGCACTTCCTGCTCCGGGCTGCCGACGACCCCGACGTCTTCGTCGACGCCTTCGCCGGTGGGGTTCTGCTCGACGAGGCGGGCTGCCGGGCGCGGTTCCACGCGGTGCAAGGGGAGGGCATCCGGTTCGATCCCCGCTTCCTCGACCCGGTGGGGCCGCGGGCGATCGTGGCCCGGATGCTGGCCAACCTGATCGCCGGATTCGACGCCGCCGGGGACCGGCCCGGGGTGCTGTGGGCGGCCGAGCTGCGCGCCGCCCTCCCCGACGCCAGCGTGGAGGACCGCACGCGGTTCGCCCGGCTGCTGGCGGCCCACGGTGACCTCCAGCGGGCGGCCGGGGCCTTCGACGCCCTCGCCGCCGACAGCGACGGGGAGTTGGCCGCCGCCTGTGCCGCCGCCGCCACCCGACTCCGGGCCCGACTGAATTGAGCGCGCCGCGCCCGGGCGCCGAGACGCGGCGGGTCGACGGGCTGGCGGTCTACGAGCGCCCGCCGCGGCCCGACCGCGGCCCGCGCGTCGTGTTCGTCCACGGGGCCATGGATCGCGGGGCGTCGTTCCTGCGCCTCACCCGTCTGCTCCCCGAGATCGAGGCGGTGCGCTACGACCGTCGCGGGTACGGCCGCTCCGTCGACGCCGGTCCGGCGCCGACGCTCCAAGCCCAGGTGGACGACCTGCTCGCCGTGGCCGGCCCGGGGCCGGTCGTCGTCGTGGGGCACAGCCTGGGGGGCGTCCTGGCCCTGGCCGCGGCCACGTCGTCCCCCCATCGCGTGGCCGGGGCCGTGGTCTACGAAGCACCGGCGCCGTGGGAGCCGTGGTGGCCGGGGCACGGCGCCGGCCCGGCGGCCGAGCACCCCGACGACGTGGCCGAAGGCTTCATGCGCCGGGTCGTGGGCGACGACGTCTGGGAACGGCTGCCCCCGTCGACCCAGGAAGCCCGGCGCCGGGAGGGGCCGGCGCTCGTCGCCGAGCTGACCTGGCTGCGGTCCCTCCCCGGTCCGCCGTACGACCCGTCGGTCCTCGGCGGACGCGTCGTCGTGGGGTGGGGTGCCGCCACGCTCGACCGCCACCACCGGGCCAGCACGGCGCTGGCCGAGCGGTTGGGCGCGCCGGGCCATGCCGTGGCCGGCGCCGGCCACGGCGGGCACGCGTCGCACCCGGACGCGCTGGCGGCCATGGTGCGGGAGGTCCTCGCCCTGCCGGCGGTGGCGACGACCCTCGGCGTGGCCAGCGGTCGGTAGCCTGAGGCCCCACTGAGGAGGCCACCATGTCCGACCATCCCGTGCAGCTGACGTCGACGGCGCCGCCCGAGACCGTGCTCGACCCCGAACCCGACGACCTGGCGCGGGCCCTGGCCCACGCCCTGGCCACCGACGTCTCCTCGCGGCGCACCGCGGTGGCCGCCGTGGTGGCCCGCTGGCCCCGGTGCCTCGAGGCCTGGGCCGCGCTCGGCGACCTCGGTCGGGACGACGTCGAGCGCTACGCCGCCTACCGCGTCGGGTACCACCGGGGGCTCGACCGGCTCCGGCAGAGCGGGTGGCGGGGGAGCGGCTACGTGCGGTGGCAGCACCCGGGCAACCGCGGGTTCCTGCACGCCCTCGACGGTCTCCGCAGCATGGCCGAGCGCATCGGCGAGACCGACGAGGCCGAGCGTTGCGCGCTGTTCCTGCGCCAGCTCGACCCGGCCTGGCCGCCGGCGGAGGGCACCGGCGCCGAGGGCTGACGGCCCGGCCGATACGCTCTCGCCATGGACGAGCCTGCCGCCACGTTTCCGGAGGAGGGGGCGTCGGCCGACGAGCTCCTCGATCGCATCGACGCGCTCGCCGGCGGCGACATCGACTGGCGCAGCGGGCGGGCCTTCAGCCTCGTGTACCACCCCGACGACGAGGCCCTGCACCACCTGCAGGAGGCGGTCGGGCGGCGGTACCTGCACGAGAACGCCCTCAACCCGTTCAAGTACCCGAGCCTGGTGCACATGGAGCAGGACATCGTCGGCATGGCGCTGGCGCTGCTGCACGGCCCCGGCGGATCGGGTTCGCTGTCGAGCGGCGGGACCGAGAGCATCTTCCTCGCCGTGCACACCGCCCGGAGCTGGATCGAGCAGCGGCGGGGCATCGACCGGCCCAACATCGTCACGCCGGCCACCGCCCACCCGGCCTTCGCCAAGGCCTGCCACTACCTCCGGATCGAGCACCGCACGGCACCGGTCGGGGCCGACGGCCGGGTCGACGTCGAGGCCATGGCCGCGCTGATCGACGACCGCACGGCGCTGCTGGTGGGGAGCGCCCCGTGCTACCCGTTCGGCACGATCGATCCGATCCCCGCCATCGCCGCCGCGGCCGTCGAGCGGGGGATCCTCTGCCACGTCGACGCCTGCCTCGGCGGCTGGCTGCTGCCCTGGTGGGAGCGGCTGGGGGAGCCCGTGCGCCCCTGGGACTTCCGCGTCGAGGGCGTGACGTCCATCTCGGCCGACATCCACAAGTACGGCTACACCTACAAGGGCGCCTCGACCGTGCTCTACCGCGATGCCGACATGGTGCAGCACCAGTGGTTCCTCTACGACGACTGGCCGGGTGGGCTCTACGGCTCGATCACCGCCGCCGGCACCCGACCGGCGGCGCCGATGGCCGGGGCATGGGCCACGATCCGGTTCCTCGGGGCCGAGGGCTACCTGGCCAAGGCGGCGATGGTCCGCGACGCCACGCGGGCCTTCCAGGCCGGCGTGCGGGCCATCCCGGAGTTGGCCATCACCGGCGAGCCCGACATGAGCGTCTTCGAGATCGGCTCGGCCACGGTCGACATGGGCGCGGTGGGCGACGTGATGGACGATCGGGGGTGGAACCTCGACCGGCAGCAGGGCGGGCTGCACCTGATGGTGTCGCCCTACCACGTCCACCTCACCGACCAGTTCGGCTCCGACCTGGCCGACGCCGTCGCCGGCCACGGGGCGAGCCGGGGCAAGGCGGCCGGCTACGGCGGGATCGTGGGGCACGAGGGTTGACCGCGGCGCCGCCCTCCGGGGCGGTCGTCGGGGTGGTCCTGGCGGGGGGTCGGTCCACCCGCATGGGCACCGACAAGGCCCTGCTGGTGCTCGACGGGCGCCCGTTGGTCGCCCGTCTGGCCGGGGTGCTCCGCGCCGCCGGCGCCGACCCGGTGTGGGCGCTGGGCGGGGATGCCGTCGCCATCGGCGCCGTCGGCCTGGACGTGCTGGCCGACCGACGGCCTCACCTCGGGCCCCTGGTCGCCCTCACCGACGCCGCCCCCACGCTGTGCGCCGCCGCCGGGGCCGACGGAGTGGTGGTGGCCGTCGCCTGTGATCTGGCCCACCTCGGTCCGCCCACCGTGGGGCGTCTCGTCGACCTGCTCCGGTCCCGGCCCGAGGCCGCGGCGGCCGTGCCCGTGGTCGACGGCGTCCGGCAGGTGCACGTCCTCGCCCTCCGGTCGGCCGCGCTGGCCGCGCTGGCCCGCCATCCGCACCCGTCGGGCTCCGTCCGGCGGGCCCTCGACGCCGTGGCGGTCGTGGAGCTGGCCGGCGTGGACCGGGCCGAGCTGCACGACCTCGACCGGCCCGAGGACGTCGCCGAGTACGCTCGTCGGCGGCCCGAACGACCCCGACCCTGAGGAGCATGCGCGTGGAGGTCCCCCAGATCGATGTGCACGCCCTGGCCGCGACCGCGGCGGACGGCTGCGTCCTCGACGTGCGCACGGCCGAGGAGTACGCCGAGGCCCACCATCCCGACGCCGTCCTGATCCCGCTGGCCGAGCTGACCGAGCGGGTCGACGAGGTGCCCGACACGGCGGGGGGCCCGCTGTTCGTGATCTGCGCCGTCGGTGGCCGCAGCGAGCGGGCGGCGGCCTGGCTGCGCGGGCAGGGGATCGACGCCGTCAACGTCGCCGGTGGCACCCAGGCCTGGATCGCCGCCGGCTACGACGTCGTCCGCGGACCCGGGCCCGCCTGACCGTGACCCGGCGTCCCCCCGAAGCGCCGTCGTACGAGCTCGTGGCCGACCAGGGCCGCTTCGACGCGCTGGTGGACGAGCTCTTGTCCCAGCCGGCCGTGGCCCTCGACACCGAGTTCCACCGCGAGCGCACCTACTTCCCGCAGCTCGCCCTCCTCCAGCTGGCGTGGGACGTCGAGCCGGGCGGGCCGAGCCGGATCGCCGTGGTCGATCCGCTGGCGGTCGACGTGCACGGCCTGGCCGCGGTGCTCGAGAGCGACGCGCTGATCGTGCTCCACGCCGCCGACCAGGACCTGCAGGTCCTCGACCTGGCGTGCGGCCGGGGGCCGTCCCACCTGTACGACACCCAGATCGCCGCCGGCTTCCTCGGGCTCTCGACGCCGTCGCTCGGAGCGCTGCACGAGCGGGTGCTCGGGCTGCACCTGCCCAAGGGCGACCGCCTGACCGACTGGCTGCGGCGCCCGCTCGACGACGCCCAGCTGGCGTACGCGGCGTCCGACGTGGCCCACCTGCTGCGCATCCGCGACCGCCAGGTCGAGGAGCTCACCGCCCGGGGTCGGCTGGCGTGGGCTCTCGACGAGTGCGAGGCCGTTCGGGCCCGGGCCCGGGGGGCGCGCGCCCCGGAGGACGCGTGGACCCGCGTGAAGGAGGTCCGCCAGCTCCGGGGCCGGGCCCTGGCCATCGGGCAGGCCGTCACGGCCTGGCGGGAGCAACGGGCCGCGGCCCTCGACATCCCGGTGCGCTTCGTCCTCCCCGACCTCGCCATCGTCGCCATCGCCCAGCGACCGCCGGCATCGCTCGACGCCCTGCGCTCGGTGCGGGGGCTCGACGGCCGGTTCCTGAAGGACGGTACCGGGCGAGAACTGCTGGCCGTCGTGCAGGACGCCAGCGGTCGGGCCCCGACCAGAGCGGCGGCCGGGCCCCCCGAGCTCGAGCGGGAGCTACGACCGGCGCTGGGCCTGGTGGCGGCGTGGCTGAGCCAGCTCGCCCACAACCTCGAGATCGACTCGGCCACCTTGGCCACGCGCGGCGACCTCGAGGCGCTGCTCCGGGGGGACGCCGACGGGCGGCTGGCCACGGGGTGGCGGGCCGAGCTGGTGGGCGAGCCGGTCCGGCGGCTGGTCCAGGGCGAGGCGGCGCTGGCCTTCGCCCCGGAAGGCCAACTGCTCCTCGAGGAACGCTCCTACCGGCCGGTCGGCCCCGACGCCTCGCTGGCGCCCTGACCCTCGAGGAGCACGGCCCCGACGCCGGGGAGCCGGCCGGGGAACGGCCCGCCCTCGCCGACGCCGTCCGAGGCGACGAGCACGGTCGCGCCGGCCATCGAGGACAGGTCCACGTCCTCGCTCCCGAAGTTCACGGCGATCGTCCGGTCGCCGGCCTCGGCGTCGAGCCGGTGCCAGAGCAGGACCCGGTCGTCACGGGCGTCGCCGAGCGAGCCCAGCACCAGTCGGCCCGACTGCAGCGCGGGCGACGATCGGCGGGCGGCGAGGAGACGCCGGTACAGGTGGAGCATCGAGCCCGGGTCGTCTCGCTGGGCGGCGACGTTGGCCGAGGCGGTGTCGGGGGCGAAGGGGAGCCACGGTGCGGCGCCGTCCCAGCCGTGGCCGGGGGTGCCGTCCCAGGCAATGGGGGCCCGGCAGCCGTCCCGTCCACCCGGGTCGAGCTGCTGCTCGGGCGGCACCTGGGCGTCGACCATGCCGAGCTCCTCGCCGGCGTAGAGGAACGGGGTGCCCCGCAGCCCCAGCAGCAGGAACGCCGCGGCGCGGGCCTGGGCCTCGCCCCCGCCGTAGCGGGTCCGGTGGCGGGGGTTGTCGTGGTTGCTGAGCACCCAGGTGGGCCAGGCGTCCCGGGCCGAGAGCTCGGCCTCGATGCGCTCGATCTGGGCCCGCCACGGCCCGGCGGCGAAGGGCGTGTAGAGGGGCACGAAGTTGAAGCACAGGTGCAGCTCGTCGCCGTCGCCGTAGTACTGCGACACCCGCTCGGTGTCGAGGAGGTACACCTCGCCCACCGAGGTCCGGTCGCCCGGGTAGCCGTCGAGCACCTGCCGGATGCCCCGGAGCAGGACGTGGGTCTCGGGCCGGTCGTTGAGGGGGACGTGGGTGAGGGCGGCGAGGTCGGGTGGGTCGTCGGGGAGGTCGGGGTCCTTCCCGATCAGGTGGATGACGTCCATGCGGAACCCGTCGACCCCACGATCGAGCCAGAAGCGCAAGGTGTCGTGCATGGCTTCGACGACGGCGGGCTCCTGCCAGTTGAGATCGGGCTGGGTGGGGAGGAAGCAGTGCAGGTAGTACTGCCCGGTGGTGTCGTCGAAGGTCCAGGCCGGGCCGGTGAAGAACGAGCCCACCCAGTTGTTGGGCGGACCGCCATCGGGGGCCGGGTCGCGCCACACGTAGAAGGAGCGGTGCGGGTCCTCCCGGGAACGGCGGGCGGCCTGGAACCACGGATGGGCGTCGGAGGTGTGGTTGGGGACCCAGTCGATGAGCACCCGCAACCCGGCGGCGTGGGCGTCGGCCAGGAGGCGGTCGAAGTCGTCGAGCGAACCGAAGATGGGATCCACGCCGCAGTAGTCGCTGACGTCGTACCCGAAGTCGGCCATCGGCGACGGGAAGAAGGGGCTGATCCAGATGGCGTCGACCCCGAGCCAGGTCAGGTGGTCGAGGTGACGGCGGATGCCCTCGAGGTCGCCGATCCCGTTGCCGTCGCTGTCGGCGAAGCTCCGGGGGTAGATCTGGTAGGCGACGGCGGTGTGCCACCAGGGGTGGGGGTGGGAGGTGTCGGACACGGGCGAAGCCTACGGCCTCCGGTCCTCCGCAGCGAGAAGGTCTGACACTGCAGGAAAGGCATCCAACCGACCCATTCGCCGTGGCAGGGGACGAAGGGCTACACTGCGCCAACCACGTACCGGTGCTCGATCGGAGATCCGCCCGTGAAAAAGGGCCGACATCGTCGCTTTGAAGAGGCACGCGCCCTGAAGCGCAGCACCACCGATCTTGCCGAGGT
>JAKOVR010000197.1 GCA_029782025.1 Actinomycetes bacterium | reverse complement strand
CACGGCGGGCGATGTGTGCTCGTTCCGGGCGGCCGTGCAGGAGTCCAACAGCCGGGGTGGGGTGCAGCCGATCGTGTTGCAGACCGGTGCGCTCTACCGCCTGACGGTGGCCGGCGCCGGGGAGGACGCGTCGGCGACGGGCGATCTGGACGTGTTGGACAACACGACGATCACGGGCAACGGATCCACCCTGGATGCGGCGGGGATCGATCGGGCGATGTACGTGGCGATCGCCGGTGGGTCGTTCTCGATCGATCATCTGACCATCAGGGGTGGGAACCCGCCGGGGCCGGCGCCGAACAACATCGGGGCCGGGATGCTGACCGTGGGTGGTGTGGCGATCACGCTCGATACCGTCACGGTGACGGGCAACACCAGCGGGTACGCCGGTGGCGGGTTGCTGACCACGAACACCGGTGGGGTGGTGCTGCGGAGCTCGACGATCTCGAACAACTCGGCCGTCGCCGGTGGGGGCATGGCGTCGCTGAGCCCTCTGACGGTGACCGATTCGGTGTTCTCGGGCAACACCGGCACCCAGGTGGGTGGCGGGCTCCTCACCCAGGCCGACGCGTCGCTGACCAACGTGGAGTTCACCGGGAACTCGACCGACACCGGCGGCGCCGGGATCTTCCATCAGTCCGGCATGTTCACGATGGTGGGTGGTTCGGTCCACGACAACGCCGCCAACGGGGTCGGCGGTGGGATGGCCCTGACCGATTCGGCGTCGTTGACCGACGTGGTGGTGGAGCGCAACACGGCGGCGTTCGCCGGCGGGATCTGCCAGGTGTTGGGGACCTTGACCATGACCCGGGGCCGGGTCGCTGACAACCACACCACCCAGACCGCGGGCGGGTTGCTGCTCGAATCGAACGCTTCGCTGACCGATGTCGTGGTGGAGCAGAACACCGGTCTGGACGGGGCCGGGGCGATCGTGCTGCTCGGCACCGTGTCGGTCACCGGGGGGGCGTGGCGGAACAACACCGCGTCGCGCAACGGCGGCGGTCTGGTCGAGTGGAGCGGTTCGGTCACGATGAACGGCGTATCGGTCACGGGGAACAGCGCCGAGATGGGTGGCGGCCTGATCCTGACCGGGGCGGCGTCGGTGTCGAACTCGACGGTCTCGTCCAACTCGGCATCGCTCCGAGGTGGCGGCGTGTTCCTCGGTGGCACCGATGCAATCTCGATCACCGGGTCGACGATCTCGGGCAACACCTCGCCGGACGCCGGCGCTGTGTTCGCCGCCGGGTCCGGACCGGTCACGGTCACGACATCGGAGATCAGCGGGAACACCAGCACCGGCGCCAGCGGCATGGGGCCGGTGGCGGTGCTCAGCGGGTCGATGACCATCTCCCGGTCGACGCTGGCGGGCAACTCTGGCTACCTCGGCGGGGCGCTCCTGGCCATCGGCGCGGTCACGATGGACCGCAGCACCGTCTCGGGGAACAGCTCGGCCATCGCCGCCGTGATGGTGCTGGCCAGCAGCGGCGGAACCGTCACCGCCCGGGACACCACGATCACCGCCAACACCGGACCGGGCCTGTGGAGCAACGTCAACGGCGCGGTCACGCTCCGGAACTCGATCGTGGGCGCCAACTCGAGCATCTCCTGCATCGGGGCAGTCACCTCCAACGGCTACAACCTGGCCTCGGACGGCACCTGCGGGCTCTCCCAGCCCACCGACCTGAGCAACACCGCCCCCAACCTCGGGGCGCTCGCCAACAACGGCGGCCCGACCCGCACCCACCTCCCCAACGCCGCCAGCCCCGCCGTCGACACCGGTGACCCGGCCTGCCTCGCCACCGACCAGCGGGGCAACACCCGCCCCAACGGCGCCGCGTGCGACCGGGGCGCCGTCGAACGCTGACGCCTTCGCCGCCCCCGCCCTGCCGCCCCGCCCGGAGCGTCTGGCGGCGGGGGCGGCGGTCGTCTAGCGTCTCGCGATCCCGCACACCCTCAGCGAGGACGTCCCCTGGTGCTGGCCAACCTCAAGAACGTCGTCCGGGTCCCGGACCTGCGCAACAAAGTGTTCTTCACCCTCGCCATCATGGCGATGTACCGGCTGGGCTCGTTCATCCCGGCGCCCGGCGTCGACGTCGACGCGCTCCAGGAGCTGCAGAAGTCCGCAGAGAGCGGCGGCGGCGTGCTCGCCTTCCTCACCCTCTTCAGCGGCGGGGCACTCACCCGCTTCTCCGTGTTCGCGCTCGGGATCATGCCCTACATCACGGCCTCGATCATCATCCAGATCCTGGGCGTGGTCATCCCCAAGCTCGAGCAGTGGCAGAACCAAGGCGCCGTGGGGCAGCGCAAGATCACCCAGTGGACCCGCTACCTGACGATCGCCATCGCCGGCATGCAGGGCACGGGGATGGCCGTCGTGTTCCACCAGGGCGGCGGTGGGTTCGGTCGGGTCAACAACCCCCTCCAGCGCGATGTCCTCCCCAACTTCAGCGTCTGGACCGTGCTCCTCCTGGTGCTCACCCTCGCCGCCGGCACCGCGGTGCTCATGTGGATGGGGGAGCTCGTCACCCAGAAGGGCATCGGCAACGGGATGTCGCTCCTCGTGTTCGCGTCGGTGGTGAGCTCGCTCCCCTCGCAGCTGGGCCTGATCGTCAAGAGCGACGCCGGGATCCCGGGGCTCACCGCCTTCCTGGCCGGCTTCCTCGTGATCCTCTTCGCCATCGTGTTCGTCGAGCAGGGCCAGCGCCGCATCCCGGTCCAGTTCGCCAAGCGCCAGGTCGGTCGCCGCATGATCGGTGGCCAGAACACCTACATCCCGCTCAAGGTGAACCCGTCGGGCGTCGTCCCGATCATCTTCGCCAGCTCGGTGCTCTATCTGCCCCAGCTCCTGAGCTTCGTGCTGCCCACCGGCCAGGATTCCTGGGGGGTGAAGGTGCAGGAGTTCGTCAACAACTACATCGTGCAGCAGGACAGCCTCGTGCACGTGCTGGTGTTCGGCTTCCTCATCCTCGCCTTCGCCTACTTCTACACGGCCATCATCTTCGACCCGATCAAGCAGGCCGACAACATCCGCAAGCAGGGCGGCTTCATCCCCGGCATCCGGCCCGGCCCGGCCACCGAGCGCTACCTGTCCAAGGTCGTGTCCCGCATCACCCTCCCCGGTGCGGTCTTCATCGCCATCGTGGCCCTCGTGCCGTCCCTGGTGATGGCCCGGTTCCTCAAGGACCAGAGCACGTCGTTCTCCGGGATCTCGATCCTCATCGCCGTCGGGGTCGCGCTCGAGACCATGAAGCAGATCGACAGCCAGTTGATGATGCGCAACTACGAGGGCTTCCTGAAGTAGGGCTGGCACTCGGCGATGACGATCCGAATCGTTCTCTTCGGGCGGCAGGGTGCCGGTAAGGGCACCCAAGCCGGGCGATTGTCCGAGCACTTCGGCGCGCCCCACATCTCCACCGGGGAGATGCTCCGCGATGCGGTGGCCGAGGGCTCGGAGGTGGGGCAGCGGGTCAAGGCCATCGTCGACGCCGGCCAGCTCGTGAGCGACGAGCTGATGCTCGACGTCATCCAGGACCGGCTCGAGCACGACGACGTCCAGCGGGGCGGCTTCATCCTCGACGGCTTCCCCCGGACGCTGGCCCAGGCCGAGGCACTCGTCGACCTCACCCCGTTCGACCTGGCCGTCAACATCGAGGTCCCCTACGAAGTGGTCGTCGAGCGGATGCAGAGCCGGGGCCGCAGCGACGACCATCCCGAAGCGATCACCGCCCGCCTCAACACCTACGAGACCCAGACCCTCATGGCCCTGGCGTTCCTCAGCTCGAAGGGGCTGGTGGTCGACGTCGACGGGATCGGGGAGCCCGACGAGGTGTTCGAGCGCCTCGTGAAGGCCATCGAGGCCCGCCTCGGTCCGGCCTGACGGCCGACCTCGCGACGGCCAGCCGTGCCCGACCGCCCCGCCCCGCCCCGAACGACCGCCGAGCTCGACGCCATGCGCGCCGCCGGCCGGGTCGTGGCCGAGATCCACGAACGCACCGCGGCCGCCGTCCGTCCCGGCGTCACCACGGCCGCCCTCGACCGGATCGCCCGGGAGGTGATCGAACGCCGCGGGGCCCGCCCCAACTTCCTCGGCTACCACGGCTTCCCCGCTGCCATCTGCGCCTCGCCCAACGAGATCGTGGTGCACGGCATCCCGGGGCGCCGCCGGCTGCGCGAGGGCGACATCATCTCGATCGACTGCGGGGCCATCGTCGACGGGTGGCACGCCGACGCCGCCTTCACGGCGCCCGTCGGTGACGTGAGCCCCGAGGCGGCGAGGCTGATCGAGGTCACGCGGCAGGCCCTGCTGGCCGGGATCGCGCAGATGTGCGATGGGAAGCGCCTCGGCGACGTGGGCCACGCCGTGCAGACCGTGGTGGAGGGGGCCGGGTTCGGCGTCGTGCAGGACTACGTCGGCCACGGCATCGGGCGCCGGCTCCATCAGCCCCCGGACGTCCCCAACGAGGGCCGGCCGGGCAAGGGCCGCCGGATCCGCCTCGGCGACACCTACGCCCTCGAACCCATGGTCAGCGCCGGGGCCACCCACACCAGGGAGCTGGCCGACGGCTGGTCCGTGGTGACCGGTGACGGGGCCTGGGCTGCCCATTGGGAGCACACGGTCGCCGTGACCGAGGACGGTCCCGAGGTGCTCACCCAGTCGGCCCTGGCCTGATGCCGGGTCGGAGACGCCCGCTCCTGGACGGGGAACCACCCGTTCCGGTCGATTTTGTGGTAGCGCCGATCCGCCGGTAGGCTCTCCCGTTGCCCTTGGCGCCCACGCGCCATGGCACGCGTGGGTGCCCCACCCGGGGGTAGCCAGGCGAAGAACGTCCGACCAGGAGGACCACCCTGCCGAAGCCCAAGGAAGACGCCATCGTGCTGGAAGGCACGGTGATCGAGCCCCTCCCGAACGCCATGTTCCGGGTGGAGCTCGAGAACGGACACAAGGTGTTGGCGCACATCTCCGGAAAGATGCGCATGCACTACATCCGTATCCTCCCGGGCGATCGGGTCCAGGTGGAGCTCACGCCGTACGACCTGAGCCGCGGCCGCATCACCTACCGCTACAAGTGAACGGAGCTGTCCGGGCCGACACGATGCCCGGACCCGCCGGAGGATCCGCTCCGGTGTTCCCAGACCGCCCCACCGCACGGGGCATTCCTACGAGGGAGACATGAAAGTACGCCCAAGCGTCAAGAAGATGTGCGACAAGTGCAAGGTCATCCGCCGGCACGGTCGCGTGATGGTGATCTGCGAGAACCCTCGCCACAAGCAGAGGCAGGGCTGAGATGGCACGTATCGCCGGCGTCGACATCCCCCGCGAGAAGCGGCTGGAGATCTCGCTGACCTACATCTACGGCATCGGCCGGCACACCTCGGAGCAGATCTGCGAGGCCGTCGGCGTCGACAAGGACACCCGCGTCTACAACCTCACCGATGAGGAAGTCGGCCGCATCCGCGCCTACATCGACAGCAACATCAAGGTCGAGGGCGACCTGCGCCGCGAGGTGTCCCAGGACATCAAGCGCAAGATCGAGATCGGGTGCCTGCAGGGTGTCCGCCACCGCAAGGGCCTGCCCGTGCGGGGTCAGCGCACCCAGACCAACGCCCGCACGCGCAAGGGTCCGAAGAAGACCGTCGCGGGCAAGAAGAAGGCCGGACGGAAGTAGGGACTGGAGAACCGATGGCACAGAAGTCCAGCGGGGCCCGACGTCCCCGCAAAAAGGAAAAGAAGAATATCTCGTACGGGGTTGCTCACATCAAGAGCAGCTTCAACAACACGATCGTCACGATCACCGACCAGCACGGCAACACCCTGTCGTGGGCCTCTTCGGGCAACGTCGGGTTCAAGGGCTCCCGCAAGTCCACGCCCTTCGCTGCCCAGCTGGCGGCCGAGCAGGCGGCCAAGCGGGCCATGGAACACGGCATCCGCAAGGTCGACGTGGTCGTGAAGGGCCCGGGCTCCGGGCGCGAGACCGCGATCCGTTCCATCCAGAACGCCGGGATCGAGGTCACCGGCATCAAGGACGTCACCCCGGTGCCCCACAACGGCTGCCGGCCTCCCAAGCGTCGGAGGGTCTGACCATGGCTCGTTACACCGGCCCCAAAGCGCGCGTGTCGCGCCGCCTCGGCACCAACGTGTTCGGCACCAAGGGCGAGGAGAAGGCGCTCGAGCGCCGTCCCTACCCGCCCGGGGAGCACGGACGCACCCGCCGCCGGGGGAACGTCTCCGAGTACCTGCTGCAGCTCCAGGAGAAGCAGAAGGCCCGCTTCACCTATGGCCTGTCCGAGAAGCAGTTCCGCCGGCTCTACGAGGAGGCGGCCCGCCGCCCCGGCGTGACCGGCGAGAACATGCTGCGGTACCTCGAGCTTCGTCTCGACAACATCGTCTACCGCGCCGGCTGGGCCTCGACCCGGCCCCAGGCCCGCCAGTTCGTGGGCCACGGCCATGTGAGCGTCAACGGCAAGCGCGTCGACATCCCGAGCTACCGGGTCCGCAAGGGCGACGTGATCACCCTGCGCGACAAGGCCCGCCAGATGGTCGTGGTGCAGTGGAACCGCGACGTGCTCGACCGCACCCCGCCGGGCTGGCTGGAGACGGGTGACGAGGGCCTCGCCATCACCATCCGCGAGCTCCCGAGCCGTGAGCAGATCGACGTCCCCGTGCGGGAGCAGCTGATCGTCGAGCTCTACTCGAAGTAGCCCCAGGCCGTCCCCCTCCACCGTCCCCCGACTCGTTCTCACCGCCCCCACCGAGGTAATCGCCCATGCTGGTCATTCAGCGTCCCACCGTCGAACCGGTCAACGAGGAGGAAGGCAACCGGCAGCTGTTCGCCGTCAGCCCCCTCGAGCCCGGCTTCGGCCACACCATCGGCAATTCGCTCCGGCGCACCCTCCTGTCGTCGATCCCCGGCGCCGCCGTCACCCAGGTGCGCTTCGATGACGCCCTCCACGAGTTCGACACCATCCCCGGTGTCAGCGAGGACGTCACCGACGTGATCTTGAACCTCAAGGACCTCGTGATGATCGTCCACAGCGACGAGCCCGTCACGCTGCGCCTCGACGCGCGGGGCCCGAAGGACGTCACGGCGGCCGACATCTCCCTCACGTCCGACGTCGAGGTGCTCAACCCCGAGCTCCACGTCGCCACCCTCAACGCCAAGGGGCGCCTGGCCCTCGACATCACGGTGTCGAAGGGGCGGGGCTACGTGTCGGCCGACCGCAACAAGACCACGGCCACCATCGGGGTGATCCCGGTCGACTCGATCTTCTCGCCGGTCCGGCGCGTGACCTTCCAGGTGGAGCCCACACGGGTGGAGCAGGACACCGAGTTCGACCGCCTGATCCTCGACATCGAGACCGACGGCTCGATCTCGCCCCGTGAGGCCCTGGCCTCGGCCGGTGCCACGCTCCAGTCGCTGGTCCAGCTCGTGGCCGAGATGAGCGACGAGCCGCAGGGCCTCGAGCTCGGCGACATCGGCACCTCGTCGGCGGGCTCGCCCGACCTCGAGCTGCCGATCGAGTCGCTCGACCTCTCGGAGCGTCCCCGGAACTGCCTCAAGCGCGCCCAGGTCAACACCGTGGGCGAGCTCCTCCAGAAGACCGAGGACGACCTCCTCGCCATCACCAACTTCGGCCAGAAGTCGCTCGACGAGGTCATCGTCAAGCTCGACGAGCGTGGCCTCAAGTTGCGCACCCGCGACTGATCGGAGCCCACCATGCCCGCTACTCCGAAGAAGGGCCGCCGGTTCGGCGGCGACGCCGCCCACCAGAAGGCGATGATGGCCAACCTGGCCGCGTCGTTGTTCGCGGCCGAGGCCATCGTCACCACCGAAGCGAAGGCCAAGGCGCTCCGCCCGATCGCCGAGAAGCTGATCACCAAGGCCAAGAAGGGCGGGGTCCACAACCACCGCCTGGTCGTGGCGTTCATGCGTGACCGCGAGATGGCGTCGAAGCTGTTCGAGGAGATCGGTCCCCGCTACGTGGACCGCCCCGGGGGCTACACCCGGATCCTCAAGCTCGGGCCCCGCCAGGGCGACAACGCCCCCATGGCCCGCATCGAACTGGTCTGACCCGACCCCACCATCACCTTCAGGGCCCGCCGTTCCGGCGGGCCCTGGCGCGTGCGGGGGAGGGTCAGCGCCGGCGGGCCACCAGGAGCCCGTCGGCCACCGGGAGCATCACGGTCTCCATCCGCTCATCCGCGGCGGCGTGGCGGTTGAAGGCGCGGATCGCTCCGGTGTCGGCGTCGTCGACCGTCGGGTCGGCCACCTGGCCCGACCACAGGACGTTGTCGACGAGGACCAGGCCTCCCGGACGCAGCCTCGGCACGATGAGATCCCAGTAGGTGACGTACCCGGGCTTGTCGGCGTCGATGAAGGCCAGGTCCACCGTGGGGTCGGGGGGCAGGGCGGCGAGGGTGTCGGCGGCGGGGGCGATGACGAGGTCGATGCGGTCGGCGAGGCCGGCGTCGGCCCAGGCGGCGCGGGCGATCGCCGTCCACTCCTCGCTCACGTCGCAGCAGAGCAGCCGCCCTCCCTCGGCCAGTCCCTCGGCCAGGCACAGCGCCGAATAGCCGGTGAAGGTGCCGACCTCCACCACCGTCGTGGCGCCGATGGCGGCGGTGAGGATCGTCAGGAAGCGGCCCTGTTCCGGGCTGATCTGCATCCGGGCGACGTCGCCGAGGGTGCTCGTGCGGTCGATCAGGCGCTGCTGCGCCGCCGACACCGGGGTGGTGTGGGCGAGGAGGTAGTCGTGGACCTCGGGGGTGAGGAGGAACGACTTGGGCCCGGACATGGCCCGAGCCTACGCCCCCTGGCGGCTCACCCGGTCGGGGGTCAGGCCGTGACGATGTCGCCCTTCATCCCCGCCAGCTTCTCGAGGAGGGGCGTCTGGAGGTCCTTCGGCACCTTGTTGGCGTCGAGGGCGGCGACGAGATCCTCGACCAGGGTGTTGAAGTTGGCCGTGGTGATCTTCAGGCCGGCGTGGACCTCCTTCATCGGGCGGCCCGTGTACTTCTCGGGGCCGCCGGTGGCCTCGCCGATCTGCTCGACCAGCTTGGCCGACAGGTTCGAGGCGTCGACGCCCTTGAAGAAGCCGTTGATGCGGTCGTCCTTGACCACGGTGCCGAGGAAGTCGCCCACCACCTTGGTGATGGCGGCCGCGCCGCCGAGCTTCACGTAGAGCGAGCCCGGCGCGGCGGTGCCGGTGGTGGTCGGTCCGCCGGTGGTGGTCGGCTTCCCGGTCGTGCTGGAGCCGCCGGCGGGCTTGGCGGTGGTCCCCGACCCGCCGGCCACGCTCTCGTCCTTGCTGCACCCGGTCACCTCCAGGGCGAGGCCGAGGAAGGTGAAGCCGGCCACGGCCTTGCCGGCCGTGCCGAGGAACCCCCGCCGGCTGAGCAGGTGCTGGGTCATCGGGTGCAGGTCGTCGAAGGCCAGGTCGTCGGTCACGGGGTTCCTCCAGGGGGTGGGGTCTCGGCCCATTCGGAGCCGGCCGTCCCGGTGGATCATCCCGGGGTGCCGCGCCGCCGCCGGGGAACCGGATCCCGGTGGCGCCGTACACTGCTCGGCCGTGTCGGAAGCGGTCCCTGTCGTGCGGATGGTGGTGGCGTACCACGGCGCGCCGTTCCGCGGGTACGCCGCCAACGAGGGGGTCCGCACCGTGGCGGGCGACCTCGGGGCGGCGCTGGCCCGGCTGTTGCGCACCCCGGTCGAGCTGACGGGGGCCGGCCGCACCGACGCCGGTGTCCACGCCTGGGGCCAGGTGGTGTCGTTCCCCTTCGACCTCGAGGGGGCGGGGTTCTCCCCGGACCAGCTCCGCCTGCGGCTGAACCGCCTGCTGGCGCCGGCGATCGTGGTCCGGGAGGTGTCGCAGGCCGAGCCGTCCTTCGACGCCCGGTTCTCGGCCCGGTCCCGGCGCTACCGCTACTCGGTGCTGGCGCGACCGGTGCCGGACCCGTTTCTGGCCGACACGACCTGGTTCGTGCCCCAGCCCCTCGATCTGGCCTGCCTGCGGCTGGCCTGCGACCCCTTCATCGGCGAGCACGACTTCTCGTCGTTCTGCCGCCGCATCAAGGACCCGGACCCGGAGCAGCCCCCGTCGATGCACCGGCGCGTCCTCGACGCCCGATGGGAGACCGCCGACGACGGTCTCCTCCACCTCTGGATCGAGGCCAACGCCTTCTGCCACCAAATGGTGCGCTCGATCGTCGGAACCATGGTCGACGTGGGGATCGGGCGGCGCCACGCCGGCCAGATCACGGGCATGCTGGCCGCCCGCGACCGGAACGCGGCCGGGACGGTGGCGCCCCCGCACGGGCTGTGCCTCTGGGAGGTCCGGTACTGACCGCTCGACGGGCCGGCGCCGGCCGCTGCCGGCCCCGTTCCGGGTGGAACGCCCCCGAGTTGCCCGTAGCCTGGCCGTCCCCGTAGCATTTCGGGTCGCTTCGACGGTCGGCCCAGTCGCGTGTGCCGTCCCCCGGAGCTGCTGTTCCGCCACTCTCACAGTGAGGCCACCCGCGTGCCCACCTACTCCCCCAAAGCATCCGAGATCAGCCGCGACTGGTACGTCGTCGACGCCGAGGGTCTCGTCCTGGGTCGCCTCGCCACCGAGGTCGCCCGTGTCCTCCGGGGCAAGCACAAGCCGACCTTCGCCCCCCACATCGACACCGGCGATCACGTCGTGATCATCAACGCCGACAAGGTGGTCCTCACCTCCGGCAAGGCCGACAAGAAGATGGTGTACCGCCACTCCGGCTACCCGGGCGGCCTGCGCGACCGCACCTACGCCCAGCTCCTCGACACCAAGCCCGAGGAGGCCGTGCGCCGCACGGTGCGGGGGATGCTCCCGAAGACCCGTCTCGGCCGGGCCCAGATCCGCAAGCTCAAGGTCTACGCCGGCCCGCAGCACCCCCACGCCGCGCAGCAGCCCCAGCCCCTCTCGATCGACCACGCCAAGGCCCGCTGAGGCCCACGCCGTCAGGAAAGCAGCACCCACCGATGCCCAAGCCGCTCACCCAGTCCACCGGCCGCCGCAAGTCCGCCGTCGCCCGCGTCCGCTTCCGGACCGGCGCCGGGAAGATCCTGGTCAACAAGCGGGAGCTCAGCGAGTACTTCCCGTCGCAGACCCAGCAGATGATCATCACCGAGCCCCTCCGCATCACCGAGCGGGCCGAGGCCTACGACATCGACGCCACCCTCCACGGCGGCGGGTTCACCGGCCAGGCCGGTGCCCTTCGGCTCGGGATCGCCCGGGGGCTCATCGCCCTCGAGCCCGACCTCCGGCCCGACGTGAAGCGGGCCGGCTTCCTCACCCGTGACGCCCGGGAGAAGGAGTCCAAGAAGTACGGCCTCAAGAAGGCCCGCAAGGCGCCGCAGTACTCCAAGCGCTGATCCAGTCCAGCGCCCCGCCCGGCCCGCCTCGCCCCTCCCGGGTGCGCAGGCGGGCCGTTGCGCGTTCCGGGGCCGGGAACGCCGCCTCCCGGGCTGAGACGCGGGACGGGCCGGGGATCCGCACACCCGGTGTGCAGATCCCCGGCCCGTCCGGTCGGCGCCCGTGGGCGCCGGGGCGGTGGTGGGGGCCTACTCGGCGCCCTCGCCGGCCTTCTTGCGGCGGCCGTAGCGGCGCTCGAAGCGCTCGACGCGGCCGGCGGTGTCGACGATCTTCATCTGGCCGGTGAAGAACGGGTGGCTGGCCGAGGAGATCTCGACCTTGACCAGCGGGTAGGTGTTGCCGTCCTCCCACTCGATCGTCTCCTTGGCGTCGACCGTGGAGCGGGTGAGGAAGGAGAACTCGGCCGACGGGTCGGTGAAGACGACCGGGCGGTACTGAGGATGGATGTCGGGCTTCACGGCTAGCGCTCCTCGCGGAAGACGACATGCTGGCGGATCACGGGGTCGTACTTCTTCAGCTCGAGCCGTTCGCGGTCGTTCAGCTTGTTCTTCTTGGTGACGTACGTGTAGCCCGTGCCCGCGGTGGAGCGGAGCTTGATGATCGGACGCTTGTCCTTGTTGGCGCTCTTGGCCATCACCGACCTCGCTTCTTGGCCTTCACCGCGGCGGCCTCGACCTCGCGGCGGCGCATGTCGGCCAGGACGGCCTCGATGCCCTTCTTGTTGATGGTCTTGATGCCCTTGGCACTCACGTTGAGCGTGACCCACCGCTTCTCGCCGGGCACCCAGAAGCGCTGCCGCTGGATGTTGGGATCCCAGCGACGCCGCGACTTGCGGTGCGAGTGAGAGATGGTGTTGCCGAATGAGGGCTTCTTTCCGGTGACATCGCAAACGCGTGACACGGGAGCCTCCAGATCTTCAGGGGGTGGCCCGGCCGCTGGGCGCGGAGGGGTCCGCAGAGGACCCCGGAACTGTACTGGCCAGGTCGCCGGACGCGCCAACGCGGCCGGAGAACGGGGCGCCGAGCGCCGCGGTCATCATCGCCACGAGGTCGTCGACGAAGGTGGCCAGGGGCAGCAGGTCACGGGTGCGGTCGGCCGCCTCCTCGTGGCGGGCCCGGTCGGCCAGCAGGTGCAGCGCCGCTTCGGCCACCGATCGGAGGCGGTGGAGGGCCAGCTCGGGCCCGGCCCGTTCGGCCAGGGCCTCGAACACGGGCAGGCCCATCGCCACGGCGGCGGGGGAGGCCGAGGCCGAGAGCAGCTCGGTGTCGGTCCGGGCATGCCCGGCCAGCTCCGACGCCACGATGATCCAGGCCCGCTCGCTCGGCCCGGCCGCCAGGTGGTCGGCGAAGGGGAGGATCGACAGCTCCACGAACGCCGCCGGCTCCCCGACCCGGCCGGCGGCGGCGAAACGCTCGTAGAGCAGCTGCTGGCGGGCCTGGATCGCCGGCATGTGCTTCTCGGCCATCGCCGCCAGCAGGCCGTCGCGGTCGTTGAAGTGGTAGTGGAGGGCCGAGTTGTTGCGCTGCCCGGCGGCGGCGTTGATCTCCCGGAGCGACACCCCGGCCACGCCCCGCGCTGCGAAGAGCTGCTCGGCCGCTGCGATCAGCTGCTGGCGGGTCTGCTCGCCGCTCCTGGGCACGGGTCGAGCGTAGGGCAGCCCACCCCTTGCGGTACTAAAGCGGACGGCTTACTATCGGCCCATCGACGAGCCGGGGGGCCGACGCATGACCATCGACGCCATCGATCACGACGCGCCGGAGATGACGCTGTTCACCGACGAGTTCATCGAGAACCCGTGGCCGCTCATCACCCACCTCCGGGACCACGATCCGTGCCATCGGGTCGAGTCCATGTACTTCTGGCTGGTCACCCCCTACGACGACGTCAAGCGCCTGTTGCACGACACCGACGTCGCCACCCCCGACCGGCGGGCCTGGGAGTTCTACGTCGACCCGCCCGAAGGGACCTTCGAGCGCTGGATGGCCGACAACAGCCTGCTGGCCCTCGACGCCGAGAACCACGGCCGAGTGCGCCGCCTCGTGTCCGCCGCCTTCACCCCCAAGGCCATCGCCCGCATGGACGAGCAGATCCAGGAGGTGGTCACCCGGTTCATCGAACCGCTCCGGGGCCGCACCGGCGTGGTCGACATGATGGGCGAGCTCACCGATCCGGTCCCCAACACCGTGATCAGCCGCATCACCGGCATCCCCCCGATCGCCGACGACGAGGCCCGCTTCCGCCGCCTGGCCCAGGCCGTGATCGGGGCGGCCCTGCCCTTCGCCGAGGACGCGGCGCGGGAGGAGGCCCGTGACGCCATCGTCGAGATGACCGACTGGGTGCGCCGGCTGGCCGCCGCCCGGGCCGACGACCCCCGCGACGACCTGATCTCCGACCTCGTCCACACCCACGACATGGGCGACCAGATGACCGCCGACGAGATCGTCATGCTCGTCGCCGGGCTCGTGAGCGCGGGGAGCGAGACCACCTCCCTCGGTGCGCTGGTCGCCATCTTCCAGCTGCTGGCCCACCCGGAGGTGATGGAGCGCCTGCGGGCCGACCGGTCGCTGGTGGCCCAGGCCGTGCCCGAGATCATCCGCTTCGGCATGAGCGGGCCGGGGATGATGCCCCGGTACGCCGTGCGCGACTTCGAGCTCCACGGCCGACAGATCCGCAAGGGCGAGATGCTGATGCTCAGCTTCGGCGGCGCCAACTCCGACCCGAAGTACTTCAGCGACCCGCTCACCTTCGACATCGAGCGCGACAACACCAACATCTTGAACTTCGGCTTCGGCGCCCACTACTGCCTCGGGGTGCACCTGGCCAAGGCCGAGCTCCGCTGCGTGGTCGACGGTCTCCTCGACGTGCTCCCGAGCGACGCCGAGGTCCTGCGGGACGAGATGGAGTACCGGCCGATGGGCATGTTCAAGCGCCCGGTGACGCTCCCCGTCGATTTCGGTGCAGGCCGCTGACGTCGATGCTTGACTGAGCGTCCCCGGCCGCCGCCCGCGCGGCCCCACACGATCCGGCGGTCCCGTGTCCGAGCCCCCGACGCACCCGACGTCGACCCCCGCGCGCCGGTGGTCGCCGGCGCGGCACCAGGGCAGCATCGCCGTGCTCGTGGTGCTGGCGCTGATCGGGCTCCTCGAGGGCGCCGGCAGCTTCGGCAGCACCCACGCCGAGCTCCGCACGCAGCGTCCGTCCCCGGCGCAGGTCCGTGGCGTCACCGGCTCCACCATCCGGGCCGTGCTCTACCAACCGCCCGAGGACGATCCGGTCACCAAGATCGTCGCCTCGTTCCTCGCCCCCCAGGACGACAACGCCAAGGCCGAAGCCACGGTGCGGGGCTTCATCACCATGTTCGAGAAGAACAACCCGTTCCTCCAGGGTCGTCACGTGGAGCTCGTGGTGTTCACCGGGAGCGCCAACCTCCTCGACTCCGTGGCGGCGCGGGCCGACGCCGTGAAGATCGCCGACGAGATCCAGCCGTTCATGGTGTGGGGCGGCCCCCTCCTCGGGACCGCCTTCGCCGACGAGCTGGCCTCCCGCGGGGTGATGTGCATGATGTGCGTCACCAGTGGGAGCAACCAGTTCTACGCCGACCACGCCCCGTACCTGTGGTCGCTGCAGACCACGCCCGAACAGGTCGGCACCCACGCCGCCGAGTACGTCAGCAAGCGGCTCGCGGGTGCCCCGGCCCGGTTCGCCGGTGACGACGCGCTGGCCCGCACCACCCGCCGGTTCGGCCTGCTGTCGTTCAACGGGTCGTTCGGCGGGGCCGGTCTCGGCGCCAGCATCACCGACCAGCTCCGGTCGGCCGGCGTCACGCTGACCGACTCGGTGTCCTACACCGACACGTTCGCGGTGAAGCAGGTGCAGGCCACGATGATCGGGCGGCTGAAGGACCGGGGCGTGACCACGGTGATCTACGCCGGCGACCCGCTGGCCATGCGCTCGTTCATGAAGGAGGCGACCGACCAGCACTGGTTCCCCGAGTGGGTGATGGTCGGCGCCTTCTCCTCGGAGCGGTCCACGTGGGGCCGCCAGAACGATCCGGCCCAGATGCGCCACGCCTTCGGCATCACGCCCTTGCCGATGCCGTCGCTGCCGGAGAACGACCTCATCTCGGCCATGTACCGCACGGCCAACGGCGCCGACCCGCCGGCCCGGCAGAGCACGCTGCTCCTGTTCGGCCCGATGGCGCTGTTCTACGCCGGGCTGCAGAACCTCAAGGGTGACCTGACGCCCGAGAACCTTGCCGCCGGGGTGTTCGCCGCCCCGCCCATCGGCGGTGCGCCGGGGAACCCGATCATCCCGATGATCGGGTTCGGCAACAAGGGCCTCTGGCCCTACCCCGACTACGCCGGCATCGACGACTTCACCGAGATCTGGTGGGACGCCGAGGCCGCCGGGCCCGACGAACTCGGCGAGGACGGCTCCGGCCTGTGGGCCTTCTCGGACCAGGGCAAGCGCTACACCCCCGGGGCGTGGCCGACCGAGCCCGCCCACGCCTTCCGGCGGGAGGGCGCCCAGACCCTCTTCCGCCCACCGGGCGGCGGGTAGGTGGCCGGTGGGCCCATGACCGTCACGGCGCGGCTGCGCCTCCTCGCCGTCGGCCTCGCCGCGCCGGCGGTGCTCCTCGTCGTGCAGGCGCTGGTGTTCCCGGTTCCCGCCGGCATCTACGTCCAGGGCGTGGTCCTCGGCGTGCTCGGCGCCCTCGTGAGCGTGGGGATGTGCCTCGTGTACCGGGCCAACCGCATCATCAACTTCGCCCAGAGCTCCCTCGGTCTCGTCCCGACGGTCGTCGCCGTGGACCTGATCGTCTACAGCCGGGTGTCGTTCATCGCCGCCGCGCTCATCGGCGGGGCGCTGGCCGTCGCCGTCGGCCTCGGGCTCCACGCCGGGATCATCGCCCGCTTCGACCGGTCGTCCCGCCTGATCCTCACGGCGGCCACCATCGGGATCGCCCAGCTGTGCCTCGGCCTCTCGATCTTCGTGCCGTACCTGTGGGGGCACGAGACGCGGGCCGAGGAGATCAGCAGCGGTCTCGGCTGGGGGTTCACCGTCGAGCCCCTGGTGTTCAAGGCCGAACACGTGCTGGCCGCAGTCATCGGTCCGGTCGCCCTCGGCGCCGTGGCCGTGCTGCTGCTGCGCACCCGGATCGGCACCGCGGTGCGGGCCGCCGCCGATCGGGCCGACCGGGCCGGCATGCTCGGGATCCCCGTGCGCCGGACCCACCTGACCGTCTGGGCCGGCGCCGCGCTGCTGTCGTTCACGGGGGTGTTCCTCCGGGTGGCGATCGTCGGGCTGCCCCTTGCGTCCACGGAATCGTTCACCGCGCTGCTCTCGGCCCTCGCCGCGCTGGCCATCGGGCGGTTCACCCACCTGGCCCGGGTCGCCGCCACCAGCGTGGCCCTCGGGGTGGTCGAGCAGGCCGTCACCTGGACCCACCCGGAGAACCCCAACCTCTTCGCCGTGGTGCTCGCCGCCGTGATCTTCGCCGGGCTGGCCGCCCTGGCCGCGCCGGGCTCACGGGCGGCCCGCGACACCACGTCGAGCTGGCAGGCCCTCGACGAGCCGCGGCGTCTCCCGGCGGCGTGGCGCCGCCATCCCGCGGTGCGCGGGGGGCAGCTGGTGCTGGTCGCCGTCGTGGTGGCCCTCGCCTTCTTGTGGCCGGCGTCGATGGGCAGCGGCGACCAGCTCAAGGCCGCCACCGTCCTGGTGTACGCGCTGGTGGGCGTGTCGCTGGTGGTGCTCACCGGGTGGGCCGGGCAGGTGTCCCTGGGCCAGATGGGGTTCGTGGCCGTCGGGTGCGCGGTCGGGTCCTGGCTCACCAACAGCCGCGGGCTCGACTTCTCGGTCGGGCTGGTCGGGTCGGCCATCGCCGGGGCCCTCGCCGCCGCCGTGGTGGGGCTGCCGGCGCTCCGGCTGCGCGGCCTGTTCCTCGCCGCCATCACGTTGGCCTTCGGCGTGGCCACGTCGGCGTACCTGCTCAAGCCGGCCTACGCCCCGTGGATCCCCCAGGGGCGGGTCAACCGGCCCAAGCTCTTCGGGCGGTTCGACCTCTCCTCCGAGCACGCCATGTACCAGCTGTGCCTCGTGGTGCTGCTCCTGGTCGTGGCCGCGACGTGGTCGGCCCGCCGGGGGCGGCCGGGGCGAGCCTTCGTGGCCCAGCGGGACAACCAGCTGGCGGCGGAGGGCTACGGGATGAGCACCACCCGAAGCCGGCTGACCGCCTTCAGCCTCTCCGGCGGGATCGCCGCCGTGGCCGGATGCCTGCTCGTGCACCTCCTCCAGACCTATCCCGATCAGCTCCTCACCCCCGATCAGGGGCTGGCCGTGTTCTCGGCCGCGGTCGTGGGCGGGATCGGCTCACCGGTCGGCGCGGTGATCGGCGCCATCGTGTTCGTGGCGTCGGGCACCTTCCTCACGGGCTTCTTCCGCATCCTGCCCACCTCGATCGGCGTGCTGCTCGTGCTCCTGGCCTGCCCGAGCGGCCTCACCGGCGCGGCCGTCCGGGTGCGCAACCGGCTGCTCCGCCCGTGGTTGCCGGCCCCGGCCGCCGACGCGGCGATGGCGGCCGCGCAGGCGACGGGCCGGGCCGCCGCAGGCGGCGCCCTCGACGTTGCCGGCCCGCCCGGCGACGGCGACGGCCTCGGCGACGGCGACGGCGACGGCGGCGTCGACGGGGCGGGTCGGGCGCCGATCCCCACCGGCGCTCCGGCGTTGCGGGTCCGCGACCTGCGGGTGACCATCGGCGACACCGTCATCATCGACGGGGTGAGCTTCGATCTGGCCGCGGGCGAGACGCTCGCCCTCCTCGGCACCAACGGCGCGGGGAAGTCGACGGTCCTCAACGCCGTGAGCGGCGTGCTGCCCGTGGCCGGCGGCTCGGTCGAGGTGGCGGGCACGCCCATCGCCAACCGCCCCCCGCACCGGGTGGCGGCCCTGGGCGTGGGCCAGGCCCCCGGGGGTCGAGGGGTGTTCCCGTCGCTGTCGGTGGCCGAGAACCTCGATCTGGCCGCGTGGCTCCATCCGCGCCACGACGAGGGCGTGGCCACTCGGCGGGCCGGGGTGCTCGCGGCCTTCCCCGCGCTCGAGGCCCGGCTGCACGAGCCGGCGGCCAACCTCTCCGGGGGCGAGCAGCAGATGCTGGTCATGGGCATGGCGTTCGTGGCCGAGCCCGCGGTGCTGATGATCGACGAGCTCTCGCTCGGCCTAGCCCCGATCGTGGTGGAGCAGCTGATCGGGTTCCTGGAACGGATCCGGGAGATGGGCACGAGCATCATCGTGGTGGAGCAGTCGCTCACGGTCGCGGCGGAGATCGCCGAAAGGGCGCTGTTCCTCGAGCGGGGCCAGGTGGCCTTCGAGGGCCCGACCGCCGCCCTGCTCGATCAGCCGGAGCTGTCCCGTTCCGTCTACCTCGCCGGGGCCACGGCCTCCGGGGTGGCGTCCTCGGGTGGGGCTGGGGACGGGGCCGGACGGTCCACCCGCCGCTCCGCCGGCGCCGCGCCGCCAGGGACCGCCATCGGGGCCCGGGGGGCGTCGGTGCGCTACGGCGGGGTGATGGCCGTGAGCGAGGTCGATCTCGCCGTCGCCCCGGGCGAGATCGTGGGGCTCATCGGCCCCAACGGGGCGGGGAAGAGCACCTTCCTCGACGCCCTGAGCGGCCTGGTCCCGCTGCGGGGCGGGAAGGTGCTGCTCGGCGACCGCGATGTCACGGCGCGGTCATTCACGCAACGGTCGCGCCTGGGGCTGGCGCGGTCGTTCCAGCACGCCGAGCTCTTCCCGTCGATGACCGTGGAGGAGTGCCTGGCCGTGGCCTGCGACCGGTCCGTCACCGCGCCCGGGCTCTTCGACGCCATCCTCCACACCCCCGGCTGGTGGCGCAGCGAGCGGGCCGTGCGCCGCCGCGTCGACGAGCTGGTCGAGGCCTACGGCCTGGCCGATCGTCGCGAGCTGCGGATGGGCGACCTGTCGACTGGGCAGCGCCGCATCGTCGACCTCGCCGCCATCGTGGCCGACCGCCCGGAGGTGGTGCTCCTCGACGAGCCGTCGAGCGGGTTGGCCCAGGCCGAGGTCGAGGCGCTCGGCGGGCTGCTCCGGGCCATGCACGACGACCTCGACCTGACGTTGGTGGTCGTGGAGCACGACATACCGCTGATCTCGGGCCTGGCCGACCGCCTGGTGGTGCTCGACCAGGGGGTCCGGATCGCCGAGGGCGACCCGGCCTCGGTCCTGGCCGACCCGCGGGTGGTGGCCGCCTACCTCGGCACGTCCGAGGCGGCCGTCAACCGCTCCCGCTCGACCTGACCGGCCCGTCCCCGTGGGTGCGCAATGCATCGGCGACCGTGACATTGCGCACCCACGGGATCAGGCGATGGTGGAGTTCACGACGGTGGGGTTGCCCTGGCCCAGGTAGAAGATGCCCGGGTAGCCGGCGGTCTCGAATCCGTCGCTGGGGTTGCGGCGCAGGGTCGAGGAGTCGATGCGCATGGTGCCCGTGCGGTCGTTGCTCACGAAGAAGACGGCCCCACCGCCCTCGTTGGCGTGTCCGTCCTCGATGGTGGTGCCGGCGAGGAGCAGCGTGAAGGTGTTGCCGTCGAGGTAGATCGCTCCGCCGCTCCCGCCGCCGGGCGTGCCGGCCCGGGCCGGGTTGGCCCCGTTGCCCACGGCGGTGTTGTGCTGGAACGTGCTGGTGTAGATCTCCCACGACACGCCGATGCTGCTGAGGGCCCCGCCGTTCGAGCAGACGTTGCCGTCGGAGGCGGTGCCGCCGAACGTGCTCCCCACGACGTAGACGGGCAGCCCGTGGTACTGGCTGAGCGCCCGCACCGCCCCGCCGCCGATGTCGGGCCCGGTGGTCTCGCACCGGTTGCGCCGGAACTGCGAGTCGACGATCTTCAGCCGCCCGCCCCGGGCGAAGATGGCGCCCCCACCGCCGCCGTCGTAGGTCTGGCCCGTCGAGTTCCCGTCGACGAAGCCCAGGTGCTGGACGGTGAGCTGCGGGGTGTCCTGGTCCTGGCAGTGCGACGTGGTCCACACCTGGGCCGGGTCGCAGGTGTCCATGTAGAGGATGCGCCGCTGCCCGCCGCCCGAGAGGGTGACGAGCCCGCCGCCGTCGAGGACGACGCGGGCGTTGGCGTTGTTGACGACCTTGGCCGTCGCCGTGAGCGTGATGGTGACCGGATTCGGACCGCAGGAGAAGGTGATGACCCCGCCGGCCGCCACCGCGGCGACCACGGCCGCGGACGTGCAGCTCTGCGGGGTGCCGTTGCCGACCACCCGATCGGGCCGCGACGTGTCGACGGCCTGGGCCTCGGCCGGCACGGTGACGCCGCCGGGGGGAGGCGGCACGACGCACCCGGCGCCGATCAGGGCGGCCGCCCCCGCCAACAGCAGGGCCCCGGCCCGGCCCGGGCGGGTGTCACGGGCGGGGGCAGGGTACGGGGGGTTCGGCATGGGTCGCTCCTCGTGGCGGGTCGCTCCCAGGCGACCGGCGCGTTCGCTGACGATGAGTCCGTCGCATGCCGAACCGGCGTACACCGGTGTCCCGGGCCCCAGGGTAACGATCCGGTCAAGGTCCTGCCGGCGCCATCGGGGATGCGGTAGGAAGGCGACGTGCCCGGCTCGACTGCGCCGACCCACGGGGTTCCTCCCGGCCGCCTGCTCCTCGGGGTGGTCGGGCTGCCCGGGCTCCTCGTCGGTGGCACCTGGGCGTGGGCCGCGGCCGTCCGGTCCCGGCTCCCCGAGCCGCTGGCCACCCACTTCGGGTTCGACGGACGGGCCAACGGCTTCATGACCTTCGCCGCGTTCCTCGCCAGCACCCTCCCGGTGGCGCTGATCCCGTGGGCCATCGGCGCCGTGGCCGTCGTCGTCGGGCGGTCGGCGCGAGTGCGGTTCCGCACGGAACGGGTGGCCATGGCCTGGTGCTCGGGGAGCGCAGCCTTCGCCGCATCCGTGGTGGCGATCACGGTCGCCGCCAACCTCGACCAGGGCCGGGCCACCGCGGTCACCCTGCCAGGCGTCTCGATCGCCCCCGTCCTGCTCGTGGCCGCGCTCTTCGCGGTGGTCGGCTGGATGTTGGCCGGCAAGCCACCGGCCCTGCCGGCTCTGCCGGTGGGGCCGCCGGAGGCGACGGGCGCCGGTGGTGGCACCGGGTCCGTCCCCGCGATGGTCATCGAACCCGGCACCCACCCGGTGTGGCAGCACCGGCAGCGGGCGGCGTGGATGCTGACGCTGGCCGGGCTGGCGGCGGTGGCGGCCGCGGTGCTGGTGCTGATCGGGCAGCCGACAACGGCAGTGGTGTCGCTCATCGTCGCGCTGGGGATGGCGCCGTTCGGCTCGATCGACGTGGTGGTCGACGGCACCGGGCTGACCATCCGGTTCGGCCCACTGGGCTGGCCCCGCCGCCACATCGGGCTCGACGACATCGCCGCGGTATCGGCCGAGGACATCGAACCGCTCGAATGGGGAGGCTGGGGCTACCGGATGGTGCCGGGCAAGTCGGCGGTGGTGCTCCGCCGAGGCCCGGCCATCGTGGTGCGGCGGACCGACGGCCGGGCCTTCGCCGTCACGGTGGACGACCCCGAGGCCGGAGCCGCCCTGCTCGACGCCTACCGCCGCCGGGCGTCCTGACCGGCCGACCGCGCGCCGGTCAGGACGAGGCGAGGACGGCGGCGAGCGACCGCCGGGCCATCGCTTCGTAGGCCGGGAGCCCGTCGGCGTGGGCCCACACCGCCAACGCGTGGGTGATCGCCCATCCCTGGCCGCGGATCCAGGTGGCGTCGTCGATCCCGCCGTAGGCGGACCGGAAGCGGCCGTGCTCGGCGGGGTCGACCAGCATCCACGCCACCATGAGGTCGGTGGCGGGGTCCCCGCCGGTGAGGTCGCCGAAGTCGATCACGCCGCTGATGGCACCGGCGTGGACCAGCACGTTGCCGGCGTGGAGGTCGCCGTGCAGCCACAGCGGGGGACCGGTCCACGGCTCGGCCGCGGTGCACCGCGCCCAACGCTCCTCGACGGCGGCCCGGTCCACCAGCGCGCCGAGCCGATCGAGGGCGGTCTGCACGTTGGGGGTGCGGTCGGGGAGGGGGATCCCACGGTAGGGGTTGCGGGGCGCGTCCTCGGGGGCCGGGCGGTGGAGGGCGGCGAGGAACCGGCCGAGCACCTCGGCGGTCACGCCGGGGTCGTCCGGGGGCCGGTCGCAGGCCGGGATCCCGTCGATCCAGGGCACCACGCTCCACGGCCACGGGTACACCTCGCCCGGGTGCCCGATCCGGACCGGCGTCGGGATGGGGAGGGGCAGGTGCGGGGCCAGGGCCGGCAGCCACCGCTGCTCGTTGGCGACGAGCGGCACGCCGAGCTGGCGGCGGGGCAGTCGCACGGCGAGCTCGTCGCCGAGGCGGAACAGGACGTTGTCCCACCCTTCGCCGGCCGGCCGCAGGGGCAGGGCGGCGAGGTCGGGGTGCTGGGCCGCCAGGAGGTGCCGCACGAGGGTGGCGTCGACGGCGACCTCGGCCGCGGGCATCGGGGCGGGGGCGCCGGTGCTCACCAGTCGAGCTCGTCGCAGCCGACGTGGCTCTCGGGTTCGACCTGCACCGTGGCGTGGTGGATCCCGTGGCGGTCGGCCAGGACCTCCCGGGCCCCGTCGAGCACGGCGTGGCTGTCGGCCCCGTCGACGGTCATCACGTGGGCGCTCAGCACCTCCATCCCCGAGGTGAGGGTCCAGAGGTGCAGGTCGTGCACGTCGACGACGTCGGGGAGGTCGCGCAGGTCGCGCTCGATGGCGGCCACGTCGAGGTGGGCCGGGGCGGTCTGCAGGAGCACGCGCAGCCCCTTGCGCCCGAGGCGAACGGCCCGGGGCACGACGAAAGCCCCGACCCCGAGGGCCAGCACCGGGTCGATCCAGGTGCGCCCCGTCAGGGCGATCAGGCCGGCGCCCGCCACGACGGCCACCGAGCCGACGAGGTCGGCCACCACCTCGAGATAGGCGCCCTCCACGTTGAGGCTGTGCTCGGCCGCGCCCCGCAACACGAGATAGGCCGCCAGGTTGGCGAGGAGGCCGACCGTGGCCGCGAAGAGCAGCGGGCCGCTGGCCACGGGCTCGGGTTCCCGCAAGCGGCCGACGGCTTCGACGAGCACGTAGACCCCCACCCCCACGAGCAGCGCGGCGTTCAGCAGGGCGGCCAGGACCTCGAGCCGGTACAGGCCGAAGGTGTGGTGGGCCGATCCGCTCGACCGGTCGGCGGCGGCGATCGCGGCCAGCGCGAGGGACAGGCCGACGGCGTCGGTGGCCACGTGCCCGGCATCCGACAGCAGCGCCAGGCTCCCGGTGACCACCGACCCGACGACCTCGACCACGAGGACGGTCAGGGCCAGGCCCAGGGCGATGGCGAGCCGCCGACGGTGCGAGCGCCGCTGGTGCGGGTCAGCGTCGAGCACGGTGGCCAGGCGCGGGCCGTGCTCGTGCCCGCCGTGCTCGTGCTCGTGGCCGTGCCCGTGCTCATGGTCGGCGTGGCCGGCGTGGCCGTGCACACGCTCGGTCTGGTCGTGGCCGGGGGCGTCGGTGGGGGTCCCGGGCGCGCCCTCACCGTCGCGTGGAGCTCCGGCCCGTGCGGTGCGCATCCCTCCATTGTGGCCGATCGCGGGCTCGCGCCCGCCGAGCGATGGGCAGGCGACAGACTGGTGCCGTGACCGAGCCGAGGGACCCCGGGGGGGACGATTGGATGGTGCCGCCCGAGGAGCGCGACGGGGTCGGATCGGGTCCCGGGGGTGGGTCGTCGCCGGCACCAGGGGCACCGGAGGCGCGGTGGGAGCCGCCGTCGACGGCGCCGGGGAGCGAGTCCGGTGCAGATCGGAGTCCCTCCGGCGGGGGTTGGGGGCCGACCGGTGGAGGCTGGGGGCCGGCCGGTGGGGGCTGGGAGCCGGCCGGTGGGGGCTGGGGCCCGACCGGTGGGACGGGTGACGGCTGGGGGGATCCGTACCGCCCCTTCCCGCCGCCCCAGGGGCCACCCGTGGATCCCGGGGCGTATGGCAGCCCCGGCCCGTATGGCAGCCCCGGCCCGTATGGCAGCCCCGGCCCGTATGGCAGCCCCGGCCCGTACGGCGCGCCGGGCCCGTATGGCAACGCCGGCCCGTACGCGCCGCCGCCCGCCGGTTCGCCGTGGAGGGCCGGATGGGCACCGCCGCCAGGACGTCCGGCCAGCCGTCGTGGCCGTCTCGTCCCCATCGCGATCGGGGTGTTCGCCGCGCTGCTGGTCGTGGCCGTCGCCCTGGGGTCGCTCAGCACCGACCAGGTCGACCGCACCACCTCCTCCACGCTGCTCGCCCCACCCTTGACGGGACCGCGACGCGCCGCCGCCGATCGCGGGTTCCGCGTGTTGTGGCAGCGCGACCTCGCCGGCACCGGAGTCACCCCTGCCGGTCTCGAACCGGAGGACCCCCGGGTCGGCGTGCTCGGAGCCACGGTCGGCCTCATCACCGAGGAGGGACGGCTCCACGCCTTCGACGCCGAGGACGGCACGCCCCGCTGGAACCTCACGCCGACCCAGGACGGCACCGGCCGGATCTCCCCCGGGCTCGACCCTTCCGGCCCCGGATCCACCACCACCTCGACGTTGGCCAGCGCCCGCATCGACGGGATCCGCGTGAGCGGCGGCGGCTACTTCGTGGTGCAGCGGTGGGGGAAGGGCTACGGCGTCGACCCGGCGAGCGGCAAGGTGCTGTGGGGCTACGACGGCACGTACTTCATGGCCGGCCCGACGTTCCCGGACGCCTTCTCCGACAAGGGAGGGTCGATCCACCGTCAGGGTCCCACCCCGGCAGAGCAGTGGCTCTTCCCCATCTCCGGGTCGACGTTCGGCACCAGCGTGTCGGCGGGGGAGACGGTCGTGGTGTTCGGGATGACCGACGACGTGGTCGGGGTCGACCGTCGTTCGGGTGAGGAGCGGTGGCGCGTGCCGGCGCCGGCCGGCCAGGTGGCCGACGTGGAGGTCACGGGCGAGTCGGTCATGGTCCTGTCGCCCCAGGGCGACGTCGACGCGCTCGACATCCTGACCGGGAACCGGCGTTGGGCCTACCACGGCCGCCGCGGGGGGTTGGGGGCCGGTCGGGCGGCCGAGTTCGCGGCGGTCGGCGCCGACCGCATCCTCGTCCACACCTTCGGCCAGACGCTGGCCGCCGTGCGGGTCGCCGACGGGTCCGAGCTGTGGTCGGTGCCGTTTGAGGACTGGGGGTTCGTCCGGGGCCGCGTCGGCGAGCGCTACGCCATCCTCGGTGACAGCCAGGGTGTGGTGGCGCTCGACCGTTCGACCGGGGCCATCGTCGCCGAACGCACCGGCTCCGACACCATCGGTCCGCCGGCCACCGACGGCGACCGGGTGTGCCTGGCCTCGTACGGTCCCGTCGCCGACAGCCCGGTCCGGCTGGGGCCGCCGGGCTCCAATCCGGGCACC
>JAKOVR010000174.1 GCA_029782025.1 Actinomycetes bacterium | reverse complement strand
GAAGCCGGCCACCTGGCGCTTGAGCTCGGGGTCGGTGATCCGGTCGCGGTAGTGGCGGACCGACCGGACGAAGTAGTCCTCGCCGTCGGGGAAGACCGACGACAGGGCGGCCATGACGTGGCTCATGATCAGGTCGCCGTCGGTGGCGAAGTGGCGGGGCACGTCGTCGAAGGACGGGGCGAAGGTGATGCGCCGGGTGGGGACCTTGCGCTCGGTGGCCCGCCCCGGCTCGGGCGTAGGGCCCGGGGTGGTGGTGTCGCTGGTGGGTGCGCTGGCAGTGGTGACGGCCGGGCTCATTGGTGGACCTCCCCCTCGATCGTGTCGGTCGATGCCGTCACCTTAGAGCAATTGAGGGATTTCCTCAAAGGCTCAAATCTGTTACTCTTGGCACATGGCGACGCAGGGGCGGTCTGCACCCGCCGACCGGGACGGCTCGAAGCACGACGGGAAGGGCGCGCAGACGCGCCAGGCCATCCTCCACGCCGCCATCGCCCGATTCGGGCGCGAGGGCTACCGGGCCACGTCGGTGGCCGACATCGCCCGCGACGCCGGGGTCGGCGCCACCCTGACCTACGCCTACTTCCCCAACAAGGAAGCCCTCTTCCTCGCCGCCCTGGACGAGGACGCCGCCGCCGTCATCGAGGAGGGTCTCTCGCACGTGATCGACGGCGACGACATGCGGGCGTGGCGGGACACGCTGCTGTTCACGCTCCTCGACGCCGTCGAGCAGCATCCCCTGGCCCGCCGGGTGCTGGCCGGGCTCGAGCCCACCGTCACCGACCGGGTGGCCGAGATCCCCGTGATGGCCGAGCTGCGCAAGGCCGTGGCCGACCGCCTCCGGGCCGACCAATTGGCTGGCTACGTGCGCTCCGACATCGATCCCGACGCCATCGCCAACGGATCGGTGGCGATCATCCTGTCGCTGATGATGTCGGTGCTGCAGTTCGGGCGCGCGGTCGTGGACATGTTCGCCCCCGACGTGCTCGAGGTGTTCCGAGCCGTGCTCGAGCCGCCCCGCTGAGCCAGGCCCGGAGGTGGCCGGTCAGCTGAAGGACTGGCCGCAGCCGCAGGTGCGCTGCGCGTTGGGGTTGTTGATCGAGAACCCGGCGCCCTGCAGCCCGTCCTTGTAGTCCAGCGTGGCGCCGGTGAGGAGCTGGGCGCTCGACGGGTCGACCACGACCTGGACGCCTTCGTAGTCGTTCGTGATGTCGTCCTCGGCCTTGTCGGTGTCGAAGAACATCTCGTAGCTGAACCCGGAGCAGCCGCCGGGGCGTACGGCCACCCGCAGCATCAGCCCATCCTCGCCCTCCTGGGCGATGAGCTCCTTGACCTTGACGGTGGCCTGGTCGGTGAGCGTGATCACGGTGCGTTCCTCCTGGGGCGAGGGTGGGTTGTAGAGGGTATCGGGTGAAGGTGGGGATTCACGAGGGGACGAGCTCGGGCGTGCGGAGGTCGACCTGGCATGGCGACCGGTCGATGAGCGGGTGGAAGCGCTCGATCGCGCCGCCGCCGTAGCCGTCGAGGAAGCCCTCGATCATGGCGCAGTGGAGCCCGCAGACCAGGGCCGGGTGCTCCTCGGCCAGGTCGCGGAAAGGGCAGTGGGTGAAGGCCATGGTGGCCGCCCCCGAGGCCTCGACCACCGCCGGGTCGAACCCGAGCCGGCTCTGCTCGACCACGAGGGCGTCGACCACGCTGTGGTCGTGGCGGTCCTGCTCCGTCCACGACGCGGCGTCGGTGCGGCCTTGGCTGCGGCCGGCCTCGGCCATGTCGTCGCCGTCGAGCCCGGCGGCGGCCGCAGCATCGAGGAGCGCCCGCGCCAGCGTCGGGAAGGGCGACGGCTCGAGGCCGAGCGACGGGGCGTCGGGGGCCAGCGAGTAGCGGTGCTGGGGCCGGCCCACACCCCCGCGGGCGACGGTGTCGACCCGCAGCAGGCCGACGTCGCGCATGCGCTCGAGGTGGGGCCGCACGGTGTTGGGGTGCAGGTTGAGCACGTCGGCGATGTCGGCGGTGGAGAGCGGGATGGGCGAGCGCGCCAGCTCCAGGTAGATGGCGTAGCGCGTGTTGTCGCCGAGAGCCTTCAGGATGTCGAGGCGTCGCGGTTCCACACCGGCAGTTTACACGGCGAACTCCGTTAGAATCTCCTCGTGACCCCCACCGCTCCTCCTGCCGTCGCCGTCGAGGTGCTCCACGAAGCCCTCCGTGGCGTGGTCGACCCCGAGCTGGGGGCCGACATCGTCGAGCTCGGCATGGCCAAGGGGGTCACCTTCGACGCCGCCACGGGCCGGGCCGAGGTCACCATCGCCCTCACCACCGCGGGGTGTCCGCTGCGGGCCCAGATCCAGAAGGACATCCGGGCCCGGCTGGGCTCGTTCCCGGGGGTGCGTGACGTCCACCTGCAGTGGGTGGAGATGACGGCCGAGGAGAAGGCGTCGGCCATGGCCCACGCCCGCTGGCAGGCCCGGGCCGCCGACGACGCCACCCGCATCCCGCTCACCACCAAGATCATCGCCGTCGCCTCGGGCAAGGGCGGCGTGGGCAAGAGCTCCGTCACGGTCAACCTGGCCGCGGCGCTGGCGGCCCGGGGGCTCACCGTGGGCGTGATGGACGCCGACATCTGGGGGTTCTCGGTACCCCGGATGCTGGGCGTCGAAGGCCGGCTGGAGGCCGAAGCGGCGACCCCGCCGCTGGCCGGGGCCGACGCCGAGCCCGGGTCCGACCCGTCGTCCGACCCGTCACCCCGGGTGCTGATCACCCCCAACCGGCGACCGATGGGGGCCGGCGCCATCGAGGTCGTCTCGATGGGCCTCCTGGTCGAGGACGAGGGCACCGCCCTCATGTGGCGGGGGCTGATGCTCAACCGGGCGGTGCAGCACTTCCTCGAGGACGTCCAGTGGGGCGACCTCGACTACCTCCTGATCGACATGCCCCCCGGCACCGGCGACGTGCAGATGGGCCTGGCCCGGATGCTGCCCCGGGCCGAGCTGATCGTCGTCACCACGCCGGCGGTCAGCGCCCAGAAGGTGGCGATCCGTGCCGTCGACATGGCCCGCCGGTCGTTCCTGCGGGTGGTCGGCGTCGTGGAGAACATGGCCGCGTTCACTTGCGACCACGGGGTCACCTACCCGCTGTTCGGCGAAGGCGGTGGCGCGGCGCTGGCCGAGGAGGCCGGCGTGCCGCTCCTGGCCCGGATCCCGATCGAGCCGGCGGTGGCGACCGGTGGCGACACCGGCGTGCCGGTGGCCCTCGGCGAGGGCCCTGCCGCCGAGGCGTTCCGCGAGCTGGCCCGGCTGGTGGTCGAAGAGGCCGTGCCCCCGGTGGCCATGGCCGGCTGCTCGGCCCGCATGCTCGACCTCGCCGTCGCTGCCCTCGACGCCGAAGGCCTCTGACCCCGACCTGATGCCCGTGGGTGCGCAATGCAAAGCGACGCGATGCATTGCGCACCCACAGGAACGAGTGGTCAGCCGGTGAAGCGGCGGGCGAGGAGCTTGGGGAGGGCGGCGATCCCCGCGACGGGGTGGTAGGCGTCGCTGGTGGACGTGAGGCGGTCGAACTCGTCGGTGGTGAGCTCGATGTCGGCCGCGGCGACGTTGCGCTCGAGCTGCTCCACCGAGCTGGCGCCGGGGATGGCGACGACGTTGGGGTGGTGGATGACCCAGGCCAGCGCGATCTGGGCCGGCGTGGCGTCGTGGGCGCGGGCGATCTCGCGCAGGGCGTCGATCAGCGGTTGGGCCCGCTCGAGGTTCTCGGGGAGGAACACCGGGTTCATCTGCCGGGCGCTGCCCTTCGGCGGGTGGTCCTTGTCGTACCGTCCGCCGAGCAGGCCCTGACCGAGCGGGCTGTAGGCGATCACGATGCGCTCGTGCTGCTGGGCGTGGGGGACGATCTCCTGGTCCGGGCCGCGGGAGACGAGGCTGTACTGCACCTGGTTGCTCAGGACGGGCCGGCCCAGCTGGCGCTCGGCGCTGCGCCACTGCGCCGCGCTGAAGTTGCTCACGCCGACGTGCTCCACCACGCCGGCGTCCTGCAGGTTGCGCAGGCCGGCCATGGTGGTGCCGAACGGGACGATCGGGTTGGGCCAGTGCACCTGGTAGAGGTCGATGCGGTCGATCCCGAGCCGCTGGCGCGACTCCCGAGCCCGCCACTCGACGATCGGCTGCAGCGGCATGACCGGGAAGATCTTGGTGGCGACGAACGCCTCCTCGCGCCGCCCGGCGATGGCTTGGCCCAGGATGCGCTCGGAGTTGCCGAACGCGTAGGCCTCGGCCGTGTCGAGGAGGTTCACCCCGAGGTCGAGGGCTCTGGTGACGATGTCGTGGGCGATGGAGCCGGCGTAGTCCTTGCCGTATCCCCACTCGGCGGAACCGAACTGCCAGGTGCCGACCCCGATGGCCGAGAGCCGCACCCCGGAGACCTCGACGAAACGCATGGGCGCAGGTTAGACACG
>JAKOVR010000158.1 GCA_029782025.1 Actinomycetes bacterium | reverse complement strand
CCCGGATCTCCGCCTCGAGCTCGGGGAGGTCCTTGTGCTTCTTCTCGTTGTCGACCCAGGTGATCAGGTGGGCGGCGAAGTAGATGACCTTCTCGAGCGATTTGGGCGCGATGTCGAGCAGGTAGCCCAGACGGCTCGGGACGCCCTTGAAGTACCAGATGTGGGTGACCGGCGCGGCGAGCTCGATGTGGCCCATCCGCTCACGGCGCACCTTCGAGCGCGTGACCTCGACCCCGCAACGCTCACAGACGATGCCCTTGAACCGGACGCGCTTGTACTTGCCGCAGTAGCACTCCCAGTCCTTGGTCGGCCCGAAGATCTTCTCGCAGAACAGCCCGTCCTTCTCCGGACGCAGCGTGCGGTAGTTGATGGTCTCCGGCTTCTTCACCTCGCCGTGCGACCACAACCGGATCTGATCAGCGGTGGCCAGCCCGATCTTGAGCTGGTCGAACATGTTGACGTCGAGCATTGCGATCCTGCCTCGTCTCAGAACATGCGCTCGCGACGCGGGCGCTCACGGTCACGGTCGTCTTCGTCGGAGCCTCGCTCCGGCCGGCTGATGTCGATGCCGAGCTCCTCGGCGGTGCGGAAGACGTCCTCGTCGATCTCCCGCATCTCGATCTCGGACCCGTCGGTGGCGAGCACCTCGACGTTCAAGCACAGGGCCTGCATCTCCTTCATGAGCACCTTGAAGCTCTCGGGGATGCCGGGCTCGGGGATGTTCTCGCCCTTGACGATGGCCTCGTAGACCTTCACCCGCCCGAGCACGTCGTCGGACTTGATGGTGAGGAGCTCCTGGAGGCAGTAGGCCGAGCCGTACGCCTCGAGGGCCCACACCTCCATCTCGCCGAAGCGCTGGCCGCCGAACTGGGCCTTCCCGCCGAGGGGCTGCTGGGTGATCATCGAGTACGGGCCGGTGGACCGGGCGTGGATCTTGTCGTCGACCAGGTGGGCCAGCTTCAGGATGTACATCACGCCGACGGTGACGGGGTTGTCGTAGGGCTCGCCGGTGCGGCCGTTGTAGAGCTGGGTCTTGCCGTCGGGCCGGATCAGCCGGCCGCCGTCGCCGTAGCGGGCGTCGTCGGACTCGGGGTTGAGGTTGGCCAGGATCTTCTGGATGGTGGGGTGGCGGCCCGCCTCGTCCTCCTCGTCCCAGTGGGCGCCGTCGAACACCGGGGTGGCGATCAGCTGCGCCGCCTCGGTGACCGGGCGGGTCTTGTTGACCGTGTTGCGGACGGGCTCGTCGCCGGTGCGATCGCCGCCGATGGTCCAACCCCAGCGGGCGGCGTAGCCCAGATGGGCCTCGAGCACCTGGCCGACGTTCATGCGGCTCGGCACACCGAGGGGGTTGAGGATGATGTCGACCGGCGTGCCGTCGGCCATGAAGGGCATGTCCTGGACGGGCAGGATCTTCGACACCACGCCCTTGTTGCCGTGGCGGCCGGCGAGCTTGTCGCCGACGGAGATCTTGCGCTTCTGGGCCACGTAGACCCGCACCAGCTGGTTGACGCCCGGCGGGAGCTCGTGGCTCTCGTCGCGGCTGAAGACCTTGACGTCGATGACCTTGCCGGACTCGCCGTGGGGCACCTTGAGCGAGGTGTCGCGGACCTCCCGCGCCTTCTCGCCGAAGATGGCCCGCAGGAGACGCTCCTCGGGGGTGAGCTCGGTCTCGCCCTTCGGGGTGACCTTGCCGACGAGCACGTCGCCCGGCCCCACCTCGGCGCCGATGCGGATGATGCCGCGCTCGTCGAGGTCGGCGAGGATCTCCTCGCTCAGGTTGGGGATGTCGCGGGTGATCTCCTCGGGCCCGAGCTTGGTGTCGCGGGCGTCGATCTCGTGCTCGTGGATGTGGATCGACGTGAGCACGTCGTCGCGGACGAGCCGCTCCGAGAGGATGATGGCGTCCTCGAAGTTGTAGCCCTCCCAGGGCATCAGGGCGACGACGAGGTTCTTGCCGAGGGCCAGCTCGCCGTTGTCGGTGGAGGGGCCGTCGGCGAGGATGTCGCCCTTCTTGATGCGGTCGCCCTCACGCACCCGCGCCTTCTGGTTCATGCAGGTGTCCTGGTTGGACCGCTCGAACTTCAGGAGGCGGTAGACGCGGCGGCCGAGCTTCTTGTACTCGATCTCGATGTGGTCACCGTCGACCTCCACGACGTGACCGTCGTCGAGGGCCAGGATCATGTCGGCGGCGTCGCGGGCGGCGCGGGCCTCGATGCCGGTGCCGATGTAGGGCGCCTCGGCCCGCAGCAGCGGCACGGCCTGGCGCTGCATGTTGGCGCCCATGAGCGCCCGGTTGGCGTCGTCGTGCTCGAGGAAGGGGATGAGCGCGGTGGCGACCGACACGATCTGCTTGGGCGAGACGTCGACGAGGTCGACCTCTTCGGGCGACACGAAGGAGATCTCGGTGGTGGCGCCGAAGAAGACGTCGCGCTCGAGCTGGAGGTTGAGGTCCTTCAGCGTGGCCGCCTGCGGCGAGCGGCGCACGAGGACCCGGTCCTCCGTGAAGGTGCCCTTGGCGTCGAGGGGCACGTTGGCCTGGGCGACCACGAACTCCTCTTCCTCGTCGGCGGTGAGCCACATGATCTCGTCGGTCACGCGCCCCTTGACGACCTTGCGGTAGGGCGACTGGATGAACCCGAACTCGTTGACCCGGGCGTAGCAGGCCAGCGCCCCGATCAGGCCGATGTTGGGACCTTCCGGCGTCTCGATCGGGCACATGCGGCCGTAGTGGGAGAAGTGCACGTCGCGCACCTCGAAGCCGGCCCGCTCACGGGAGAGGCCGCCAGGGCCGAGGGCCGAGAGACGGCGGCGGTGGGTGAGGCCCGAGAGGGGGTTCACCTGGTCCATGAACTGGGAGAGCTGGCTGGTGCCGAAGAACTCCTTGATGGCGGCCACCACCGGACGGATGTTGATCAGGGTCTGGGGCGTGATGGCCTCGACGTCCTGGGTGGTCATGCGCTCGCGGACGACCCGCTCCATGCGGGACAGGCCGATGCGCACCTGGTTCTGGATCAGCTCGCCGACCGACCGGATGCGGCGGTTGGCGAAGTGGTCCTGGTCGTCGAGGCGGTAGCCGGGGACCTGCTGCATGAGGTGGAGCATGTAGGTGCAGGCGGCGAGGACCTCGGCCGGGCTGAGCACCGGCTGGTCGGCCTCGGGCATGTCGAGGGTGATGCCGAAGAGCTGCTGGATGCGCTCGAGCTCCGGGCCCAGCTTGCGGTTGAGCTTGTAGCGCCCGACCCGGGAGAGGTCGTAGCGGCGGGGCTCGAAGAAGGCGTTGCGGAAGTAGGCGCGGGCCGACTCCACCGACGGCGGCTCACCCGGCCGGGCCCGCTTGTAGATCTCGAGCAGGGCCTCGTCCTGGGTGGGGGCGAGGTCGCGGTCCTTCTCCCACTGGCCCTCGAGGAAGTCGAAGTGCCGGACGAGCTGGTCGAGGAAGCCGGGGTAGTTCTCCTCGTCGTACCCGAGGGCCCGCAGGAGGGTGAACATCGACAGGCGGCGCTTGCGGGCGACGCGGCAGCCGGCGGTGACGTCCTTGCCCGGCTTCTGCTCGACGTCGAACTCCATCCACTCGCCCCGGTAGGGGTGGATGGTGCCGGTGACGAGCTGGTGCTTGGTCAGGTTGCGGAGGCGGAACCGCTCGCCCGGCTGGAAGATGACGCCGGGGCTCCGCACGAGCTGGCTGACGACCACGCGCTCGGTGCCGTTGATGATGAAGGTGCCCTTCTCCGTCATCATCGGGAAGTCGCCCATGAAGACGGTCTGCTCCTTGATCTCGCCGGTGGTGGCGTTCATGAAGCGGGCCCGCACGAAGATGGGCGCGGAGAAGGTCATGTCCTTCTCCTTGCACTCGTCGACGGTGAACTTGGGCGGCGGGCGGAGGTCCTCGTCGTTCGGATCGAACTCCAACTCGAGCTGGAGCGTCTCGGTGAAGTCCTTGATGGGGCTGATGTCGCGGAAGGTCTCGGCCAGACCCTCCTCGAGGAACCACCGGAAGGACTCTCGCTGCACGGCGATCATGTCGGGCAGCTCGAGCGCATCATCGAGGTTGGCAAACGAATAACGGTCGCGAAGAACGGGACGGACGGCCAACGTCACTCCTTGGTCGAAGGGCAGCGAGCGATCTGCAGCCGAGAGAGAGCGCGCTTCATCCCCAGCGTCGAGCACGGGGGGAGGGCAGGCGAACGCACGGCAACCGGGAAGCCTATGCGCGCACGCGACCGGAAGCAACCCGGGTTTCGGGTGGCGGAAGCAGGCCCGGAGCCGCAGGCGGCGATCCAGGCCCGGCGATCAAATTGGGGTGACGGTAAGCCTTGCCGTGGCGGGGGTCAAGCACCAGAGATGTTGCGAAATGGTTACGGTCGGTAGGTCCCGAGGGTGCCGCAACAGCCCATCGCCCGGGGTCCAGCCGGAGCGGTGCGGATGTGGACGCCGCCGTCGGCCAACCCCGCCGTGGAGCCGGCGGCGAGGGCGGCGAGCTGCCCGCGGGTGGCGTCGAGCGCGCTCGAGGGTCCGGCGTCGACCAGGTCGGCCCACCCCGAGGCCCGCCCGCCGGCGATGGCGACGGCCCGCTCGAGGAAGCGGTCGAGCGGCGCCGGGTCGCCGGCGACGGTGGCGTCCCACAGCGGCCCGAACCCCGCGGCGGCGAGATCGCGCCGGGCCCGGGCGGCGGCGCCGGACCCTTCGGTGGTGGCCTCGTCGCCGGGCAGCTCGGCCGCGGCCCGGTAACGGTCCGGATCGGCGAGCACCTCGTCCGGGAACGTGAGGACCATGTCGCCGGCCTCCGGGAGGCCGCTGTTGGCCATGAGCACCAGGATCTCGAGGTCGCCGCTCCCGTTGACCAGCCGGTGGACCGTGCCCGGCGGGAACCAGGCCAGCACGCCCGGCGCCAGCGCCGTGACCTCGGCGCCGCCGGCCCGGCCCAGGGTGCGCACCTCCCCCTCCCCGGCGATCACGTAGTACGCCTCGGTGCAGCAGGTGTGGAGGTGCGGCGTCCCACCTCGGATCCCGTCGGCGGCGGTGGTGTCGTACACCCGGAGGTGGGTCACGCCGATCCCGCCGGGGAGCGGCGGCCGGGTCACAGGAACTCGTCCCGGGACACCGCCGCGATCGCGGCCTCGATCCGGTCGCGGCCCCAGATCCCGTCGTGCACGATCACGGGGTAGTCGAGGCGGAGCATCTCGCCCGCCGCCAGCTCGAGGGGCCCGTCCCACAGGAAGGCGGCGTTGGCGAAGTTCGACCAACCCTCCTCGCCGTAGGTGGCGGCGCGTGTGCTGGCGTACCACGGTTCGGGGTGCCGACGGTTGCGTCCCGACGAGACGATCACGATGCCCGCGGGCCGATCCTCCTCCCCCACCGGACCGTCGAGGGCGAACCAGGCCGAGGGTTCCCCGAGGGTGCGCTCCCGCTCGACGCCGTCGTCGAGGAGGATCCGGGTGTCGTGCCAGTCGCCCCGACCCCGGAAGGCCAGCCCGCCGTAGCCGCCCCAGGTGGTGAACGGCGTGCGGTCGAGCACGACGTCGACGGCGGGGACGAGGGCGGTGGAGAAGTACAGGACGTAGGCCTCGTCGGCCAGCCGGCGGTACTGGATGCTGCGGATCTCCCGCAGGACGGCGGTCTCCCGATCCGGCCGGATCCACGTCAGCTCGCCGGCCAGCATCGCCCGGCCGGGCTCGGGGTCGAAGGCCATCGGCGCCTCGGTGTGGCGCAGCACGCCGTAGGCGTCGTACTCCTCCCAGAAGTTCTCGCCGTTGACGAACTTGATGGTGAACCACAGCCCGTGGTGCCAGGGATGGTCGTCGGGGGCGTTGCGGGTGAGGACGGTGCCCGACGGTGTGGCCACCGGATGGAGGTACGGACGCTTGCGGGCCGCCCACTCGTAGGTCACCAGCCCGTCGAGCACGACGGCGGTGTCGGTGCTCTCGACGGTGACCGGGCGCAGCAGCGCCCCCGTCCCGTCGCCGTTGGAGCCGCTGGACCCGTTGGCGCCGTTGGACCCGGTCATCGCCACCCCCGGTAGGACGGGTGGTCGTCGGCGATCGGGAGGGCGACGTCGACGCCACCGGCGGCCGAGGCGTAGGCGGCGGTGACGACCTCGAGCGCGGCCCGGGCGTCGGCGAGGGTGACCGGCGGGGGCTCGCCGGCCCGGAGCGACTCGGCCAACCGGACGAACTGGCCCTTGTAGAGCTCGGGGCGGGGGACGAACCGGCCGAGCGCCCGATCGATCTCCTCTGCGTCGGCCTCGGTGTCGCCGGTGAAGGTCCAGGGGTCGCGGTGGTTCTCGTAGGGAGCCGTGTTGCTCTCGGCCGACAGCCGCTCGAAGGCGAACCGGTGCCGGGTGATCTCCTCCGGCGACCCGAGGGTGGCCGACAGGGTGACGAACCCGCCACCGGCCAGCTCCATCGAGACCGACGCCGTGTCCTCGGTCTCGATGTCGTTCACCCGAGTGGTGGTGCGAGCGAACACGCGGGTGACCGGACCGGCGACGTAGGTGACCATGTCGATGGCGTGCAGGGCGTGGCTGAGCAGCACGCCGCCGAGCTCGGTGTCGTAACGGCCCCGCCACGGGACGGCGTAGTAGTCGGCGCGGCGGCGCCAGCTCACCTCCACGTTGACGGTGTGGCAGGCCCCCGCCAGCCCCTCGTCGACCAGCCAGCGCAGCTTCTGGAGCCCCCGACCGAACCGGTACTGGAAGATCGGCATGACGGTCCGGCCCGCCGCCCGTTCGATCCCGGCCAGGGCGTCGACCTCGGCGAGCGACCCGACGAGCGGCTTCTCGCAGATCACGTGCTTGCCGGCCAGGAGCACCTGCTCCACCTGCTCGAAGTGGAAGTGGGGCGGGGTGGCCAGGCTCACGATGTCGACGTCGTCGCGGGCGCACACCTCGTCGAGGGTGGTCGCCCCGTCGCACCCGAGCCACTCGGTGACGAAGCGGACACGCTCGGGGTCGAGGTCGGCGGCGACCACGACCTCGAAGTCGTCGGGCAGCCGGGCGAAGCCGTCGGCGTGGGCCCCGCCCACGCCGAGGCCGACCACGGCGACCCGGAAGCGATCGTTCATGGGTGCTCCTCCATGGGTGACGTCGACTCGCCGGCGGCGTCGCCACCGGTGCCCGGCCCGGGGGCCGCGGTGGCGATGCCGGCCCGGAGCTCGGCCTTGACCTCGGCCAGCCGGGCCCGCTCCGGACGCGCCTTGTAGACCGGGTCGAGGGGGTAGCAGCCCGACACCATGCCGTGGCGCGGCGCGGTGGTGCAGTCCGAGAAGGTCCGGCAGAGCAGGCGAGGGTCGAGGGGCCGGCCGGCGAGCACGTCGGCCGGGGCGTGCGGGTAGCTGAGGACGAGCCGCCCGATGCCCACGCTGTCGGCGTGACCGAGACGGACGGCGGCCTGCCCGGCGTGGGCGAACCACTCCTGCAGGTAGGAGTACCCCGACCCCACCACCACCAGGTCCGGGACGGCGGCCTTGATGGCCCGCGCCGCCGCGAGGAGGCGGGCCACCCCCACGAGCGGATCCTCCGGGGGGAGGTAGCCGTCGCTCGGCGGGAAGTAGGCCGGCCGCTGCACGTGCGGGTTGTAGTACGGGCTCCCACCGGTGACGCACACGAGACCCACGCCGCGGGCCGAGAGCCAGCGGGCCAGCTCCACGGCCGGGGCCGGATCGACGCCGAGCCCCGTTCCGTCGCCCCCGAAGGCCAGGTCGTAGGGCCCCGACCAGGGCTCCGGTTCGCCGACCCGGCCCGGACCCGGCCGGAAGGGCAGGAGGTCGAAGGCGCTGAGGCGCACCCCGACCAGGAGCGACGGCCATTGTCGGGCGATCCCGTCGAGCACGGCGGCGAGGAACCGGGTGCGGTCGGCGAAGGGGAGGGGCGTCCCGTCGGGGCCGCACCGGGTCAACAGCTCGTGGCCCAGGTAGCCGTGGCAGGCCTTGACGTCCACGAAGGCGAAGCCGGCCTCCGCCGCCCGGCCGGCGGCCGCCACCATCGCCGCAGCGAGCTCGTCGATGCCGGCGTCGTCGAGCACGGGCGCCCCGGTCCCGCCGGCCGGGAGCCGGCGGTCGAGCAGCGGGTGCCGGTAGGCGAGCAGGGGCGCCGGCGGCCCCTCGGGGCGGGCGAAGCGACCGGAGTGGGTGAGCTGGAGCCCGATCAGGAGGTCGTCGGTCCGGCCGTGGGCCTCGGCGTGGGAAGCGACGAGGGTACGTCGCAGCCCCGCCAGTCCCTCGGTGTAGGAGTCGTCCGACAGCAGCAGCTGGTGAGGGTTGGCCCGGCCGTCGGGCCGGACCGCCACCGCCTCCCCGCCCCAGATCAGCTTGGCCCCGCTGGCCCCGAAGCGCTGCCACCGGCGCTCGACCAGGTCGGTCGGCCGGCCGTCGGGCGTGCCGTCCCAGCCCTCCATCGGCAGCACCGCGAACCGGTTGCCCACGGTGACCGGGCCCGACGCCGCGGGCACGGCAAGCCCGCGGGCCAAGGGGCCGTCGGGCGCAGGCTCGAGGGTGTCGTCGAGCGGGAGGTCGATCCCGAGGTCGGCGCACCGAGCCCGCAGCGCGTCCACCGACCGCAGCGACTTGATCTGCGGGTGGGCCCGGCGGCTCACCGCACCCCCAGCCGCTCGGCCAGGCGGGCCAGGACGGCACGGTCGCCGACCGGCCGGCGGGCGGCGCCGACGGGCGGATCCGAGCAGCCGATCCAACCTCGCAGCTCGAGGAACATCCCGACATCGTGCTTGTAGCCCGGCACCGGTGCCCGGAAGGCGAAGGCCCCCAACGCCTGCAGGGCATCGTTGCGCTCGTAGAACCGCACGTCCCCGTCGGCCCACCAGCGGTCGCGCTCGGCGAACAGATCGGGCGCGCAGGCGGCCAGGCCGAGCAGGTAGTCGGAGCCGTACATCACCATGTCGATGGCCAGATCGTTGCCGGTGAAGACGTGGAACCCGGGCCGGGTGGCGTCGCGCAGGGCCAGGCGCTGCCACTCGGCCTCCCGCGACAGCGACGAGTGCTTGGCGCCGATGCACTGCGGGATGTCGAGCAGCGCGGCGTAGACGTCGAGCGGGAAGATCCGGCCGAAGGGCACGAACATGGGCCCGAGCTCGAAGCCGATGAACCGGTCGACGGCGCCGGCCAGCCGGGCGAAGGCGTCGGGCAGCTCGCCATCGGGCACCGCGGCCAGTCCGTGGTTGGGGAAGACCACCGGGACGCCCCCGTGCTCCTGGACACGGGCCATCGCCGCCTCGTGGCGACCGGGCTCGAACGCGGCACCGGGCCGATCGGCGACGAACGCGCCGGCGACGAAGCCTCCCCCGCCGAGCACGGCCCGGGTACGGCCGAGGACCTCCACGACCTGGGCGTCGGTGAGCAGGTCGACGAACCCCGTGTCCATGCCCACCGCGGGGGTGAGCCCGGCGGCCGCCGTGCGCTCGACCAGCGACTCGAAGCCCGTCCAGTCGATGGCTCCGTCCCGGGTGTGCGGGAGGTAGACGGCCGCCATCCCCGTGATGGGCCGCCGGGGCCGGAGGGACGCGATCGGGTCGAGCCGCGGCTCAGCGGGCATCGCTGGCGCCGACGAGGAGATGGGCCCGCAAGGCCGCCAGGTGGTCCGGATCGAGCCCGGCGGGCCCGGTGAGGTACGACGCCACGGAGCCGTGCCGGGCCCGCAGCCCGGCCAGGGCCCCGGCCAGGACCGGGGCGGTCGCCTGGAAGAAGGGCGCGAAGGCGTCGAAGTCCACGCCGAGGCCGACCAGCTCACGGCGCAGCTCGGCCCGCCGCCCGGCGCGGGCCTCGTTGGTGAGGACGTAGTCGGCGACGATCACCTCGTCGGGCACCCCGAGCACGTCGAGCAGGAGCGCGGCGACGAGGCCCGTGCGGTCCTTGCCCGCCGTGCAGTGGAAGACCACGGCGTGGTCGGCCGGATCGGCCAGATGGGCCAGCACGGCCCCGAACTGGGGGGCGTGCTCGTCGAGGACCAGCAGGTAGAAGGCGACCATGTCGTCGACCCCGATCGACGACAGCTCCCCGGCCTTGATGCGGTGGATGATCTGCACCCGCTGCTCGGCCCCGTCCCCCACCGCCAGCCGGCGGAGCTCGGCCCCCGGGATCTCGTGGGCCCGGGTGGGCGCCTCCTCCTCCTCGTGGGGCCCGCGGAGGTCGCACACCACGGCGACGCCCAGCGAGGCCAGCACGTCGAGGTCGTCGTCGGTGAGCTGGGCCAGCCCGTCGCTGCGGTAGGCCACCCCGCGCCTGGTGGTCGAGCCGTCGGCCGCGGGGTAGCCGCCGAGGTCGCGGAAGTTCGAGGGACCGCGCAGCGGGACGAGCTGCGCCTGGAGGTCGGGGACGTAGCCGCTCGCCATCGGCGGGCACCGTACCGCGGGAGCGGCGCCGGCCGGGCCAAAACGACGAGGGTGCGCCGTCCATCGCCGAAGCGATGGACGGCGCACCCCGGCCGAACCGAGTGGGTCGCGGTCTACTTGATCGAGACGGTGGCGCCGGCCTCTTCGAGGGCGGCCTTGGCCTTCTCGGCGTCTTCCTTGGCCACCTTCTCGAGGATGGCCTTGGGGGCGGCCTCGACGGCGTCCTTGGCCTCCTTGAGGCCGAGGTTGGTGAGCTCGCGGACGACCTTGATGACGTTGACCTTCTTCTCGCCGAAGGCCTCGAGCACGACGTCGAACTCGGTGGGGGCCTCGTCCTCGTCAGCCGCGGCGGCCGGGCCGGCCACGGCGACCGCGGCCACGGGGGCCGCCGCCGTCACGCCGAACTTCTCCTCGAAGTCCTTCAGCAGTTCGCTGAGCTCGAGCACCGTCATGTTGGCGATGGCGTCGAGGATCTCTTCCTTGGTAGCCATGATCAGCTTTCCTCCGTTGGTGCAGCCGCGTCCTCGGCGGCCGCGGTTGCAGTCGTTTCTGGTTCTGGGGTCGCGGTGTCGGCCTCGGGGGCCTCCGCCGCGGGTTCGGGTGCGTCGGACGCGGGAGCGGCCGAATCGGCCGGAGCCGACGGGGCGCCGGGGGCGCCACCCTGGTCGATGAGGGCCTTGAGGCCGTAGGCGAAGTTGCGGGGCAGGGCCTGCAACAGACCGGCGAACTGCTGCATGGGCGCGGCCATCGCACCGGCCAGCTTGGCCAGCAGCACCTCACGGGGTTCGACGTCGGCGAGCGCTTGGGTCTCGTCGGCGCTGAGCACCTTGCCGCTGAGCACGCCGCCCTTCACCACCAGGGCCGGGTTGGCCTTGGCGAAGTCCTTCAGGGCCTTGGCCACGATCACCGGATCGCCGCCATCGGTGGCGACGAACGCGATGGCCGTGGGGCCGGTGAGCAGATCGTCGATCTCCAGGCCGAGGTCGCGGGCGGCGAAGCGCACCAGGGTGTTCTTGTAGATCTTGACCTCACCCCCGGCGCTGCGCAGCGACCGGCGCAGGGTCTGCAGATCGGTCACCTTCAGCCCGCGGTACTCGGTGAGGAGCGCAGCTTGGGAGTCATCGAACTTGCTCCGCACCTCGTCGACCACGGCGACCTTTTCGGGTCTCGGGTTGTCCATTCGCACCTCCTCTCTCTGGTTCGGGCGCTCGCATGGGATGCGAACGCCCCGGAGGTGCGACAGCTCACGCGGAGCAGCCGATGGCTCGGAGGTGTCCGCCTCGTCTGGCGGGCCGCAGCCCTTTCAGGGATCCCGGGGGACCCGCACCGGATGTCTTCGGCGAGCGAGTTGGATGTTGGCCGGAGCAGGGTAGTCGCCCGGGCCGCGACGGCCAAACGGCCGATCAGGCGACGGCGTGCACCCGGGCCGGGTCGACCTTCACGCCCGGGCCCATGGTCGAACTGACGACCACCTTGCGGATGTAACGCCCCTTGGCCGATGCCGGCTTGGCCCGCTCGAGCTCCTCGATCACGGCCGAGAAGTTCTCGATCAGCGCGTCGGCCTCGAACGAGGCCTTGCCCAGCGGCACGTGGATGTTGCCGTAACGGTCGGTGCGGTACTCGACGCGCCCGCCCTTGAACTCGTTGACGGCCCGGCCCACGTCGGTGGTGACGGTGCCCGTCTTCGGGTTGGGCATCAGGCCACGGGGACCGAGCACCCGGCCGAGCTTGCCGACCTGGGGCATGAGGTCGGGGGTGGCGATGGCCACGTCGAAGTCGAGCATGCCCCCCTCGACCTGGGCCAGGAGATCGTCGGCCCCCACGTGGTCGGCGCCGGCGGCCTTGGCCTCCGCTGCGGCCTCGCCGGCGGCGAAGACGGCCACGCGGACGGTCTTGCCCAGCCCGGCGGGCAGGCTCACGGTCCCCCGCACGACCTGATCGGCCTTCCGGGGATCGACCCCGAGGCGGACCGCCACCTCGACCGTCTCGTCGAACTTGGCCCGGGCGAGCGTCTTGATCAGCGCCATCGCTTCGGGTGGGGTGTGGAGAGCGGCTCCGTCGAACCGCTTCATCGCGTCGTCGAATCGCTTGCCGTGCTGCGCCATGGTGGCTCCCTCGGGTCGGGGCCGGTGAACCGGCCGGTGGGGGCAGAGGCCCGGACGAGGTGGACCGGGCGTGCGGGGGTGGGTGATGGGCGGCCCGCGGGCCGGGCCCGGATCAGACGATGCCGATCCCCATCGAACGGGCGGTTCCGGCGACCTGCTTCTTGGCCGCTTCGAGATCGTTGGCGTTGAGGTCGGGGTACTTGATCTTGGCGACCTCCTCGACCTGGGCGTCGGTGATGGTGGCCACCTCGGTCCGGCCGGTCGTGGACGACCCCTTCGGGACCTTGGCCGACTCCCGGAGGAGGACGGGGGTGGGCGGGGTCTTCAGCACGAAGGTGAAGGTCCGATCCTCGTAGATCGTGATCTCCACCGGGATGATCGTGCCCTTCTGCGCCTCGGTGGCGGCGTTGTACGCCTTGCAGAAGTCCATGATCGCCACGCCGTGGGGCCCGAGCGCGGTGCCCACCGGCGGGGCCGGGTTGGCGGCGCCCGCGGGGATCTGGATCTTGACGACGGCGGAAACCTTCTTCTTCGCCACGACTGGGCCTCAGCAATCCTTCGACAGGTGTGCGATCGGGCGGGGGTCCGCCCGATCAGGACAGGAGATTCTTGTCGCTCGGCGGGCCCGCGCTCAAACTGCGAGCCGGTCGACGCCGCCGGGCGGGGCTAGAGCTTGGCCACCTGGCTGAACTCGAGCTCGACGGGCGTCTCCCGCCCGAAGATGTTGACGAGCACCTTGACCTTGAGCTGGTCCTCGTTGATCTCGACGACCTCGCCGGAGAACTCGGCGAACGGCCCCTCCCGCACGCGCACGGTCTCGCCCACCTCGTACTCCAGGCGGGGCTTGCCCTTGCGGGCCGCCTCGGTCTCGACGCCGGCCTCGACGGCCAGGAAGGTCTCGACCTCCTTGCGCCGAAGCGGCGACGGCTTGGAACCCTGGCCGACGAAGCCCGTGACGCCCGGGGTGTTGCGGATCACGTACCAGGCGTCGTCGTCGAGCTCGCAGCGCACCAGCAGGTAGCCGGGGAACATCTTCTTGCTGACGATGACCTTCTTGCCGTTCTTGAACTCGACGACGTCCTCCATGGGGATCTGGACCTCGTAGATCCGTTCCTCCATGTTCATCGAGCTGATCCGGGCCTCGAGGTTCTGCTTGACCTTCTTCTCGTAGCCCGACTGGGTGTGGACCACGAACCAGCGCCCCGGCCGGTCGTAGGGGCTCTCGGCCCGGACCGGCGCCGGCGCCGCAGCCTCCTCGAGCAGCGCGTCCTCGTCGAGCACCTCCTCGGACTCGATGTCGTCGACGGGGTCCGTGCCGGGGGCGATCTCGGGACCTTCGAAGGAGGCGTCCTCCGGATCGGCCTCCATCTCCGCCTCGAGCTCGGTGTCGATCTCGACGTCGATGTCGGTGGCCGGGTCGATCGGGAGCTCCGGGTCGTCCTCGGCCGGCTCGATGTGGGCCATGGGGTCGTGGGCGAAGTCGTCGGCGGCGTCGGCCAGGTCGGCCTCGGCATCGAGACTGGCCTCGACCGCCTCGCTGGCGAGCTCGGCGTAGGGATCGGGGCTCGCGTCCTCGGGGAGCGGGACGTGCTCGTCGTCGCGGGCGGGTTCGGTGAGGTCGGTGGACACGGTGTTCGTCCTCGCAGGTGCGGTGGGGGGGTCGGGCCGGCAGGGCCGGGGTCAGGATTCGAAGATCTTCAGGACGGCCTTGCTGATCACCCAGTCGATCCCGAAGATCAGGAGGGTCAGCACGACGAGGGTGACCAGGACGACCATCGAGTAGTTGATGGTCTCCTGCCGGGTGGGCCACGCCACCTTGCGCATCTCGGCGCGGACCTCGCGGAGGCCCTGGGGGCTCAGCACCCAGACGTCGCGCTCGGCGGACTTCGCCGCGGGTGCCCGGGGCGCCGCCACGCGCGAGCGTCCGGCGAGGGCGTCGGCGGTCTCGTCGTCGGCGTCGTCGCCCTGGCGCTGAAGCTGGCGCTTCATCTCTCGGTTCATGGCCATGCGGTGGATCACCTTGCGGGTGGGCGCGCCGGCGCAGGGGCCGTACGCAGGACGGGTCGCACGAGCGGGTGCTCGTGACTTGCAGGGCAGGAGGGACTCGAACCCCCAACCGCCGGTTTTGGAGACCGGTGCTCTACCAATTGAGCCACTGCCCTAAGAGCTGGGGACCTGCACGGGCAGGCTACCAAACGGCACGCGCGGCGAAGCCGGCGGGACCGCACCGGTCAGGCTAGGCAGCGCGACGGCCTGCGCCCAACTCGGTTGCCCGGCGCCCGGCCGTCAGCTGGCGAGCCGGCGCCGGGTGCGGGTGGCGACGACCAGTGCGCCGCCGACCCCGGCGGCCGCCGCCGCGGCGGCGATCCCCCCGAGATAGGCCGCCCGTCGCCCGGACAGCACGCTGCGGACCACACCCCGTTCGCCGGCTTCCTCGAGGGCGAGGAAGATCTCCCCCAGGAGGCCCGGGCTGGGCTCGAGCACCTCGGTGCGCATGGCCCGGAGGGCCCGGAAGAGCTTCTTGTACTGCACGAGCTCGGCCTGGCAACGCAGGCAGTGCTCGACGTGGGCCTGGCTGGCGGGGTCGAGCGGCGTCGTGGCCGCGGCCGCTTCGGACAGCGCCACGGCGACGTCGTCGCAGCGGGTCAGGGTCGCACTACGCATCGTCGTCCTCCTCGTTGAGCACGATGACCAGGTCACACGGCATGGGCGTCACCTTCGACCCGGTCACCGGCCCGAAGGTGACGCGAGGACTCGCCCTCGCCGTCGGTGGGCAGCGGGAACAGGTCTTCGCGCAGCTTCTTGCGGGCGCGATGGAGCCGGACCTTGGCCGCGCTCTCGGAGATCCCGAGCTCGGCGGCGATCGACTCGTGCGGGAGGTCGTAGATGTCGCGGAGGATCACCACGGCCCGGAGGCGGGGCGGGAGCTGGGCCAGGGCGCCCTGGAGGCGGTCCCGGAGCACGCCGCGCTCCACGTGGCCCTCGACATCGGCCACCGGCCGGTCGTCGGCCAGGCCCAGCTCGTCGGTGAGCTCGTCGTGACGGTGCTTCTGGCGGCGCCCGAGGTGCGTGGCCGCGCAGTTGGCCGTGATGCGGTACATCCAGGTGGAGAACTGCGCATCGCCGCGGAACCGCTTGATGCCCCGGTACGCCCGCAAGTAGGCCTCCTGTACGACGTCACGTGCGTCTTCCTCGTTGCCGGTCAGGCGGTAGGCGAGCGTGTAGGTGTCGGCGTAGGTCGCCTTCACCAGCTCGTCGAACGCGTCGCGATCACCCTCTCTGGCCTCGGCGACCAGGTGAGCGACGTCAACCGGCATCGGCGTTCAGACCTCCCCGCCATCGGCGGCGTTACGTGACGGTTCCGTGACCACGGGCCCGGGTCCCACGGTACCGGACGCGTCGGTGGGTGCCCAGCACGCCGTCACACGACGCACCAGACACCCACGAACACGAACCGGTGAACCGGCCGGACCACCCCGCAGGGCGCTACTTCAGGATCTTCACGACCCGGCCGGCACCAACCGTCCGACCACCCTCCCGGATCGCGAACCGGAGACCCTCCTCCATCGCGATCGGCTGGATCAGATCCACCGTCATCGTCGTGTTGTCACCCGGCATGCACATCTCCGTGCCCTCCGGCAACGCGATCGACCCCGTCACATCCGTCGTCCGGAAGAAGAACTGCGGCCGATAGTTCGAGAAGAACGGCTTG
>JAKOVR010000157.1 GCA_029782025.1 Actinomycetes bacterium | reverse complement strand
CAAGCCGTTCTTCTCGAACTATCGGCCGCAGTTCTTCTTCCGGACGACGGATGTGACGGGGTCGATCGCGTTGCCGGAGGGCACGGAGATGTGCATGCCGGGTGACAACACGACGATGACGGTGGATCTGATCCAGCCGATCGCGATGGAGGAGGGTCTCCGGTTCGCGATCCGGGAGGGTGGTCGGACGGTTGGTGCCGGTCGGGTCGTGAAGATCCTGAAGTAGCGCCCTGCCGGGGTGGTCCGGCCGGTTCACCGGTTCGTGTTCGTGGGTGTCTGGTGCGTCGTGTGACGGCGTGCTGGGCACCCACCGACGCGTCCGGGCGGCCGTCGCCGTGCGGGGCCGGGTTGCTCCGTCGTCGGCGCCGTCGGTAGAGTTCGCCCCCGTCCTTTGACAAGCGAATCACCCGAGCGTGCCGGTCGATGCCGCCGCTCCACCCAGAGAGGCCCCCATGGCTGACAAGCAGAAGATCCGGATCCGGCTGAAGGCCTACGACCACGAGATCATCGACCAGTCCACGAAGAAGATCGTGGAGACGGTCCTGCGCACCAACGCCACCGTCCGGGGCCCGGTGCCGCTCCCCACCGAGAAGCACCGCTACACCGTGATTCGCTCCCCCCACAAGGACAAGGACAGCCGCGAGCACTTCGAGATGCGGATCCACAAGCGGCTCCTCGACATCCTCGAGCCCTCGGCCAAGACCGTCGACTCGCTGCAGCGCCTCGACCTCCCGGCCGGCGTCGACATCGAGATCAAGATCCAGCAGGCCTAGGCCCCGCGCCGCCGCGCCCTGGCCGGCCGAGCGGCGACCACTACCATCGACCGGGCATGTCGACGACCGCCGCCTCCCGGAGCCGGCCCACGCCCGGGCCCGTCGTCGCCTTCCTGCTGCTGATCGCCGTCGTGGCCCCGTCGTGGCTCGCCACGGCCGGGGCGGAGGATGCCCCGCCGGTCACCGCCGATCCGCGCAGCCAGCCGGCGAGCACGATCGCCCCGCAGGGCGGGCTGGCCACCCCGGTGCAGTTCAGCGAGCTCGTCCGCCTCGGGTTGCTGATGATGGACAGCAAGCCCCCGGCCCCCTACGTCGTCCCCGTGACCGCCCCGGTGGCGGTGAGCACCACGCCGTGGACCCAGCCCTACCGCACCGGCCCGCGCGGGCCGTCCCCGGTGGTCACGCCACCGCCGGCGCTCGGCCCCGGCGACGGTCGGGTCTTCGCCGTGGGCGACTCGGTGATGCTCGGCACCCAGCGGTGGCTCGGCCAGGTGCTGGCCGGCTGGAACCTCACGATGGACGCCAAGGTCGGCCGGCGGTTCCCGGAGGGGATCGACGTGCTGCGCCAGAACCAGCAGCTCGTCGGCCAGGTCGTGGTGATCTGCCTCGGCCACAACTACGCCGGCGGCGGGTCCTCCTACGGCTACATCGACGACATCATGGCGCTCACGGCTCGCGCCCAACGCGTCGTGTTCATCACCCAGACCGAGTGGACCAGTGCCCAGGTGGAGGTGAACCGGGCCATCTACGCCGCTGCGGCCCGCTACCCGAAGATCGTCGTCGCCCCCTGGGCCGAGACCATCAAGGCCAACCCACAGTGGCTCGTCGACAACGTCCACCCCACCACCGGTGGAGCGATCGCGCTGGCCAACCTGGTCGGGATCATGGTCGGGCCGTCCGGCGGGGTCGGGAGCGCCATCCTGCCCATACCCGACGACACCCGCCCGGCCATCACCATCCCGAGCAGCACGACGAGCACCACCCGGCCCGGGGGCAGCGGCTCGACCTCGACGACGGCGCCGGCCACGACCACCTCGTCGCTGCCGGCCTCGACCACCACCACGGCGCTCGTCTCGACGACCACCGCCTCCACGGCGCCACCCCCGTGACCGCCTCCGGCCGGGAAGGTCGGGAGGCCGAGAGCGCTCAGCCCGACGTCGCGACGCCGGGCGGGAGGCGGGGCGCCCACGCCTCCAGCGCCGCTCGGAGGCGGTCGGAGGCGGCCCCCGCCGGCGCGTAGAAGCTGACGCAGTCGCTGGCCAGCACGTAGCGGCGGCCGGTCACGCACCAGCGCCCGGCCCGCGGCCAACCGGGCGGCACGAGCATGCGGTACGGATCGTCGGCGACGGCCATCACCTGGCTTCCGTCCACCCGAGCCCGGCTCTCGACCAGCCCCGGGCCGACACCGCCCCGGACGCGGTGCTCGAGGATGTCGAAGGACCCGATCCCGGTCACGTCGAGGAGTGGCCCGTCGTGCAACCAGGCCACCCACCCGATGTCGTTCACGATGACGCCCTCCCCGGGGTACGTGGCGGCCAGGAACCGTCCGAGCTGCTCCTGCTGCTCGTGGATGTTGGTGATGGCGAGCGGGGTGTTGGCCAGGAGGGCGACCCGGGGGATCGACGCGACGAGCACGCCGACGGCCACCAGCCGGACCGGGCGACCGGGGGAGGGCGGGGCCGGTGCGCCCCGGTGGGGTGAGAGGGTGAGGAGCACAGCGGCGAGTCCGATGGCGAGGAGCCAGGCCTGGTAGCGCTCGAACCACCCGATGTCGCCCAGCAGGACCTGGAGTCCGAGGGCGATGGCCGGGAGGCCGAGGACCGCCATCGCCCGGCGACGGTCCGGGGCCGGTGCGGACCGCTGGCGCACGGCGGACCACACCAGGGCGGCGACGAGGACGCCGATGGCGGGGTCGTGCAGCAGGCGCTCGCCCACGGCCCCCCAGCGGGGGCGGGGGAGCCCGTCGGCGCCGGTCGGCACCTTGGCGGCCATGGAGTTCGGGACGGCGAGCTGCCCCATGGCCCGGTTGAACAGGGCGAACCCGCCGGCCGGGACGGCGGTGGCGAGGACGGGGAGCGCGTCCAGCCGTCGCGGTGCCCGGACGACGAGGAGCGCCACGGTGGCGGCGATCCCCAGGAACAGCGTCTCGAAGCGGACGAGGGTGCCGACGGCGAGGAGCCCGGCCAGCACCGCCGGGGCGTCACCCCGCCCTCCGGCCCGATGCCACCCGGCGTCCAGCCCGACCAGACGGGCCACGCGGACCGTGGCGGCCACGGCGATGGCGGCGTGGAGCGGGTGCTCCATCCCGGTCAGGGCCAGCGGCCCGAGCCCGAGACCCACCGGGATGCCGGCCACGGCTGCCCGCCCCAGCCCCCCGGCGCGCCACAGGCGGGCCACGGCGGGCAGGCGGCTGAGGGTGGCGAGCAGCCAGAGGCCGGCCGCGACGTCGATCAGCAGCGGCGCCAGGGTGTCGCCGGCCACCATCCGCTGGACGGGAGCGAGGAGCAGGTCCCACAGCGGGGCTGACGACGCCGACTCGTACCGGTGGGCCACGAGACCGAAGGTGCCGTCGGTGGCGAGGTGGCGGGCGATGGCGAGGTGGATGTAGGCGTCGTCGACGGCGTAGGTGACGGTGCCGCTCGTGGCCCGAGCGGTGACCGCCAGGACGGCCACCGTGGCCAGGTGCACGGCGGCCATGGCGCCGAAGGCGGCCGAGCGGAACGGACCACGGGCGGGCTCGGCGGGCACGATCCGACCCTAACCGGCCCATGCCCGGGCCGGCTTGGACGGCACGGCGTGATGTGGCTAGAGTCTCTCCCTCGTGTGCTCGGCCTGCCGGGCACGGTCGATTCAATCGACGTCCGTGACGGCCGGGCGACCGGAACCCCACGGCACAACCCAGTCAGCGCTCCGCCCGGTTCGTCCGTGCGGAGCGTTTGCATGGATCGACAACGACACGACGAACCCGACGCCCCGGGCCCCCGGGGCCGACGAAGAGAGAGCCAGCCGCCATGGCGACGAAGGCAATTGTCGGCGAGAAGGTCGGCATGACACAGGTATGGGACGAGGACAACCGGGTCATCCCGGTCACCGTGCTGCGTGTCGAGCCCCTCCGCATCGTCCAGATCAAGACCCCCGAGCGGGACGGCTACAGCGCCGTCCAGGTCGCGGTCGGCCGCAAGGACCCCAAGAAGCTCAACAAGCCCGACGCCGGGCACCTGGCCAAGGCCGGGGTCGAGCCGGGCCGTCGCCTCGTCGAGCTCCGCCTCGACGACGTGAGCAGCTACCAGGTGGGCCAGGAGATCAGCGCCGCGGTCCTCGCCGCCGGCGACGTGGTCGACGTCACCGCCGTCAGCAAGGGCAAGGGCTTCGCCGGCACCATGAAGCGCCACAACTTCAGTGGCCAGAAGGCCAGCCACGGTACCCACCTCGTCCACCGGGCCCCCGGGTCGGTCGGCGCCTGTGCCACCCCGGCCCGCGTGTTCAAGGGCACCCGGATGGCTGGTCGCATGGGTGGGCAGAAGGTCACCACGCTCAACCTGCGGGTGGTCGACAGCGACGCCGACAAGAACCTGCTCCTGGTCCGGGGCGCCGTGCCGGGCCCCCGCGGTGGGCTCGTGATCATCCGTGACGCCGTCAAGCGCGCCGGCCGGGCCACGAAGGTGGAGGACTGATGCCCGCGATCACCCTGAAGACGCCGTCCGGTGGCGAAGCCGGAAGCCTCGAGCTCGACCGCCAGGTGTTCGGCATCGAGCCGAACGTCCCGGTCATGCACCAGGTCGTCACCGCGCAGCTCGCCGCCCGCCGGTCGGGCACCCAGTCCACCAAGACCCGGGCCGAGGTCCGGGGCGGCGGGGCCAAGCCCTGGCGGCAGAAGGGCACGGGTCGGGCCCGCCAGGGGTCCATCCGGTCGCCGCAGTGGCGCGGTGGCGGCGTGGCCCTCGGCCCCAAGCCCCGGTCGTACGCCCAGCGCACCCCGAAGAAGATGGTGCGGCTGGCGCTGCGCTCGGCCCTCTCGGACCGTGCCGCCGAGGGCAAGGTCATCGTGGTCGACTCCTGGGCCTTCGAGGCGCCCCGCACCAAGGACGCCATCGCCGCTCTCACCGCCCTCGGGATCGACGGCAAGGCGCTCATCGTGGTCGCCCCCGAGGATCGCACCACCTGGTTGAGCTTCCGCAACCTGCCCGAGGTCCACGTGATCAGCCCCGGCGAGCTCAACGCCTACGACGTGCTCGTCAACGACTGGATCGTGTTCAGCCAGGGCACGCTCCCGGTCCACACCGACGGGCCCAACCGGGCCGAGCGTCGGCGCGAGGAGATCGCCCACCAGGCGGCCGACCTCGTCCAGCAGGCCAAGAAGGCCCGGGCCACGGCGGCTGTCGCCGACCACCAACCGTCCACCGACTCCGATGAGGGGGAAGACGACATGGACAACGAGCTCCCGAACCGGGAGAAGCCCACCGACACCACCCGGCGGATCGTCGACCCCAAGGAGCGGGTGAAGAGCGTGGCCGACAAGGCCGACCCGCGCTTCGAGGCGGCGCGCCAGAAGGCGGAGAAGGAAGAGCGCATCCGGGCCCAGATCGAGTCGCAGGCCCAGGCCGCCGGCGACGCCGACGATGTGGACGACGCAGTCGAGACCGACGGCGACGACGAAGCCAAGCCGAGCGGGCCCTTCTCGTTCAACGTCCCGAAGCCCGAGGCGGAAGCGTGAAGGATCCCCGTGACGTCATCCTCGCCCCGGTGGTGAGCGAGAAGTCGTACTCGTTGCTCGACAGCAACGTGTACACGTTCAAGGTGCACCCCGACGCGTCGAAGCCCGAGATCGCCGACGCCGTGAAGTCGATCTTCAACGTGAAGGTCGTGAAGGTCAACACCATCAACCGCAAGGGCAAGCGCAAGCGCAACCGGCGCACCGGTTCGTACGGCCAGCGCCCCGACACCAAGCGCGCCCTCGTCACCCTCGCCGACGGCGACCGCATCGATCTGTTCCAGGGATAGAGCAAATGGGACTCCGCAAGCGCAAGCCCACCAGTGCCGGCCGACGGTTCCAGACCGTCTCGGACTTCTCCGACATCACCAAGACCACGCCGGAGAAGTCGCTCCTCGCGCCCAAGCACAACACCGGTGGCCGCAACAGCAACGGCCGCAAGACCGCCCGCCATCGTGGCGGCGGCCACAAGCAGCAGTACCGCCTGGTCGACTTCAAGCGTCGCAAGGACGGGGTGAAGGCCAAGGTCGCGGCGGTCGAGTACGACCCCAACCGCAACTGCCGCATCCTCCTGCTCCACTACCACGACGGTGAGAAGGCCTACATCCTCGCCCCTCGCGGCGTGCAGGTGGGCGACACGCTCCAGAGCGGGCAGGGCGCCGAGATCCGTCCCGGCAACGCGCTCCCGCTGCGCTACATCCCCGTCGGCACCGTGGTCCACAACGTCGAGCTCAAGCCGGGCGGCGGCGGCAAGATGGCCCGCAGCGCCGGCACGAGCGTGCAGCTGGTGGCCAAGGAAGGCGACTTCGCCACCCTTCGCCTGCCCTCCACCGAGATGCGGCGCGTCCCGATCGACTGCCGGGCCACCGTGGGCGAGGTCGGCAACGCCGAGCACGAGCTCATCAAGGTGGGCAAGGCCGGCCGCAACCGCTGGAAGGGCGTCCGTCCGCAGACCCGTGGCGTGGCCATGAACCCCGTCGACCACCCCCACGGCGGTGGCGAGGGCAAGACCTCGGGTGGCCGTCACCCGGTGTCGCCGTGGGGCAAGCCGGAGGGCCGCACCCGACCCAAGAACAAGCCGTCCGATCAGCTCATCGTCCGCCGCCGCCGCACGCGCGGGTCGCGGCGGTAAGGAGACCTGCCATGCCTCGCAGCCTGAAGAAGGGCCCCTTCGTCGACGCCCACCTCCTCAAGAAGGTCGATGCGCAGAAGGCGTCGGGCGAGCCGCCGCGGGTGATCAAGACCTGGTCGCGGCGCTCGACGATCATCCCCGACATGGTCGGTCTCACGCTGGCCGTCCACGACGGTCGCAAGCACGTCCCGGTGTACATCACCGAGTCGATGGTCGGGCACAAGCTCGGCGAGTTCGCCCCCACGCGGACCTTCAAGTACCACGCCGGCCAGGAGAAGAAGGGCCGCCGCTGATGGCTACCACCGCTCCCGAGAAGAAGACCAACGAGCGCCCCGGCGTCCGCGCCCAGGTCAAGTCCGTGCGGTCCTCGGCCTACAAGGCCCGTGAGGTGCTCGATCTGATCCGCGGCCAGCACGTCTCGCGTGCCGTGGAGATCCTCGAGTTCACCGAGCGCGACATCGCCCGGGTCATCCTCAAGTGCCTCGAGTCCGCCGTGGCCAACGCCGAGAACAACAACTCGATCCCCGGCGACGAGCTGGTGGTGTCGGCCTGCTATGCCGACGAGGGCCCGACGCTCAAGCGTTGGCGGCCCCGGGCACGCGGTCGGGCCACGAGGATCCGCAAGCGCACCTGCCACATCACGATCATCGTGAGCCGGATGAGCGCCAGCGAGCTCGACCAGCTCCGCTCCCGCGAGGCCACGTCCCGCCAGGGCAACCGGATGGCGACGGAGGCCCGTCGCCAGCGGGTGCTGCGCAGCCGCCAGGCCAAGGCCGAACGGCGGACCGAGGCCCACGATCACGATCACGATCACGATCACGATCACGATCACGATCACGATCACGATCACGATCACGATCACGATCACGATCACGACGAGACCGTCGCCGAGGTCGAGGCCGAAGCGACCGGCGCCGACACCGAAGAGAAGGACAGCTGATGGGGCAGAAGGTCAACCCGTACGGGTTCCGCCTCGGCGTCACCACCGACTGGAAGTCGCGCTGGTACGCCGACCGGGGCGAGTACGCCCACTACGTGGTGGAGGACTGGAAGGTCCGCAACCACCTCATGACGACCATGGCGCACGCCGCCATCAGCCGGATCGAGATCGAGCGCACGCGCGATCGCGTCCGCATCGACGTCCACACCGCCCGGCCCGGCATCGTGATCGGTCGCCGTGGGGCCCAGGCCGACGAGCTCCGCAAGGACCTCGCCCGCATCACCGGCAACCCCAAGGTGCAGCTCAACATCCAGGAGATCAAGCAGCCCGAGCTCGACGCGGCGCTGATCGCCCAGGGTGTCGCCGACCAGCTCGCCGGCCGCGTCGCCTTCCGCCGGGCCATGAAGCGGGCGGTCCAGAACGCGCAGAAGGCGGGTGCCCTCGGCATCCGGGTCCAGTGCTCCGGGCGCCTCGGCGGGTCGGAGATGGCCCGCACCGAGTGGTACCGGGAAGGCCGCGTGCCGCTCCACACCCTCCGGGCCGACATCGACTACGGCTTCCGTGAGGCCAAGACCACCTACGGGCGCATCGGCGTGAAGGTCTGGATCTACAAGGGCGACATCCTCCCCTACAAGAGCGTCCTCGAGGACAAGATCGCCAAGGAGGCGGCCATGGCCGTCGGCGAGACCTCGGGCCAGGCCCGTCCCCGCCGGGTGGTCTCCTCGGCCGGTCGGCGCGCCGACGCCGCTCCGGTCGATGCCCCGATCTCCGACGACGAGATCGCCGTCGACCAGGCGACCCCCCTCGTCAAGGAGGCGGATCCCGAGCTCGAGCGCCTGCTGGCGGAGGAAGAAGAGATCGAGCGCACCACCCGCCAGCACCACGAGACGCCGCACTTCCGACCGGGAGACGCTGACTGATGTTGATGCCACGCAAGGTCAAGCACCGCAAGCAGCACCGCGGGCGCCTCACCGGTGACGCCAAGGGCGGCACCGAGGTCAGCTTCGGCGACTTCGGCATCCAGGCCTTGGAGCCGGGGTGGATCACCGCCCGCCAGATCGAGGCCGCCCGTGTGGCCATGACCCGCCACATCAAGCGTGGTGGCAAGGTCTGGATCCGGCTGTTCCCCGACAAGCCGATCACGGCCAAGCCGGCCGAGACCCGTATGGGCTCGGGCAAGGGCAACCCCGAGAAGTGGGTGGCCGTCGTGAAGCCCGGCCGGATCATGTTCGAGCTCTCGTTCCACGACCCCGAGATCGCTCGGGCCGCCATGGAGCGGGCGATCCAGAAGCTCCCGATCAAGGCCCGCTTCGTTCGTCGCGAGGAGGCGTTCTGATGGCTACCAGCCTCGGGCTCGAAGAGCTCAACGACACCGAGCTGGTGGAGAAGCTGGCCCAGACCAAGGACGAGCTGTTCCACCTGCGCTTCCAGCACGCCACCGGCCAGCTCGAGAACACCGCCCGTCTGGGTGTGTTGAAGAAGAACATCGCACGCATCAACACCGAGTTGCGTGACCGTGAGATCGCGGCGGCCGAAGCGCTCGCCGCCCAGGAGGAGTCGGCCCGATGAGCGAGCAGAGCAGTTCCGCCGACGCTGACGACCGCACGGCCCGGAAGGTCCGTGAGGGCACGGTCATCTCCACCTCGATGGAGAAGACCGCAGTGGTCAAGGTGGTCGACCGGGTGCGCCACCCGCGCTACCGCAAGACCATGCAGCGCACCAAGAAGCTGTACATCCACGACGAGGCCAACGACCTCAACGTGGGCGACCGTGTCCGGGTGATGGAGACGCGTCCGCTGTCGAAGCTGAAGCGGTGGCGGCTCGTCGAGGTCGTGGAGCGTGCCCGATGATCCAGCAGGAGACCCGCCTGCGGGTGGCCGACAACAGTGGGGCCAAGGAGGTCCTCTGCATCAAGGTGCTCGGCGGCTCCAAGCGCCGCTACGCCTCGATCGGGGACATCTTCGTCGCCACCGTCAAGGACGCCATCCCCGGTGCGGCGGTGAAGAAGGGCGACGTCGTCAAGTGCGTCGTCGTGCGGACGAAGAAGGAGCGCCGTCGCCCCGACGGCAGCTACATCAAGTTCGACGACAACGCCGCCGTCCTCATCAAGGAGGACAAGTCGCCCCGCGGCACGCGCATCTTCGGCCCGGTCGGCCGCGAGCTGCGCGACAAGAAGTTCATGCGCATCGTGTCGCTGGCACCGGAGGTGTTGTGATGGCGGGGCTGAAGATCCGCAAGGGCGACCGCGTCCGCGTGATCGCCGGCAAGGACAAGGGGAAGGAAGGCATCGTGAGCCGTGCCCTTCCCGAGGCGAACAAGGTCATCGTCGACGGCGTCAACGTGGCCAAGCGCCACCAGCGTCCGACCCGGACGCTGCAGGCCGGCATCATCGACAAGGACATGCCCATCCACGTCTCGAACGTCGCTGTGATCTGCGGCAGCTGCGGCGAGGCGAGCCGCGTGGGTCAGCGCTTCGAGCCCGATGGCACGAAGGTCCGGACCTGCCGCAAGTGTGGGAGTGACATCTGATGAGCGCCACCACCGTCGAGCGCAGCTACCCCGTGCCGCGCCTCAAGACCAAGTACAACGACGAGATCCGGCCGGCCCTCAAGGACCAGCTCGAGCTGGGCAACATCATGCTCGTTCCCCGGCTCGAGAAGATCGTGATCAACATGGGTGTCGGCAAGGCCCTCCAGCAGCAGTCGCTGCTCGAAGGGGCGGTCCGCGACCTCACCACGATCGCCGGCCAGAAGCCGATCGTGACCAAGGCCAAGAAGTCGATCGCCGGCTTCAAGCTCCGCGAGGGCAACGCCATCGGGGCCAAGGTCACGCTCCGGGGCGACCGGATGTGGGAGTTCTACGACCGCCTCGTCAACATCGCCATCCCCCGCATCCGCGACTTCCGGGGTCTCAACCCGAAGTCCTTCGACGGGAACGGCAACTACACCTTCGGCGTCACCGAGCAGCTGATCTTCCCCGAGATCAACTACGACAAGGTCGACCAGACCCGTGGCATGGACATCACCATCGTCACCACCGCCCGTACTGATGACGAGGGCCGCGCACTGCTGCTCGCCCTCGGGTTCCCGTTCAAGCGTGAGGGGCAGTAACCATGGCCAAGAAAGCGCTCATCGAGAAGTCCAACCGCACGCCGAAGTTCAAGGTGCGCGCCTACACCCGCTGCCAGCGGTGCGGTCGCCCCCACTCGGTGTACCGGCGCTTCCAGCTCTGCCGGGTGTGCCTGCGCGAGATGGCTCACGCCGGGGAGATCCCCGGGCTCAAGAAGGCCAGCTGGTGAGGGGGACTGCATCATGACCATGACCGATCCCATCGCCGACATGCTGACCCGCATCCGCAACGCGAACATCGCGATGCGGGACGAGGTCCGCATGCCCTCCTCGAAGCAGAAGGAGGCCCTGGCCACGCTCCTGCTCAAGGAGGGCTACATCGAGTCCTTCAGCGTCGCCGACGATCCCGTCCGCCCCGGTCGCGTGCTGACCGTGGTGATGAAGTACTCACCGGAGCGGGCCCGGGTCATCTCGGGCCTGAAGCGGGTCTCCAAGCCCGGCCTCCGCATCTACTCCAAGACCGACGAGGTCCCGCGCGTCCTCGGCGGCCTCGGAGTGGCCGTCCTGTCCACCAGCCAGGGTCTCATGACCGACCGTGAAGCGCGCAAGCGCAAGATCGGCGGCGAGGTCCTCTGCTACGTCTGGTAGGAGCGAAAGCATGTCACGCATCGGACGCGCCCCCATCACCGTCCCCTCCGGCGTCCAGGTCGACCTCGACGGCCGCCGGGTCTCGGTCAAGGGTCCCAAGGGCTCCCTCGACTGGGAGCTCCCTGGCGCCATCACCATCCGTCACGACGACGGGCAGCTCGTCGTCGAGCGGCCCGACGACCAGCGCGAGAACCGGTCGCTGCACGGCCTGTCGCGCACCCTCGTCAACAACATGGTGGTGGGCGTCACCGACGGGTTCCGCAAGGAGCTCGACATCGTGGGCGTCGGCTACCGCGCCAACGCCAAGTCGCCGACCACCCTGGAGCTGGCGCTGGGCTTCTCCCACCCCGTCGTGGTGAACGCCCCCGAAGGCATCACCTTCGAGACGCCGTCCAACACCCAGATCATCGTGAGCGGGATCGACAAGGAGCTCGTCGGGCAGGTGGCGGCCAACATCCGCAAGATCCGCAAGCCCGAGCCCTACAAGGGCAAGGGCGTCCGCTATAAGGACGAGCGCGTGCTGCGCAAGGCCGGCAAGACCGGAAAGTGACCCACAGATGAGCAACGCCAAGGAAAAGCGCGAAGCCCGCACCCGGCGCCACACCCGTGTGCGCCGCAAGGTCCGCGGCACGTCGGAGCGTCCCCGCCTCGCCGTGTTCCGGTCCAACCGCCACCTCCACGTGCAGGTGATCGACGATGTCACCGGTCGCACCATCGCGGCCGCGTCCACCACGGAGCCCGATCTCCGCGCCGCCGCGACGGGCAACGTCGATGCGGCCCGCACCATCGGGAAGCTGGTGGGCGAGCGGGCCCGCAGCGCCGGGGTCACCAAGGTCGTCTTCGACCGCGGCGGGAACCTCTACCACGGTCGGGTTGCCGCCGTCGCCGACGCGGCCCGCGAAGCAGGACTGGAGTTCTGATGGCCATCAATCCCAATGAGCTGACCCTCCGAGACTCGCGGGTGATCAACATCAACCGCGTCGCCAAGGTGGTCAAGGGCGGCCGCCGGTTCTCCTTCACCGCCCTGGTGGTGGTCGGCGACGGCGCCGGCCACGTCGGCCTCGGCTACGGCAAGGCCAAGGAGGTGCCCACCGCGATCCAGAAGGGCACCGAGGAGGCCAAGAAGAATCTGGTGCGCGTCCCGCTGGCCGGCTCCACCATCCCGCACCCCGTGATCGGCGCCGAGGGCGCGGGTCGTGTGCTCCTGCAGCCCGCCGCACCCGGTACCGGTGTGATCGCCGGTGGTGCGGCCCGAGCCATCCTCGAGGAGGCCGGGATCCACGACGTCCTCTGCAAGTCGCTCGGCTCGTCCAACCACATCAACGTCGCCCGCGCCACCATCGCCGGGCTGCGCAACCTCCGCCGCCCCGACGAGGTGGCTCGGCTCCGGGGCCTCTCGCCCGAGGAGTTCGTGCCCAAGGGCCTCTGGCGGGCGTTCCAGGAGTCGGAGCGCAACCCGCACTCCCCGGAGGAGGTGGCGTGATGGGTGCGCTCAAGGTCACCCAGACCAAGTCGGCCATCGGCGCCAAGCCGAAGGCCCGCGGCACGCTGCGCGCCCTCGGGCTCGGCCGCATCGGCAAGACCCACACCCTTCCCGACCGTCCGGAGATCCGGGGCATGCTGGCCAAGGTGCCCCACCTCGTGGCCGTCGAGGAGGTCGACGATCTCGGCGCCGGAGGTGCCTCGTGAAGATCCACGATCTCAAGCCCGCGCCGGGCTCGAACCGGCGCAAGAAGCGGGTCGGCCGCGGCATCGCCGGCAAGGGCGGCAAGACCGCCGGCCGGGGCACCAAGGGCCAGGGCGCGCGCGACACGATCCCGGTCGGGTTCGAGGGTGGGCAGCTGCCGCTGGCCATGCGGATCCCCAAGCTGAAGGGCTTCAACAACCCCTTCCGGGTCGAGTACCAGGGCATCAACATCGACACCCTGGAGGAGAGCGGTCTCACCGACATCACGCCGGAGTCGCTCCACGAGCACGGCCTGCTCCACAAGGGCGCGCTGGTCAAGATCCTCGGCCGTGGTGAGCTCACCCGGGCGTTGCAGGTCGAGGCCCACGCCTTCTCCGCCTCGGCCGAAGCGGCGATCGTCGCCGCGGGCGGCACGGTGACCAAGCGCCCCCTCCCGTGGGGCGATCGGCGCCCGCCGGCCAAGGGCAACCAGTTCGCCAACCGCTGAGGGCTGGCGCCGGATTTCGGGTCGTACGGCCTACAAATAACGCCGTCGACGGGGGCGATAATCAGTACGAACCCCTCGCGGCCGGGCAAGCGGTGGACGAGGGGCTCGCCTTCGGATTCCCAGGCGGTAGGAGTTCCAACCGATGCCCCCCTCTCCTCGTGCATTGCGCCGCGTCGTTGGCTTCACCGCTACCGCGCTCGCAGCCTCGGCCTTGACGCCCCTGCTCCCTACCGGGCTCGTACCTGCAGCGGCGGCCGCGCCCGTGCTCTGCGCCTCGCCGACCCGGGACGGGGACGTCACGGGCCTCACCGGCGTCGTCAACACCTACTACCCCGGCACCGCCTCCGCCGCGGCCGGGGCCACGAGCATCACGCTCGGCGCGGCGGTGGGGTCGACCACCCCGATCGCCAACGGTGACCTCCTCCTCGTCGTGCAGATGCAGGACGCCCAGATCAACTCGAACAACTCCAGCAGCTACGGGGCCAACAACGGCACGGGCAGGGGGTGGACGGCGCTCAACAACTCCGGGCGCTACGAGTACGTCAAGGCGACGGCGGCCGTGCCGGTCACCGGGGGGACGCTGCAGTTGACCGGCCTCGGCACCGGGGGCGGGCTGGTCAACGCCTATGCCAACGCCAACGCGTCGTCGTCTCGGGGGCAGCGTCGCTTCCAGGTCATCCGGGTGCCCCAGTACCGGTCGGTGACCGTCGGCGCGGGGCTCACGGCGCAGCCGTGGAACGGTCGGACCGGCGGGATGCTCGTGATGGACGTCGCCGGGAAGTTCGACATCGGGGCCAACACGGTCGACGTCTCGAGCCGCGGGTTCCGGGGTGGCGGCGGTCGCGCCCTCCAGGGCGACAACAACTTGGCCAACACCGACTACCGGAGCTCGTCGGGGCGCGACGGGCACGGCTCGAAGGGTGAAGGCGTGGCCGGCACGCCGCGCTACGTGTACGACCCCCTCGGCGACACGGTGATCGACAACACCACGGAGGGGTACCCCAACGGGAGCTACGCCCGGGGGGCACCCGGGAACGCCGGCGGTGGGGGCACCGACGGCAACCCGTCGGCCAACGACCAGAACAGCGGTGGCGGTGGTGGCGGCAACGGCGGGATCGGCGGCCAGGGGGGGAACTCCTGGTTCTCCAACCTCGGCACCGGTGGGGTCGGCGGCGCTGCCGTCGTTCCCACCATCACCTCCCTCTCCCCCGGGGGCGGCGGCGGTGCCGGCACCCGCAACAACAGCGGGACCACAGCTGGTTCCGGCGGCGCCGGTGGCGGCGCCGTGCTCGTGCGGGTCGGGTCGGCCACGGGCACCGGCGGGTCGGTGGTGGCCAACGGCACCACGGCACCGAACCTGACCGAGAACGACGGCGCGGGCGGTGGTGGTGCCGGCGGGTCGGTGTCGATCACCGCGACCGGGACGCTGAGCGGGTTCTCCATCACCGCCGCCGGCGGGGCGGGCGCGAACTCCTGGCCCACCCAACCGCCCACCGGCTTCCCCGGGGAGCGGCACGGCCCGGGCGGGGGCGGCGCCGGCGGCGCCGTGGTGACCACCGCGACCGCCATCACGCGATCCGTCCCGGGCGGCGCGCACGGCACCAGTACGACGGCGCAGGACGCGTACGGGTCGACCGACGGCGCCTCCGGCCTCGTGTTGACCACCGTCACCCCGACCGACGTTCCCGGGGCGAGCTCCGGGGCGGAGTGCAGCACCGACCTGTCCGTGGGGATCACCGGTCCGGCCAACGTGTCGTCGGGCGCGGCGACCATCTCCTACGGGGTGGCGCTGACCGCCGGTGGCTCGCTTCCCGCCGCGGGACCGTCCTGGACCGTGACCACTCCGGCCGGCACCACCTTCTCGTCGGTGTCGGTGCCGGCGGGGTGGAGCTGCACGACGCCCGCGGTCGGCGCAACGGGCACGATCACCTGCTCCTCGGCGTCAGCCATCGCCGTGGGTTCGACCATCTCGGCCACGCTGGTGCTGAACCGGACGGCCGCCTCCGGGACCGTCACCGTGACGGCCAACGGGACCTCGACGACGCCCGACGCCGCCCTCGGCAACAACAGCGCCTCGACCACGGCCACCATCTGGCCGCCGCCGGTCGCGGCGGGCGACGCGTGGTCCGTGGGCTCGGGGGGGTCGCTCACGGTGCCCGCCCCGGGCGTCCTCGGCAACGACTCCGGCTTCTCGCTCCAGTCTTCCCTCGCCACCGGGCCGGCCCACGGCAGCGCCACGGTCGGGGCGGACGGAAGCGTGTCCTACTCGTCGACGGCCGGCTACTCGGGAACCGACCAGTTCACCTACACCCTCACCGACGGGTTCGGCCGTACCACCACCAGCACGGTGACGGTGACGGTCCTCCCCGTGGCGGTCGCTGACGCGTACGTCGCCGCCAGCGGCGTCGCCTTGACGGTGCCGGCCCCCGGACTCCTCCAGAACGATCTCGGGACCGGGCTCACCGTGACCGGCAGCACGTCCCCGACCCACGGCACCCTCACCGCGAACACGAACGGGTCCTTCACCTACACACCGTCGTCGACCTACGCCGGCCCGGACTCGTTCTCCTACACCGTCACGGACGCGTCCGGCGCGACCGCGACAGCCACGGTGAACCTCACCGTGAACCCACTGGTGTCGGTGAACAGCGTGGCGGTGACGGAGGGGAACAGTGGGACGACCACGGCCACCTTCACGGTGTCGCTGTCGGCGGCGTCGGCCTCGACGGTCACCGTCGACTGGGCCACGGCCGACGGGTCTGCGACCACCGCGTCCGGTGACTACGCCCCGGGGTCGGGGACGGTGACGTTCCTCGCCGGGGAGACGTCCAAGCCGGTGGCGGTGACGGTCAACGGCGACACGACCTTCGAGGGCGACGAGACGTTCACGGTGGGGCTGACCAACCCGTCGGGTGCCTCGGTGGGAACCTCACCCGGCACGGGCACGATCACCAACGACGACGGCGTGCCGTCGGTGTCGGTCAACAGCGTGTCGGTCACCGAGGGCAACAGCGGGACGACGACGGCCACCTTCACGGTGTCGTTGTCGAACCCGTCGGCGTTCGCCGTATCGGTGGATTGGACCACGGCCGACGGGACGGCGTCGGCCGGGTCGGATTACGGGGCGGGCTCGGGGACGGTGACCTTCCTTCCCGGGCAGACGTCCAAGACCGTTTCGGTCACGGTCAACGGCGACACCCTGTTCGAGGGTGACGAGACGTTCACGGTGGGGCTGTCGAACCCGTCGGGTGCCTCGGTGGGGACGTCGCCCGGGACCGGGACCATCACCAACGACGACACGGCCCCCTCGGTGTCGGTGGACAGCGTGTCGGTGATGGAGGGCAACAGCGGGACGACCACGGCCACCTTCACGGTGTCGCTGTCGGCGGCCTCGGGTCTTCCGGTGTCGGTGGATTGGGCCACGGCCGACGGGACGGCGTCGGCGGGGTCGGACTACGGGGCGGGCTCGGGGACGGTGACCTTCCTTCCCGGGCAGACGTCGAAGACGGTGTCGGTCACCGTGAACGGCGACACGATGTTCGAGGGGAACGAGACCTTCACCGTTGCCCTGTCGAACCCGGCGGGCGCCTCGATCGGGACGTCGCCGGGGACGGGGACGATCCTCAACGACGACGTCCAGCCGTCGGTGTCGGTGAACAGCACGTCGGTGACGGAGGGCAACAGCGGGACGGCGTCGGCGACGTTCACGGTGTCGTTGTCGAACCCCTCGGCGTCGACGGTCACGGTCAACTGGGCGACCGCGGACGGCACGGCGAAGGCCGGGGCCAGCGCGGCGACGTGGGGCAACGACTATGTGGCGGGGTCGGGGACGGTGACGTTCCTGCCGGGGGAGACGTCGAAGTCGGTGGTGGTGACGGTGAACGGGGATGTCCGGTACGAGCCGGACGAGACGTTCACGGTCGGTCTGTCGGGTCCGTCGGGGGCGACGGTGGGGACGTCGCCGGGGACGGGGACGATCCTGACCGATGACGAGACGATCTACGTGGACACCACGGCGGACGTGGTGGATGCGACGCCGGGTGATCATTACTGCCGCACGGCGGGCGATGTGTGCTCGTTCCGGGCGGCCGTGCAGGAGTCCAACAGCCGGGGTGGGGTGCAGCCGATCGTGTTGCAGACCGGTGCGCTCTACCGCCTGACGGTGGCCGGCGCCGGGGAGGACGCGTCGGCGACGGGCGATCTGGACGTGTTGGACAACACGACGATCACGGGCAACGGATCCACCCTG
>JAKOVR010000151.1 GCA_029782025.1 Actinomycetes bacterium | reverse complement strand
AGCACGAAGCGTTCGACGTAGGGGGCGAGATCGGGATGGCTCTGGAACCGGTAGCCGCCGGCCACCTTGGCCAGGATGAAGCCGCGGCCGTCGACCTCGTAGCTGGCCGCCAGTTCCTGGAGGACGGCGTCGATGCGGTCCGGCGGCGTCTCGGTGACCTGGGCCAGGAGGTGGGCCTCCACCGGGCGGTCGGCCACCATGAGGATGGCCTCGATGGCCCGGACGGTCTCGGCCGGCGCACCGCCGAGGGACTCGCCGGGGGCGTCGTGCTCCATGGGCTCGTCGGACATCGCGGGGCGACCCGTCAGCCGTCGTAGGTGTCGATGGCGACGAGCTCCGCCGCCCGCTCCTCGGCCGAGACCGGCGACGAGGTGCCGAGCCAGAGGATGGTGATGTCGCCGAACTGGGTGGGCTGGTCGAGGTCGACCAGCCCCTGCTTGTACATCTCGAGGAGGGCGAGGAACCGCACCACGACCTCGAGCCGGTCCACCAGGCTCTCGGTGAGCGACCGGAACGACGCGCGACCCATGCGGGGGAGCTCGTCGAGCAGCTCCTCGAAGGCCACGGTGACGCTGGCCCGGACGGCCGACACGTGGAACAGGTCGAGCACCGGCTTGGGCTTGGGGGTGAGGGCCCGGATGTAGGCCCGCTGGAGGTCGGCGATGTCGATGCCCTCGAGCAGGTCCGGGGCCACGTCGAGGAAGCGCTCCTCGAGGCCGGCCACCCGGGGGAACGACAACGAGGCCCGGGCGAACCGACGCTGGAGGGCCTTGGCCGCGTCCTTGAAGGTCTTGCACTCGAGCAGGCGGGCGAGCAGCAGGTCGCGCTGCTCCCACAGGGCCAGCTCCTCGTCGAGGTCGCCGTCGCCCTCGTCGGGCAGGAGCCGACGGGTCTTGAGCTCGATGAGCGTGGAGGCGATCAGCAGGAACTCGGTGGCGATCTCGAGGTCGAGCTGCTCCATGCGCTCGAGCTCGCCGAGGTAGACGTCGACGATGCGGGCGAGGGAGACCTCGTAGATGTCGACCTCCTCCTTCAGGATCAGGTGGAGGAGGAGGTCGAAGGGACCCTCGAACACGGGGGTCTGGACTTCGTACGGCACCCGGTCAGGTTACGGGGGCGGCCGGCCGAACTCGCGGATACCCCGGCCGGTGGAATCCACGGTCCCGGCGGGCCGGTTCGCTAGCGTTGGCCTGGTGCTGATGCCCCCGGGCGGCGCGGGCCGCCCCGTCAGCACGCCGCAGGTCCCGCGCACGACCCCGTGGGCGGCCCCGACCCGGGAGGACATCCATGAAGACCAAGTTCGGCGCGTTCGCGTTGAGCACCGCACTGCTGCTCGCCGCTGGCGCTTGCTCGAAGAAGGACGAGCCGGCCGCCGGTGGGACCGGCTCGACGACCACCACGGCCGCCGCCGCAGGCTCGACCACCACCACCAAGGCCGACAGCGGCTCCACCACCACCAAGGCGTCGGGCGACTCGACCACCACCAAGGCCTCGGGCTCGAAGACCCCGCCCAAGCCGAAGGACCTCGACCTCACCTCCAGCGAGGAAGCCTGCATCAACGGCGCCTTCGAGAACGGGCTCACCAGTGACCCGAGCATGGCCGAGAACGAGCTGAAGATGGCCGGGTTCACCGGCGGGGTCATCGCCGGCTGCGTCGACAAGGACAAGATCGCCGCCGCCATCATCAAGCTCGTCAAGCAGGCCAACCCCGACGCCAAGGAGTCGGTGCTCGAGTGCGCCAAGACCGAGCTGGTGAAGTTCGACACCTCGGACCTCGGCGTGGTCATCGCCGGCATCCTCCTTCAGGAGAAGGAGCTCCTCACCGAGGCCGACGCCAAGATCAAGGCCAAGTGCCCCGGCGCCTGACCGCCTGATCCCCTCGAATCGCGTCCCGGTGCCGGCCTTCGGGCCGGCACCGGCGCGTACGATGCCTCGTGCGTCCGAGCCCGTCGCTCCCCTTTGCCCGCACGCGGGCCCTCGCGTCGGCCGGCCTGGCCGTGGTGGCCCTCCTCGGGATGGGCGCCTGTCGCGGCGGGGGGCCGGCACCGGACCAGACGGCGGCGGAGGCGACGGCCACCATCACCCACCTCCTGCTGCTCGACGACGCCAGCGCGGCGTGCGTCGGGAAGCGCCTGGCCGAGGAACCCGATGCCGTCGCCGCCCTCAACCGCGACAAGTCCCGGGCCCCGACCGGCGGCCAGATCGACACCCTCAAGGGCGTGCTGCGCGACTGCGTGCCCCCGGCGGTGGAGGCCGACCTCTACGTGGCCTTCGCCCGGTCCGCCGCCCCTGGCGGCACCATCCCCGGGCCGGCGGCGTCGTGCGTGCAGCAACGGGTGCTGGGCCTGAGTCGCGACGAGCAGGACACGCTGCTCATCGGCGGCCTCCTCCCCGACGTGGCGGGGCTGGCCTTCGCCCAGCTCGTCGACGCCAAGATCCTCGAGGCCTGCCAGCTCCGCGACTTCACCAGCACCGGCCGGCCGGCCGGCCCGGGATCGCCGACTCCGGGCCCCGCCGACGCCAGCGCCACCGTGGTCACGCGCTGAGCCGCGGAACCCACTTCCGGTCGGACCGGGTGGCACCGGTAGCATCCGCCGCCATGACACGCGTGCTCTCGGGCATCAAGCCCACCGGATCGGTCCAGCTCGGCAACCTCCTCGGGGCGCTGCGCTTCTGGGCCACCGAGCAGCACGAGGCCGACAGCTTCTACGCCGTGGTCGACCTCCACGCCCTCACCATCCCCCAGGACCCGGTCGAGCTGCGCACGCTCACGATGCAGCTGGC
>JAKOVR010000140.1 GCA_029782025.1 Actinomycetes bacterium | reverse complement strand
GGGTCGGAGCGGCCCGGGCCGGCGTCCCGCCGGCCGGACCCCAGGTGGCGTCCCGGCGGGCAGGGCCGCGGGCGGCGGGCAGGGCCGCGGGCGGCGGGCGCGACGAAGAGGGTCGGAGCGGCCCGGGCCGGCGTCCCGCCGGCCGGACACTAGGTGGCGTCCCGGCGGGCAGGGCCGCGGGCGGCGGGCAGGGCCGCGGGCGGCGGGCAGGGCCGCCAGGACGGGTGGGTCTGATGGGGCTGGGCACGTGAACGACGGTGGGCCGCGTGACTTCCGGATCGCGTTTTCACCTGGCGAAAGCAGATGGCTGTTTCGAGTCCTTGGGGGATTCCCAGCGTGCTCAGCCTCTTCACCACGTGAAGATCCGGCGCATGTGGCGGACGCCGGGGACCCCGGAGCCAGTGCCACGCGGCACCGCTGAGCAGCCGGGGCCCCCGGACCCTCGGTGGGCCGAGGTGCGAGGGCGACGTGCAGCCCTGTCGTCCCCAAATCCGGTCGTTTGCTTTCATCACGTGAAGACGGGAGAGGTGGTTCTTCATCAGGTGAAGATCCCGTGCATCGGAGGGCTTCGGGGCGGGCGTCCGGCGGCCTGCACGGGTCCGCGACGGAGACGGCCCCCGGCCGGGCGACCGCCCCCGGCCCCGCCACGGCCCCCGGCCGGGCGACCGCCCCCGGCCCCGCCACGGCCCCGGCCGGCCCCAAGCCTCGCGCCGGCCCCGCCTCCGCTCCGGCCCCGGCTCAGGCCGCCAGGTGCCTCGCGATGGCATCCACCACCAGGCGGGCGTCGTCCTCGATCCCGCAGATCAGGCCCGACTTCCGGCTCGTGAGCCAGGGGAACCCGATCACGTAGAGGCCCGGCGCGGCGGTCGCGATGCCGTCGTACCTGGGGATCCCCCGCTCGTCGAGCAGGTCCGGCTGGAGGTAGTCGAACCGGCCGCCGAAGCCGGTGCACCAGATGACCGCTCCGACCGCTTCGGCGTCGAGGTCCAGCGACGGCGGCGAGTGCACGGAGGCCGGGTCCGGATGTGGCTCGTCGGCCGCATCGGGCTCAGGTGGCGGCGCCGACGAGCCGAGGCCGCGGGTCGCGATCAGCGACTCCACCTGCGCGCTGACCGCGGCCGACGATTCGTCGCCGTACCGGATGCTGGCCCCCAGGTCGTCGTCGAAGGAGAGCCGCGCGCCGGTCACGGCGCTCAATCGGCCGTACAGGCGGACGCCGAGGCCCTCCAGCCACTGGAGGCTCACGGTGTGCCCGTGCCGCCCCAGCCCGGATGTGATCGGCTGGGCCGCACGCGCCATCGCCGGGTCCGGCAGGTCGTGGGCCCGCTGGTGGAAGAAGTCGGTCATCGCGAGCCACTCGAGGATGTCACGCCCGCGATAGCGACGCCGTACACGCGAGACCCGACTGGCCGAGAGGTGGACAGTCCGGCCGGCACGGACGAGCTCCTCGGCGATCTGCACGCCCGACTGGGCCGACCCGACCACGAGCACGCCCCCCGGGGGCAGCTGGGCCGGGTTGACATAGTGGGCCGTGTGGATCGACAGGGCTCCGACGAGCGGCAGCGAGCGCGCGATGCGCGGCATGCGCGAGACCCGCTGGATCCCCGAGGCGACGACCACGGTCCGCGCGTTCAGTGCCTCGTTGGCCGCATGCCCGATGCGGGCCCGGACGAGGAACGTCCCGTCGGACGCCCGCTCCACCCGGGTGACGTCATGGCCGGTGCGGATCGGGAGGCCGCCATCCGCCGCGTACGCGTCGAGCCTCGCGATCCACGCACGCAGGCCGGGGAACGCATCGGCGTGGTCGGGATCGGGGTCGTCCCCGGGGAGTCGGTCGAGCCAGCCGGGCGTGTTCAGGGTGAAGGAGTCCCAGCGCTGCGTGCGCCACGTCTCGCCGACGCGACCGCGCTCCAGGACCACATGCTGGACGCCGCGCTGAGCCAGCAGCCGACTGACGCCCAGCCCGGCCTGCCCTGCCCCGATGACGACCGCGTCTTCCAATCGGCCTCCGACCCGCCCCCGGGTCCCACGGCGCTCCGCCGGCTGCGACCGCCGCGAGACTGGCATCGTGCATCCGCCGTCGGGGCGATGCAAGCCGGGGCTGCAGGTGTGGGTGTCAGGTGGCGGCCGGGGGCGGTGGCGCGGCGGCACGCCCAAGGCGGGGGCTGGTGGCGCGGCGGCACGCCCAAGGCGGGGCTGGTGGCGCGGCGGCACGCCCAGGGCCGGGGGCGGTGCGCCGGCCGTCTGGGCTGGGGGCTCCGGCACGCCCGGCGCCGCCCCCCCTGCGCCACTCGCCCCCAGCCCCGGCGCGGTCGCGCGGCGGCACGGAAGAGCCGGCTACGGGCTCGGGCCGGGCGCGGCCCGCGGACCTCGCCCCCGACTGGCTGGTGCGCCGACGCACCGGCCGATAGCCCTATCCCCACGGCGCGGTTCCCTGCAGGGAGTACCATGCGGCCACCACCCGTCGGAAGGGGAGACTCCGCGGATCACGCCCGCGTGCGAGCGCGCGGCACAGCGTGCGCCCGGCGGCACCGGACCACCGCGCGTCGGGCGCCGGACCACCGCGCGTCGGGCGCCGGACGCCACCGAGCGTCGGGCACCGGACGGAGACCGCGCCGCTCCCCGCCGCGACGGACCGCACGAGGAGAACGTGGAGCGCACCAGGACGGCGCGTCAGAAGGCAACGGAGGCGGGGGCATCCGTCGACCTGGGCCGCCTCAAGGTCATCAGCGTCGTCGTCCCCGTCACGTTCGTCGTAGTCGGGGAGGCGTTCCGGCTCGTGTTCATCGAGACCGACCCTACCCAGCAGGCGGAGTACGTCGCCCTGGCGGCGGTCCTGATCCTCGCCGTCCTCGCCTTCGCGGCCGTCATGTTCATGCTCATCGAGCGTGCCCAGCGCGCCGTCGTCCGCCAGAACCGAGAGCTCGCCGCTGTCAACGCCGTCTCGACGGCCGTCCAGGGCGAGCTGGGAGTGGACGAGGTCATCGACGCCGCCCTCGAATCGGTCGTCTCCTCCACCGGCGCCACCGAGGCGACGGTCACGGTCTTCCCGCGGGAGCACGGTCCCCGGGGCGAGGGCACGATCGAGCGGCGCGTGGTGGTCGGCAAGCACGGGTCCAACATGCCGGCGCTCGGCGCCGAGGTCCCCCACCTGATCGACATCCCGCTCGCGGTCGGTCCGTCCGTCGTGGGCCGGATGCGACTGCACCTGCCGGCGGACGCCCCGGAGCCGGACCTCCTCGAGAGCGCGACGCTGGCGAACATCGGCCACCAGCTCGCTTGCAGCATCCAGATGACGTCGCTGATCAGCGACCTGCAGCGCCGCCGCCTGGAGGGTCACGCCTTCTACGACATCCTCCTGCAGGTCTCGAACCAGCACCCGATCGGCGACGTCCTGGCCGCCGTCGTCCGCCATGCGCGCGAGCTGCTCCAGGCCGACGATGCGGTCCTGTGCCTCAGCCGGGCGACGTCGGAGCAGCTGGAGGCCGAGGGGATCGGCACACCCTTCTACCCCCTCGCCGACGGCACGCTCTGCCTGTGCACCGAGCCGGAGCGGTTCGCGGAGCTCCCCGAACGGCCCCTCGTGTGCCCCGTCCGGACGGCGCCGGACCTGCTCAGCAGCCTGGAGGTCCGCCTGGAGAGCGGCGACGGCCCCCTGGGCGACCTGATGGTCGGCCGGAAGGACGACAAGCCGTTCACGAGCCGCGACCGGGGCTTCCTCGTGAGCCTGGCGAGCCTCGCGAGCATCGCCATCGTCGGCGAGCGCCAGCGCGAGAACGAGCGCCAGAATGCGATCCTCTCGGAGCGCGAGCGGATCGCCCGCGAGATGCACGACAGCCTCGCGCAGGTGCTCGGCGCCACGCACCTGCGCCTGCGCGCGATCGCCTCCCGGGAGGAGGTTGTCGCCCAGCCCGCCCTCGACCGCGAGCTCGCAGACCTCGCCGACATCCAGGAGGAGGCGTACCGGGACGTCCGCGAGGCCCTGCTGGGGCTGCGAGAGGCCAGCCGGCCACATCGCGGGCTCATCGAGAGCCTCCGCGCCTACCTCGTGAAGTACGCACAGCAGTCGGGCGTGACCGCCGCCCTGGACACCGACCTGGAGGGCGAGCCGCCGCTCTCCCCGCGAGCCGAGGTCCAGGTCATCCGGGTCATCCAGGAGGCGCTCACCAACATCCGCAAGCATTCGGGCGCGAAGAACGCGATCGTGCACATCACGGTGGACGAGCAGGCGACCACCATCGTCATCGAAGACGACGGGCGGGGGTTCGACCTGGGCGGCACCCTGCTCGACCGCGACGGGTTCGGCCTCCACTCCATGCGGGAACGGATGGAGCTGATCGGCGGTACCCTGTCGATCGATTCCGCGCCCGGCCGGGGTTCGCGCGTCATGGCGCGCGTGCCCGTGCCGCCATATGCGTCCCCCAACGTGCTCGAGGTGACCGGTGCCGGGACCTGACGATCCCATCCGGATCCTGCTGGTGGACGACCAGCCGCTCTTCCGCAAGGCGATCGCCACCCTGATCGATGAGCAGCCCGACTTCACCGTGGTCGGGGAGGCCGAGAACGGCCTCGACGGCGTCGAGCAGGCCCGCGCCCTCCAGCCCGACCTGGTCGTGCTGGACGTGGACATGCCCGTCATGAACGGGGTCGAGGCCGTCAGGCTGATCCGGGAGCAGGTGCCCGCCACCAAGGTCGTCATGCTCACCGTCTCCGAGGACGAGGACGACCTGTTCGACGCGATCCGGTACGGCGCGCACGGCTACCTGCTCAAGGACCTCCGGCCCGAGCAGCTGTACGACATGCTCCGCTCGGTCATGCGCAACGAGACCCCCCTCTCGCCCGCGATCGCCGGCCGCGTCCTCACCGCTCTCCGCGGTTGGGGCCAGAGCGGCGGGACCGGCCCGATCCGGTCCGCACCGTCCGCAACGCCCGAGGGGCCCGCCCTGACGCGCCGCGAGATCGAGATCCTCCAGCTGGTGGCGGACGGCCTGTCGAACAAGGAGATCGGCGTCCGGCTCTCGATCACCGAGGGCACGGTGAAGAACCACGTGCACAACGCCCTCGAGAAGCTCCACCTCGAGAACCGGATCCAGGCCGCGGCGTACGTCGTGCGGCAGGGGATGGGGAGGCGCCCGGAGCCGTCCGCGTAGGGCAGTGGCGCGGCCGCGGCCACGCGGCGGGGCGGCGGCGCTCACCGACGAGCGGCCACGCGGCGGGAGCCGGGGGCCACGTGAGCCACGTGGCGGGGGCGGCCACTCCCCGGCGAGCCGCCACTCGGCGGGAGCCGGCCGCCACGCGGCGGGGGCCGGGGGCCACGTGAGCCACGTGGCGGGGGCGGCCACTCCCCGGCGAGCCGCCACGCGGCGGGAGCCGGGGGCCACACAGCGGGAGCCGGCCGCCACGCGGCGGGGGCCGGGGGCCACGTGGCGGGGGCCGGCCGCCACGCGGCGGGGGCCGGGGGCCACGTGAGCCACGTGGCGGGGGCGGCCACTCCCCGGCGAGCCGCCACTCGGCGGGAGCCGGCCGCCACGCGGCGGGAGCCGGCCGCCACTCAGCGCCGCCGACGATATCTGGAGCCAAGACACGGCGCGCCCGTCCCGGGGTGACGCCACCCATCGCCCCGGACGCTGGTACGGCGGCCGGAACGACGTTGCCGCCCCACCTATCGCCCGGGACGCTGCTATCCATGCAGGCCTCCGAATGTGCCCGTCGATCATCGTCCCCGACGATCGCGGGGCGATCCCGGCGGCCGGGCACGCTCGACCCGGCCCGGCACCCGTGATCCGCGGTGACTCGCCCGTGGATAGCAGCGCCCCGGGCGATGCCTGGGCGCGGCCACGGCGGCTGGAGCCCGGCCACGGCGGCTGGAGCCCGGCCACGGCGGCTGGAGCCCGGGCGATCGTCCACCTGCCCGCGGACGACAGGCCCGCCCCGGGGCCGGCCCGCCGCGCGGCCGGGGCTTCGGACAGGCCCGCACCGGGGCCGGCCCGCCGCGCGGCCGGGGCTTCGGCCAGGCCCGGCCGCCCCGGCGCGGGCCGGCCGGGGCGTCGATCTGATGCCCGGCCGGCGCAGCCCGGCCGGGGCCGCCCGCTCCTC
>JAKOVR010000013.1 GCA_029782025.1 Actinomycetes bacterium | reverse complement strand
CCCGACCAACGGCTCGTCGTACTGGCTCACCCAGGTGCAGACCCAGCAGATCGCCTCGAGCCGCCTGCGGGCCATCGAGACCGGACGGTGGGAGCTCCAGGCCGCGCCCACCGGATTCAGCACCGTGATCGATCCGTCCGGGCGGATGGTCGACTGCGACCGGCAGGCCGCCGACGGCACGGTCACCACGGGGCGGTGCCGGGCCGACGTGGGCAACGAGGCCACGGCGATGATGAGCGATCAGGTGGTGCTCCTGGCCACGGTGGAGCGCCGCACCGGCGACACCGTCGCCCTCCGGGTGGGGCCCTGGCCCGTGCTCCTCGGCTCGATCGCCGCGCTGGTGGCCGTGGTGGTGGTTGCTCGGCGGAACCGCACCGCACCGACCGTGTGACCGACCCGAGCGACCGACCCGAGCGACCGACCCGAGCGACCGACCCGAGCGACCGACCCGGACGACGGCAGCCCCCGGCGGGCCACGGTACGCTCGCCCCCGGTTGGGTGTCGGCGCCCGGCCGATGGGGGCAACGGAACGATGAGATCCCGATCGGTCCACGGGAGCCACGGGGTGCGACGCGTGGCCGCCGCAGCCATGCTGTCCTTCGCCGTCTGTTCGACCGCCACGACGTTCACGGCCCAACCCGCCGCCGCCGCCGTGTCCATCACGGTCACGCCCTCGACCGGCATCGTCGACGGGCAGGTGCTCCACGTCGCCGGCACCGGCTTCGCTCCCACCGACTACGTCGTGATCGAGCTGTGCCTCGATTCGTTCTCCGTCCCGACCTGCGCCGACTTCACCGCCGCCTCCGGCAACCCCGTCACCGGCATCGACTTCCCGGCGTCGGCCCGCTTCACGCTGCCTCCACCGGCCAACACCATCGTCGACTGCCGGTCGCCCGGTGCCGGGCACACGTGCCTGATCGCGGCCCACAGCTACGGGACGGGCACGGTCGCCACCACACCGGTCGCGTTCGACCCCGCCGGGGCCCTGGCGCCACCGCCGTCGGTCACGGTGTCGCCGTCGACCGGGCTCACCGGGCCGACCCTCGTCACCGTGTCCGGCAGCGACTTCGGGATCGACGGGGAACCCGGCGTCGAGCAGTGCACGGCCGGCGCGACCTCGCCGAACCAGTGCGATTCGGGCCGGACATGGAGGGACCCGCCCATCGTCTCACCGAGCGGGTCGTTCTCGTTCGGGGTGTTCGCCGTCCAGCCCGTCATCCTCACCCCTGCCGGCTACGTCGATTGCCGCCCGTCTCCCGGGCTGTGCGAGCTGCGCTTCAACACCCGGCGCTCGACCGGCACGGTGTACGTCACGTCGGCGCTCACGTTCGACCCCGCCGCCTCGCCGGTCTACACGCCGGCCACGATCGCGGTCGCACCGGCGACCGCGCTCACCGATCTCCAGACCGTCCGGATCACCGGGAGCGGCTTCACCTACGACCCGACGTACCTCGGGCCCCCCGTCCCGGTGCCGACCCGTGCCGCCAAGGCGCCGCAGGTGGTGGCCACGACCTACGGCACCGCCATCGTGGCCGAGTGCACCGTGGCCCAACCGCTGCACTGCCGGCCCCTCGGCTACGCCGAGGTGTCGCCGTCGGGCACCATCGACGTCGACGTCCAGGTGGAAGCCGTGCTCTGGAGCACCTCCCAGGGCACGGCGGCCGACTGCCGACCCTCGGCCGGCCTGTGCCAGATCAAGGTGGTGTCCGGCCTCGACCAGACCGTGGCCGGGTTCGCACCGATCAACTTCCAGGCCGGCGCCCCGCTCGAGCCCCGGCCAACGCTCACGGCCTCGCCGGCGACCGGGCTCGTCGACGGCCAGGTGATCGATGTCGACGGCGCCGGCCTCCGCCCCGCGGTCGAGCCGTACATCCCGGTCGGCGTCGGCGTGAGCGGGCGGCCCCAGGCCGCGACCCCGATCCCCCCGCCACCCTTCCTCGTACAGATGGTGGAGTGCGTCTCGTCGATCCCGGGGTGGGACGGCTGCGACCCGACCGTCCAGAGGATCGCCGACACCGACAGCACCGGCCACCTGGCGGTGCGCTTCCAGGTCGCCACCATGCTCTACCCGGGACCGTCCGGCTCGACCGTCACGCCATACGACTGCCGGGTCACGGCGTGCGAGCTGCGCACCGCCGACGTCACGAATCCGTACCGCAGCGGCGTCGCCCCTCTCAGCTTCGCCCCCGATGGGGCGCTCTGGCCTCCACCCGCGATCACGGTCACGCCGTCGACCGGTCTCGTCGACGGGCAGCTGGTGCACGTCCACGGGGACCACATCCGCCAGTCGATCGACGGGAGCGCGTCCGCTCAGGGCCTGATCGAGTGCGCGGTGGTGGCCGCCGAGACCCTGTGCAAGGCCGATGCGGGCCCCGGCCAGTCGCAGACCGTCTCCCCGGCCGACGACGGGACCTTCGACGTCGACATGCAGGTGGCGGCCACGTTCCGCTCGGGCGGACCCGCCATCGACTGCAGGGTGCAGCGGTGCGTGCTGTCGAGCTGGTCCCTCTCCAACCACGGTCCGTACACCGTCGTCGAAGCCGACCTCCACTTCGGCGCGGTGCCGGTGGCGGTCACGCCCGCGTTCACGGGGTGAGCCCGCCGGGCCCCGCCTGATCCGCCGGTGGGTCGGCGCCCGTCAGACGTCGAGCATGATCGTGACCGGACCGTCGTTCACGAGTTCGACCGCCATGTCGGCCCCGAACCGCCCGGTCTCGACGAGGGCGCCCCGATCCCTCAGCTCTCCCACCACCGCGTCCACGAGCGGTTCGGCCTGCTCGGGCCGGGCCGCGGCGACCCAGCTCGGTCGCCGGCCTCGGCTCGTGTCGGCGTAGAGCGTGAACTGGCTGACCACCAGCACGGCGCCCGTGGTAGCGCTCACGGGCAGGTTCATCACGCCCTCGTCGTCGGCCATGATCCGCAAGCCCCAGATCCGGTCCGCCAGCTTGACCGCCTCCGCCGGGCCGTCGTCGTGGGTGACCCCCACCAGCACGCACAGCCCCGGACCGATCTCCCCCACCAGCTCACCACCGACCCGGACCGATGCCCTCGACACCCGCTGCACCAGCGCACGCACGAACCGACACTAGCCAGGCGAGACGGGCGACCCCGGAGGAGACCGGCTCGGCACCCCCAGCTCGCCGGCCTGGAGCATCGAGGCCGCGCCGCGCGGCCGGGCGGCCGGAACGAGGCGGTCGACCCAGCGCCCTCGACGCAAGATGACATGAGATGTGCTTTCATGGGCCGAAACCGCCGCCGGCGGAGCGGTCTCGATGCCGCGAGCGACACAGGTGCTCCGATCTGCATCCGGACGGACGGAGAGGCGCGGCAAGAGACCCGGTTCGGGGGCGCGTTCCATTTGACGACCTGTCGGGGAGCGACAACCATTGAGGCTTCATTCCGCCTGGCCAGGCGTCCATCTCGAGGGGAGGGCGACCGCACGGGCCCACAGAGAAGAGACGATCGATGGCCGCGTCCCCAGACCTCACCCGCGAAGACGTCCCGCTGAGCATCGCCTACCTCTGCTACCGGGGCAAGCCCCACGTGGGCGGCCAGGGCGTGTACACCCGCCACCTGACCAAGGCGCTCGTCGACCTCGGTCACTCGGTCGAGGTGCTCGGCGGCCCGCCCTACCCGATCCTCGACGACCGGGTCCCGCTGGTCCAGCTCCCCAGCCTCGAGATCTACAACGACCACTTCCCCATGCGGATGCCGGGCATCTGGGAACTGAAGTCCTTCGGCGACTGGGTGGAGGTCACGAGCTTCAGCTTCGGCAACTTCCCCGAGCCGCTGGCCTTCAGCGTCCGGGCCTTCCAGCACCTCCAGAAGCGGGTCAACGACTTCGACCTCGTGCAAGACAACCAGTGCCTCGGCTACGGCCTCCTCGGCATGGAGCGCCTCGGCCTCCCCGTGCTCGGCACCATCCACCATCCCATCACCGTCGACCGGCGGCTGGAGATGGAGCACGCCGAGACGGCCTGGCAGCGCATCGCCAAGGCCCGCTGGTACGCCTTCACCAAGATGCAGACCCGCGTCGCCTCCCGCCTCAGCCGCGTCGTCACCGTCAGCCAGAACTCGTTCGAGGACATCCACCGCGACCACAAGGTGGCCAAGGAGCGGATGCACGTCGTCCCCGTCGGCGTCGACCAGGACCTCTTCCGGCCCCTCGACTCGGTGGCCCGGGTGCCCGGCCGTCTCATCACCACGGCCTCGGCCGACGTCACGATGAAGGGCCTGCGCTACCTGCTCGAAGCCGTGGCCAAGCTCCGCACCGAGCGCCACATCGAGCTGGTGGTGATCGGCAAGCTGAAGGAGGGTGGCCCCAGCGCCCGCACCATCGACGAGCTCGGCCTGCGCGACGCCGTCACCTTCGTCACCGGCGTGCCCGAGGAGCGCATCATCGAGCTCTACAGCGAGGCCGAGGTGGCGGTCGTCCCCAGCCTGTACGAGGGCTTCAGCCTGCCGGCCATCGAGGCCATGTCGTGCGGCGTGCCGCTGGTGGCCACCACCGGGGGCGCCCTGCCCGAGGTGGTCGGGACCGACGGCGACACCGCCCTCCTCGTGCCCCCCGGCGACAGCGACGCGCTGGCGGCCAAGATCCGCGAGGCGCTCGACAACCCCGAGCTCCGGGCCCGGGTCGGGGCCAACGGCCGTCAGCGGGTCATCGACCGCTGGACCTGGCGCCACACCGCCGTCGGGACGGTCGAGCACTACCGGGGCCTGCTGGCCGAGACCGCCCACATCCAGGCCCGTCGGCCCGGCGGGGCGTCGTCGGCTCCCCGGTTCCAGACCCGGTCCGTGGTCTGAGGCCGAGGCGGAGAGGACGGCACGATGCTCACGGTCGACTACGACAAGCTCGGGATCCGCCCGGGTGATCTGCTCCTCGATCTCGGCTGCGGCTTCGGTCGCCACGGTTACGAGGCCTTCCGACGCGGCGCCCGGGTCGTGGCCTGCGACTTCAGCCAGCCCGAGCTCGGCCAGGTCCGGGCCATGTTCCGGGCCATGGTCGAGGCCGGCGAGGCCCCCCGCTCGGGGATGGCCGATTCGGTGTGCGGCGACGCCACCCGCCTGCCCTACCCCGACAACACCTTCGACCGGGCCATCGCCTCGGAGGTGCTCGAGCACATCCCCGACGACACCGCGGCCTACGGCGAGCTCATGCGGGTCCTCAAGCCGGGCGGCACCCTCGCCGTCACCGTGCCGGCGTGGCTGGCCGAGACCATCTGCTGGACGCTCAGCGACGAGTACTACGCCCCGAAGGCCGAGGGCGGCCACGTCCGGATCTACACCGAGAGCCTGGTGCGGTCGAAGCTGGCCGGCGCCGGCCTCGTGCCCGGGGGCAGCCACCTGGCCCACGGCCTGCACACGCCCTACTGGTGGTTGAAGTGCATCGTGGGCATCCGCAACGACGACTTCCCGCTCGTCAAGCTCTACAACAAGCTGCTCGTCTGGGACATCGCCAAGGCCCCGTGGATCACCCGCACGGCCGAGAAGCTCGTGAACCCGGTGCTGGGCAAGAGCCTCGTGGTCTACGCCACCAAGCCCGTGAGCTCGGGCGGCGCAGCGCAGGTCCGGGCCGACGCGGTGGCGCAGGCCGGCAGCACGCAGGGCGAGGCGACCACCGACGAAGCGGAGCTGGCCCATGCCTGACCGTCCCGATGTGATGATCCCGTTCGTGACGGGCGTCCTCAGCGCCATCGAGGTGCGGGCCACGGTCGACGCCATCGCCGACTGGCAGCTCCCCAACGGGATGATCCCGTGGTTCCCGGGCGGCCACGCCGATCCGTGGAACCACGTCGAAGCGGCCATGGCCCTCGCCCTCGGTGGCCGCTTCGCCGAGGCCGACCGCGGCTACCAGTGGCTCGCCGACATCCAGCGGCCCGACGGCTCCTGGCACCAGTACTACCTCGCCGACGGGGTCGAGCACGACAAGCTCGACGCCAACACCATCGCCTACATCGCCGCCGGGGTGTGGCACCACTGGCTGCTCACCGAGGACCGCGGCTTCGCCGAGACGATGTGGCCCGTCGTGGAGAAGGCCATCGACTGGGTCCTCGAGCTCCAGACCCCGCGGGGCGAGATCATCTGGGCCCGCCACACCGACGGCACCCCGTGGTCGTTCGCCCTCCTCACGGGCTCGTCGTCGATGTGCCACTCGTTGCGCTGCGCCATCGCCCTGGCCGAGCTGCTCGGGCGGGAGCGGCCAGACTGGGAGCTCTCGGCCGCCAGCCTGGCCCACGTCATCGCCGCCCACTGCCGGGGTGACCTGCCCGACGCCTTCGCCCCCAAGCACCGCTGGGCCATGGACTGGTACTACCCGGTGCTGGCCGGCGTGCTCCACGGCGAGGAGGCCGAGGCCCGCCTGGCCGAGCGCCGCGACACGTTCGTGGTCGAGGGCATGGGGGTGCGCTGCGTGAGCGACCGCCCGTGGGTCACCGCGGCCGAGACCTGCGAGTGCCTCTTCGCCGAGCTGTCGACCGGCAACACGGCGCGGGCGCTCGACCTCTTCCGGTGGGCCCAGCAGCTCCGGGCCGACGACGGGCACTACTTCACCGGCATCGTCTTCCCCGAGATGGTCCACTTCCCGGGCAACGAGAAGTCCACCTACACCGGCGCCTCGATCGTGCTGGCGGCCGACGCCATCAGCCGCACCTCGGCCGCGAGCGGCCTGTTCGTCGACCACACCGCGCTGCCGGCCCTGGTCCTCGCCGACACCGACACCGACCCCGACGACGACCTCGCACGGGACTGACGCGGCCCGCCCGGTCCGCGCCGTCCGGCCGGCCCGATCGTCTGGAGGCAACGAGCGACACCTGTGCACCGATCTGCATCCAGACGGCGCACGGGCCCTGTCTGGATGCAACGAGGTACACATGTGCACCGATCTGCATCCAGACGGGGGACGGGTCAGTAGGGTGGGCGGTCGATGATGGGCAAGATCACGCTGCGGGGGTTGCGAGCCCATCCGATCCGGTTCATCGCCACGATGGCCGCCGTCATCTTCGGCACCGCCTTCCTCGGCGGCGCCCTCGTGCTGCGCCAGTCCATGGCCACCACGTTCGAGGAGAACACCACGGCGTCGCTCCGCGGCGTCGACGCAGCCGTGATCCCGGACCCCAAGCGGGCCGAGGTGTCGCTCGACATGGACCCGTCGGTCCCGGCCGAGCTGGTCGACCGCGTCCGGTCCGAGAGCGGGGCCCGAGCCGTGGCGCCCCTGGCCACGGGGCAGATGAGCATCCTCGGGGCCGACGGCACGGTGGTCAAACCCAAGGGCACGGGCAAGCTCCGCATCGAGGACGACGCCCTCAACCCCTACTCCCTGAGCGCCGGCCGCTGGCCCGAGCGCTCGGGTGAGGTCGCCCTCGACATCCGCACGGCCGAGCAACGGGGGATCGCGGTCGGCGCCGTGCTCGACGTGGCCACCAAGTCGGGCGGGCGGAAGGCCACCGTGGTCGGCCTCGTCTCCTACCTCACCCTCGGGCGCGACGGCGACGGCCCCAACTTCATCGTCCACGCCGACGACGCCTTCTCCTGGCTCCGGTCGGGCAAGGAGAGCTACCAGGCCATCCTCCTCGCCGCCCCCGAAGGCCAGGCCGCGTCGGTCCTCCAGCGGGCGCAGACCTTCGCCGCCACCCAGAACGGGCTGATCGCCGAGTCGGGCGACGCCTACCGTGAGCGCCAGGCCGGCGCCGCGGCCGGGATCGCCAACGCCCTCGGCATCGGCCTCACCGCCTTCGCCTACGTCGCCCTCTTCATCTGCGTCTTCATCGTCTACAACACCTTCACCACGGTCGTGGCCCAGCGCTCCCGGGAGCTGGCGTTGCTGCGGGCCGTCGGCGCGTCCGCCAAGCAGATCCGCCGAGCCGTGCTCCTCGAGGCCCTGGTGGTCGCCGTGGCCGCCAGCGCCATCGGCTTCGGGTTGGGGATCGTCCTCGCCCTCGCCATCGCCAAGGCTGCGCCCGGGCTGGCCAGCGCCGGCACCGGGCAGGACATCCGCCTGTCGATCGCCCCGTCGATCCCCATCCAGGTGCTCCTCACCGGCGTCGTGGTCACGCTCCTGTCGGCTTTCGTCCCCGCCTTCCGCAGCGGCCGCGTGAAACCCCTCGAGGCGTTGCGCACCGCGGCGATCGACCGCAGCAGCCAGAGCCGGCTCCGGGCCTGGGCCGGCGCCGGGGCGACCGCCCTCGGCCTGGCCAGCTTCGTCGTCGCCCTCGTCACCAAGCGGGGGTGGTTCCTCGTGCCCGGGCCGGGCCTGCTCTTCCTGGGGCTCCTCCTCGGGGGCCCCAAGCTCGCCTCCTGGTTCGCCCGGATCGCCGGGCCGCTGGCCGGCTCCCGCCGGTCCGTGTCGGCCCGCCTCGCCGCCGACAACCTCCAGCGCAACCCCCGTCGGGCCGCCACCACCGCCAACGCCCTGGTGGTGGGCGTGTTCCTCGTGGTGTTCGTCACCGCCGCCGGGGGGGCGCTCCGCGACTTCGCCGTGGACTTCATCTCCCAGTTCGGAGGGGCCGATCTCAACGTGGGGTCGGAGAACAACACGGCGATCCCGGCCAGCCTCGGGAGCGAGATCGCCGCCGTCCCCGGCGTGGTGGACATCACCGGCGTCTACGGGAACTTCGGCAAGGCGGTCAAGGACGCCTCCGCCTGCACCGCGGGAGCCCCGAGGGGCGGCGGCGGGGGCGGCGGTCTCCAGTTCCCGGCCGCCGCCACCGACCCCGGCAAGGCCGTGTCGGCCCTCGGGCTCGAGTACCGCGGCGGCAAGCCCTTCGACCAGATCGGGCCCGGGGAAGCGGCCGTCGGCGACTTCTCCCAGTTCATGGGTGGGGGCGGTGCCGACAGCGGCGGCGGGGGCAACGCCGCCGCCATGCTCCCCAAGCTCGGCGACCAGATGACGGTGTGCTTCAACAACGGCACCACCCGCTCCTACAAGATCGTCACCCTGATGAAGTTCAGCTTCAGCATCCCGCCCCTGCTCATCTCGGCCGACGACGCCCGCGCCGTCCAACCGGACCTCGACCTGGTGCAGTACTCCCTCAAGGTGGCGCCCGGGCAGGTCGGCCCGGTGAAGGATCGCCTCGACCAGCTCACCAACCAGTACTCCGACGTGTTGGTGTTCGAGGGCGCGTTCATCGTCAACTTCCTGAAGGACTTCTTCAACGGGCTGATCTCGGCCGTCAACGCTCTGCTCGGGGTGGCGGTGGTGGTGGCCCTGTTCGGCATCATCAACACCCTGTTGCTGGCCATCACCGAACGCACCCAGGAGATCGGCCTGCTGCGCGCCGTCGGCATGACCCGGACCCAGCTGCGGGCCACCATCCGGACCGAGGCCGTGCTGGTGTCGGCGATGGGCACGCTCGTCGGGGTGGCGGCCGGGCTGTTCGTGGCCTACTGCGTGGCCACGTCGCTACTGAACGGCCGGGGCGGTGGCTTCTCTTGGCCGGTGCGGGAGCTGCTCACCATCTGCGTGGCCGGGATCGTGGTGGGCGTGCTGGCCTCGATCGTGCCGGCCATCCGCGCCGCCAGGCTCGACGTCCTCGAATCGGTCAAGGCCGAGTAGCGCGTCGCAGCACCCGCAGCGACCCCACCGCCCGCTCCTCGGCGAACGAGCCGCTGTCGAGGGCCCGGAGGTAGAGCTCGTAGGGCGGCCGCCCGCCGTCGGCCGGGTCGGGGAAGACGTCGTGGATCAGGAGCAGGCCGCCCGGCTCCACCCAGGGCACCCACGTGTCGTAGTCGCGGTGGGCGGGCTCGGCGCCGTGGCCGCCGTCGATGAACAGCAGGGCGAGCGGGGTCCGCCAGTGCCGGCCCACGGTGGGCGAGTCGCCGACGAGGGCGATCACGTGCGGTTCGAGCCCGGCGTCGTGCACCGTGCGTCGAAAGCGGGGCAGCGTGTCGATGCGACCGACCTCGGGGTCGACCAGGTCGGGCTCGTGCCACTCCCACCCCGGCTGGTTCTCCTCGGACCCGCGATGGTGGTCGAGGGCGAAGAGCACCGTGTGGCGTGCTCGGGCGGCGGCACCGAGGTAGATCGCCGACTTGCCGCAGTAGCTGCCGATCTCGAGCATGGGGGAGCCGCCGTCGGGGACGAGCAGGGCGGCGTCGTGGAGGGCGAGCCCTTCGTCGGGCGGCATGAAGCCGCGGGCGGCTTCGGCGTGGCGCTGGAGGGCCGGGTCCACCGGGGTGGTCTAGCCGGCCGGCTCGGTCGGGCCGGGCTGATCGGCGTGCGGGTGGGCGTGCGCCTCGTGCTCGTGGGCCACCTCCTGCACCGCCTCGATCAGGTGCTCGCCGTGGTCGATGTGCTCGACCACCTCCTCGGCCACGTCGTAGAGATCCGTGGTGTGGAACATCCGGTCCAGGATGAAGAAGCGCAGCACCCAGAGGATGCCGAACGAACCGATGCTGGCGATGTTCGGGATCAGCTTGCTGGTGAACACACGGGCGGCGACCGTGACCGACACGGTGGACATCACCAGGCCGATCACGACGAAGACCCAGAACGGAAGCACCTCGGTGCGGAAATCGGACTTGCCCCGCTTCCCCCACACCCACATCCGGTTCATGTAGTACGCGGGCACGGCGCTGACGCACACGGCCACGACGTTGGACCGGGTGGCCCCCCACCCGACGGGGCCGTGGAGCAGCAGCAGGAGGCCCTGACCCACGACCACGTTGACGACGGACACGAGGGAGTACTTCATCCCCTTCGAGCGGACCTTCTCCCACACCAGGTCGAAGAAGGAGCGGTCGCTCGTGTCGATGTCGGTCGGCACCATTGCCGCCGCGCTGTCGGTTGCCATCTCCAGGGATCTCCAGTCGGGCGGCGCCACGGGCGCCCAACGATCAAGCGTACTGAACGCTCCGCCCGGCGACGAGTCAGGGAAGGGCGTTGGCCCGGGCGATCGCCCCGAGCCACTGCGCGCTCGGGTGGGGTGTCCGGACGAAGGTGCGGCGGTCCACGGCGACGAGGCCGAAGGTGGGTTCGTACCCGAACGCCCACTCGAAGTTGTCGAGCAGGCTCCAGTACGTGTAGCCCTGCACCTCGATCCCGTCCTCGATGCAGCGCAGCACGCCCTCGAGGGCAGTCCGCACGTAGGCGATGCGCTGCCCGTCGTCATCGGTACCGATGCCGTTCTCCGTCACCAGCACCGGGATGTTGCCGGTGACGTCCCAGGCGCGACGGACGCACGCCTCGAGTGCCTCGGGGTAGTACTCGTATCCCATCATGGGGAGGATCGGGATGTCGGGGTGGAGGCGGCCGTCGCCGTCGTCCCCCGTCGGCGCCCCGGTCGGGACCCGCCCGCGCAACGGCCCGTCGGGACCCACCACCTCGCGGGTGTAGCACTGCACCCCGATGAAGTCGTCGGTCCGGCACGCCTCGAGGTAGTGGTCCTCGCTGACGCGGCGATACCGGTCGCGCATGGCCACGGCGTCGGGATCGTCGGGATCAGAGGCCTGGTAGTCGGTCATGGCGAGGGTGAGGCCGACCGGCACGTCGTCGCCGAGCACGCCGCGGAGGACGGGGACGGCGGCCACGTGGGCATCGCGGAACACCTCCTGGGCCTGGCGGTAGCGGACCTTGTCGGTGACCGCCGGCGGGAAGGCGGCGAGCATGTAGCCGCAGAAGGCCACGATGTTGGGCTCGTTGATGGTGCACACCCGCCCGACGAAGCCGTCGAGGTACCGGGCGGCCCGCTCGGCGTAGCGGCAGAAGCGATCGACGGTGCCGCGATCGGTCCAGCCGCCGAGCCGGGTCAGCCACCGCGGCGACGTGAAGTGGTGGAGGGTGATCACCGGCTGCACGCCGTGCTCGAGGCAGGTGGCGGCGACCCGCTTGTAGTGCTCGAGGGCGGCGAGGGAGAACTCGCCTTCCTCCGGCTCGATGCGGGCCCACTCGATCGAGAAGCGGTAGTTGTCGAACCCGAGGTCGGCGAGCAGGGCGATGTCCTCCGGGTAGCGGTGCCACTGGTCGCAGGCGTCGCCGCTCGGCTCGCGGCAGATCGTGCCGGGAGCGTGCTCCCACTCCCACCAGTCGGAGTTCCAGTTGCCCCCCTCCACCTGGTGCGCCGCCGTCGCCGTCCCCCACCGGAACCCGTCCGGGAATGCGTGTGCCATCGCGGCAGCGTAGAGGCCCGGTGGCCCTGCCCGGGGCGCCGCCCGCACCCGCCGGCCCGCGGCACCCGGGCGCGATTCGGAGCGGTGGCGCCGCGGTTGGCACCATGGGGCATGGGCCAAGGCGCTGTCGACGACCTGGTCGAGCTCCTCGACCTCGAACCGATCGAGGTCAACGTGTTCCGGGGGGTGAGCCCCGACGTGAAGCGCCAGCGGGTGTTCGGCGGGCAGGTCGCCGGGCAGGCGCTCGTGGCCGCGGCCCGCACCGTGGAGCCACCGTTCGCCGTCCACTCGCTCCACGCCTACTTCCTGCGCCCCGGCGACCCCGAGGTCCCGATCCTCTACGAGGTCGACCGCATCCGCGACGGCTCCACCTTCCTCACCCGACGGGTGGTGGCCGTCCAGCACGGCAAGGCCATCTTCCACCTCCAGGCCAGCTTCCACATCCCGGAGGAGAGCTTCGAGCACCAGTTCCCGATGCCGACCGACGTGCCCGCCCCCGAGGACGTGGCCGACTTCAAGACCCGGTGGGCCGACTTCGCCGAGATGATGGGCGAGGAGTACCACCGGGACCGCCCCATCGACACCCGCAACTGCGACTGGTGGCCCGGGCAGCGCAAGGAGGTGCTCCCGCCCCGGCAACGGGTGTGGCTCCGCGCCGACGGCGTCCTCCCCGACGATCCGGTCCTGCACGCCTGCATCGTCACCTACGCCAGCGACATGACGGTCCTCGACACGGCGACGCTGCCCCACGCCCTGGGTGCCATGGAGGAGAAGTTGTTCATGGCTAGCCTCGACCACGCCATGTGGTTCCACCGTCCGTTCCGGGCCGACGAGTGGCTGCTCTACGACCAGGACTCCCCTACCGCGGCCGGGGCCCGGGGGCTCTCCCGCGGACTCATGTACACCCGTGACGGCCAGCTCGTCGTGTCCGTCGTGCAAGAAGGACTCCTCCGGATCACCCGATGACCACCCGCGTTGCCTCCCGGTCGGCCGCCCGCCGACGTGCGGCCGCCGTCACGGCGACGGCCGGGGCCGTGGCGCTGCTGGCGTCGTGCAGCTTCTTCTCGACCCTCAACGAGACGACCACAGGCACGACCGGCAAGCCGAAGGCCTCCACCACCACCGTGGCCGCCGCCCCCACCACAGTGACGGGCGGGCCTCGTCCCCCGAAGACCCTCCCCGGCGGGTTCCCGGCGCCGCTGACCCTCGAGGGCGTCAAGGTGAAGCTCACCGAGATGGGCAAGTTCGACGAGCCCACCGCCTTCACCACCCGGCCCGGCTACCCCAACTACTACGTGGCCGAGCGCAAGGGCCGGGTGCGCCAGATCACGGTCGACCTCCAGTACGACAAGGACGGCAAGCTCCTCCGCAAGGGCATCTGGTTCGAGCGGGGCTACGTGCTCGACCTGTCGCGGGAGATCAGCCACGACGGCGAGCGGGGCATGTACGGCATCGCCTTCTCGTCCGACGGCCGCACCATGTTCGTGAGCTGGACGGCCAAGGACGGCAAGTTCCGCGTGTCCTCGTGGCAGGTCTACGACTACTCCGTCGACGGATCGACCCGGAAGGACATCCTCACCATCGACCACCCGAGCAACGTCAACGTGGGCGGCACGCTGGCCATGGGGCCCGACGGCTTCCTCTACGTGGGCGTGGGCGACGGCGGTGGCGGCGACCCGCAGGGGCACGCCCAGGACCCGAAGAGCCTGCTCGGCAAGATCCTGCGCATCGACCCGGGCGGCGGGATCGGCGACTTCCCCTACGGGATCCCCGACAACAACCCGTTCAAGGACGGATCGGCCGGCGCGCCCGAGGTGTGGTCGCTCGGCCTGGCCAAGCCCCGCACGTTCAGCTTCGACCGCATCACCCACGACCTCTGGGTGCCCGACTCCTCCGGGACCAACGAGGAGGTGTCGTGGGTCCCCGTCGACGGCTACGGGTTCACGGCCAAGGGGGCCAACTTCGGCTGGAACCGCGTCGACGGCACCAAGCCCGTCAACGGTGCCTCCGCCCCCGCCGGCGCCGTGGCCCCCGTGCTGGAGCGGGCCCACACCGACGGCACCTGCGGCATCGTCGGCGGCCACCTCTACCGAGGCCTCAACGTGCTCCCCATGGCCGGCGCCTACATCTACGGCGACTACTGCACCGGCGAGATCCGGGGCCTGATCACCGATGGCCCCACCGTGCTCGACGACCGCGGCCTCGGTGTCAGCGTGCCGGGGCAGAACCTGGCCGGGTTCGGGGAGGACGAAGCGGGCGAGCTGTGGGTGCTGCTCTACGACGGGCGCATCATGAAGCTGGAAGCGGCCTGAGATGGAGCTCGGGAGGGCACGCCGACGCACGGCCGCGGCACCGTGGCGCGAGGTGGCGCTGGTGGCCGGGACGTACCTCGCCTACTCGGTGGTGCGGAACGTCACGAGGAGCGAGCCCGACCGGGCCTTCGTCAACGCGCAGCAGGTGATGGCCGTCCAGCGCCACCTCGGGCTGGCCGTCGAACAGGGCGTCCAGTCCTGGGCGCTCGGTCACCCGGCCCTCATCGTGGCCGCCAACTACTTCTACAGCAGCGCCACGTTCATCATCACCCCGCTCACGCTCGTCTTCCTGTACCGCCGCTTCCCCGACCACTACCTGCGGCTGCGCCGGGCCCTCGCCGCCACCATCGGTCTCGCCCTCGCCGGCTACATCGCCTTCCCGGTGATGCCGCCGCGGCTGCTCGACCGCATGGGCGACGGCACCGTCTACGGCTTCACCGACACGCTGGCCACGTACCCGACCTTCTGGTCCTTCGCCAGCGCCACCGTGGCCAACGTGTCGAACCAGTTCGCAGCCATGCCCAGCCTCCACTGCGGCTTCGCCCTGTGGACGGCGTGGGCCCTCGCCCCGCGCTGCCGGGCGCGGGCCACCCGCTGGCTGGCCCTGGCCTATCCCGCGGTCACGCTCGGCGTGGTGATCGTCACCGGGAACCACTTCGTGCTCGACGCCGTCGGGGCCGCGGCGGTGGTGGCGGCCGGCGCCGCCGTGGCCCGGTGGAGCACCGCCCCCCGGCCGGCGCGCTCCGCCAGCTCGCTCAGGCCCGTGTCGGTGCCGTCGCCGGCGCCGACGCCGGTCGGGGCGACGGCCCGGCCATGAGCGCCATCGCCTGGTGGTAGGTGGCCACGTTGGCGTGCACCACCTCCGACCAGTCGACCGGTGAGGGCACCTCGCAGTTGTAGGTGGTGATCTTCTCGCGGAAGTCGGCGTCGACCACCAGGCGGAGGATCTGGTCGGCCATGTCGCGGTCGGTGTCGGCCAGCAGGCCCTCCTGCCCGTGCTCGACGAACTCGCGGATGCCGGTGCGACTCTTGGCCACCACCGGCAGCCCGGCGCACCGGGCCTCGAGGGCGGCGATCCCGAAGGACTCGAGGTTGGCCGGGGCCACGAACACGTCGGCGGTGGCGAACACGGCCTTGATCTGATCGCGATCGAGGCGACCGGCGAGCTCCACGACGTCGTCGAGGTGGTGGGTGGCGATGTACTTCTCCATCGATCCCCGTTCGGGGCCTTCGCCGATCACCTTGAGCTTCACCCGCAGACCGGGGGGGAGGTCGTCGTGGACCCGCTTGACCATGCGGAGCAGGTGCAGCGGCCGCTTCCGGGGCGCCAGCCGCATCACCGCCACCACCGTGACGGTGGCCGGGTCGTGGGGGAGGTGCTCGATCGCCCACGCGTCGTTGTCGATCCCGTTGGGCAGGATCACGACCTCCCGGCCGCGGGCCACGGCGCGGATGGGCTTGGCCGCCACGTCGCTCACGGCCGACAGGACCACCGGCCAGTCGGCCCAGTGGTAGCGGCGGTTCAGCAGGCGGAAGCCCGGCAGGGCGTAGCTCCACAGGCAGTGGATCGTGATCACCGAGGGGATGTGGTGGCGCACGGCGTGGGCGGCGCTGACGAAGGCGAGCGGCGACACGATCCCGCCGTGGAAGTGGGCCACGTCGACCCGCTCGGTCTCGAGGAGGCGCATCACCTCGTCGAAGGTCGACGGTTTGTAGGGGATGTCGAACGGGAGGAGGGGGACGTCCATGCGGTGGACCCGCACCCCGTCGACCACGTCCGGGCCGGGCGTCGGGGTGATCACCACCACCTGGTGCCCGGCCGCCTGCAGCTGGACGGCGAGGTCGTGGACCTGCATCTCGATGCCGCCGAGGCGGGGCACGTAGCAGTCGGTGACGAGCCCGATCCGGAGCGGTCGTTCCCCGCCCGCCTGCTCACCTCCCGGCGTACTGCTCACAGCCACGGCCCCCACGCTACCCGCCGACCCCCCGACCGGCGCGAACGGCCCGGCGCCGCTCCGGGCCGGCGCGGGCCGGCGGGCAGAATGGGCCCATGGCGCACACCCTGGTCACCTTCCACGCCCATCCCGACGACGAGGCGCTGCTCACCGCCGGCACGATGGCCAAGGCCGCGGCCGAGGGCCACCGGGTCGTGCTGGTGTTCGCCACCCGGGGTGACGTGGGGGCGGTGGCCTCCGACTTCCTCGCCACCGGCGAGTCGCTGGCCCACCGTCGCACCGCCGAGGCGCTGGCCTCCGCCGAGGCGCTCGGCGTGGCCCGCACCGAGTTCCTCGACTACGGCGACTCCGGCGACCAGGGCCAGCGGCTCGACCAGCCGGTCCCGACCGGGGAGGCCCCGCCCTTCGCCGGGGTCCCGGTGGAGGAGGCGGCGGCCCGGCTCGCCGCCATCCTCGTCGAGGAGCAGGCCGACGTGCTCACCGTCTACGACCCCAACGGGGGGTACGGCCACCCCGACCACAAGCAGGTCCGGGCCGTCGGCATCCGTGCCGCCGAGCTCGCCGGCACGCCGGTGGTGCTCGAGGCCACCATCAACCGGGAGCTGATGAAGATGGGGGTGGAGCTGGCCGGGTCGCTGGGCTACGAGCTGCCGCCCGAGTTCTCGCCCGACACCTTCGAGCACTGGTTCACGGCCCAGGAGGAGCTCACCCACGCCGTCGACGTGTCGGCCCACCTCGCGGCCAAGCGGGCCTCGATGGCGGCCCACGCCAGCCAGGCCACGGGCGACACCGGCACCCGGAGCATCGCCGCCTTCCTCGCCATCCCCGAGGAGTACTTCGCCATGGCCTTCGGCACCGAGTGGTACGTCGAGCTCGGCCGCGCACCCGGGATCGCCGAGCACGACGTGTTCGCGTCGGTCGCCACCGGCTGAGGGCGGCCGGGGCTCAGGCCGGCTTCGGGTCGGCGAAGAACACGACGAGCTCGGCCAGGTCGTCCTCGCCCAGCAGCGACACGAGGGCGATCCGGGCCAGGAGGTGCCCATCCGCGGCGCGCACCTTGGCCGGGAGGGCCATCGCGCCGGACGCCCCTTGGAGCACGGTGCCGCACACGCGCATGAAGTCGGGACGGAACGCCTCATCGATCAGACCGGCCACGGGCTGCCCCACGAGCGCGGACTCGTCCTCGAGGCGCAGCAGCTGGACCATGGCGTCGTTGGCGCCGAGCATCCGCGCATCGCGGGCCACCCGGAGCTGGGGGGCCGACAGCCGGCTCAGCGCGCCGTGCCCCTGGCCACGGCTGGCGGCGCGGGCCTTGGCCCAGCGGGCCGCCTGGAGGACGGCGTCACCGGTGAGATCGTGCTTGCTGAGGTAGTCGTGGGCACCGAACTCGATGGCCCGGATGCCCATGTCCTTGTCGTCCTGACCGGTGACGACCACGATGGGCACGTGGGGCGCCACCTTGGCCACCCGCTCCACCGACTCGAAGCCGTGGCTGTCGGGAAGGCTCAGGTCGAGCAGCACGCAGTCGACCTCGCCCACGGTGAGCGACACCTCGGCGTCGGCCATCGTGGGCGCGAAGCTGATGTGGTACGTCCCGACCGTGCTCTCCTCGAGGAGGGCCAGCAGCCAGGTCTGGTCGTTGGGGTCGTCCTCGACCGCGAGCAGTCGGATCGTCGACTCGTCTTCCACGCCGAACATCGGCTCCTCCGAGGTGCAACCGGACGGGGCCAGGCTACCGGGCGGCGCCTCGGTGGGACACTGCCGGCCCGGGCGTCGAGCTCCGCGGTCGAGCGTTCACGAGTCGCGGCCGGTCGGCCCGACGCGCAACCGGTTGCCGTCGGGATCGGTGAGACGCACCGACGATCGGGCCGGGAAGGCGAAGGCAAGCCCTGGCTCCCGATCCGGTATCACGCTGGCACCATGGAGGCATGCCGATGACACTCCGACTCGATGCGGACGAGCACCAGGCGCTGCGGGACCAGCCCGCCGCAGAGGGCGCGTCGATGCAGGACGTCGCCCGCCGGGCCATCCGCGAGTACGTGGCCCGCCGCGGCCACGAGTAGCGGGTGACGGCCGCCGCCGACTGGATCCTCGACGTGCACGCCGACGCCATCGAGCGACTCGGCCGTTGACCCGACCCATCGAGTACCTCGACCTCGACGACGTCCTCGCTCTCGCCACCCGCCTCCTCGGCGACCCACCTCCACTGCGGGACGTCGGCCTCCTCGGCTCCGCCGTCGCCCGCCCCCAGACCACCGTCGGCGGCCAGCGCGCCTACCCCACGGTCTGGCTCAAGGCCGCCGCGCTCCTGCAGCCCATCGTCAACAACGACGCGCTCGTCGACGGCAACAAGCGCCTCGGCTGGCTCGCCACCGCCGTCTTCCTCGAGCTCAACGACGCCAGCGTCACCTCCGCCACCAACCACGACGTGTACGACCTCGTGATCACCGTCGCATCCGGCAAGGTCACGATCGAGGACATCGCGACGCCGCTCGAAGCCCTGCCCCGCCCCCGGCGCTGATCCGCGAGACGACCACGTGCAGAGCGGCGGGTCGATCGATCACGAGCGGCGCTACTCGGGCCACCCGGCCCATCGCAGGACGTTGGTCTCGCGGGCCTCGAAGCCGATGCGTCGGTAGAGGCGGTTGGCGGCCTCCCGCGACGGGCGGCTGGTGAGGTCGACGGTGCGGGCCCCGGCCGCGACGGCCCGATCGATCGCAGCCCGGTTCAACGCCTCGCCCACCCCCTTGCCGCGAGCCGCGCCGTCGACCACGACGTCCTCGATCCAGGCCCGCAGGCCGGTGGGGATGCGGAACAGCGCCAAGGTGAGCGAGCCGACGATCGTGCCGCCGGCGTCGGGGTCGCGGGCGATGAACAGCACGGTGGCCGGCGAGGCGACGATCTCGGCCAGATCGCCGGCCGACGGGGGCGGGTTCGACGACGAGAGCTGGGGCGTGAGGCGCACGAACGCCTCCACCAGCTCGGGGGTGACCTCGGTGGCTTCGGTGACGTCGACGGTCATGGGCCGGACCCTACCGGGCGGTTCCCGCCTGGGGCGACCAGAGGGCAGGCCGGTAGCCTGGTCGGGATGCCGGACGACGACGCCCTGCTCCCGAACCCCCTGCGCCGGCTCCCCCACCTGCGCTGGACCGAGGATCCCGTCTCGCCCCACCCCCTCACCGGGCACCTCCCCCTCCGGGGCCCGGTCGTCATCGCCGCGTTCGAAGGGTGGAACGACGCCGGCGACGCCGCCACCATCGCCCTCCGTCACCTCGAGGACGAGTGGGAGGCCGAGGGGTTCGTCGACATCGACCCGGAGGAGTTCTTCGACTTCTCCTCCACCCGGCCCACCGTGGAGATCGACGAGGACGGGATCCGTCAGATCCACTGGCCCAGCACCCAGTTCTCCCTCGCCCGGGCCGCCGACGGCCTCGCCCCCATCGACGTCGTCACCCTGTTCGGGACCGAGCCCCAGCTCCGGTGGCGCACCTTCTGCGACCACGTCATCGGCGTGGCCGAGCACGTCGGCGCCCGCCTCGTCGTCACCCTCGGCGCGCTGTTGGCCGAGACCCCCCACACCCGGCCGGTGCAGGTGTTCGGCGCCGCCTACGACCCGGAGGTGGTGGCCGACCTCGGCCTCCTCCCGTCCCGCTACCAGGGCCCCACGGGGATCGTGGGCGTGCTCCATACCGCCTGCCGGGACGCCGGGATCCGCTCGGCCTCGCTGTGGGCCGCCGTCCCGGCCTACCTGTCGTCGAACCCGTCGCCCAAGGCGGCCGTGGCCCTGGTGCAGAAGACGGCCGACCTGCTCGGCATCGCCATCAGCACCACCGAGCTCGACATCGCCGCCGCGTCGTGGGAGCGCCAGGTCCGCGAGGCGGTCGACGCCGACGAGGAGACCGCGGCCTTCGTGGCTCGGTTGGAGGAGCGGTTCGACACCGACGAGCTCGACTTCGCCTACGGCGACGATCTGATGGGCGAGATCGAGCAGTTCCTCCGCGACCAGCGGGACTGACGCCGATGGGCGCCGCACCACTGGCCGGCCGGATCGCGCTGGTCACCGGCGTGTCCCGGGCCGCAGGGATCGGCGACGCCATCGTGACGCGCCTGCGGGCCGACGGGGCGTCGGTCCTGGCCACGGGGTGGGCCGCCCACGACGACGCCATGCCCTGGGGCGGCGGTTCACCGGCCCGCGCTGCCGCGGCTCGCCCGCAGGCCGACGGGGCCGACCTCGTGTACCTCAGCGCCGACCTGGCCGACGCCGCGGCGCCGGCGGGGCTGGTCGAAGCCGCGGTGGATCGGTTCGGCGCCATCGACATCGTGGTCGCCAACCACGCCCGGAGCGGGTCGGCCGACCTGCTCGACGTCACGGCCGAGGAGCTCGACGCCTGCTGGGCCGTCAACACCCGGGCCTCGGTGCTCCTGGCCCAGGCCCTGGCCCGGCACCACGACCCGACCCGGGCCGGCGGCCGGCTCGTGCTCTTCAGCAGCGGCCAGCACCTGGCGCCGATGCCGGGCGAGCTCCCCTACGCGTTGAGCAAGGCCGCCCTCCAAGGCATCACCCGCACCCTGGCCGACCGCCTCGCCGACGACGGCATCACCGTCAACTGCGTGAACCCCGGCCCGACCGACACGGGCTGGGCCGACGCCGCCACCCACGCCGCCGTCGCCGGCATGTTCCCCCGCGGTCGCTGGGGCCAGCCCGACGACGCCGCCCGGCTCGTGGCCTGGCTGGTGTCGGACGAAGCGGCCTGGATCACGGGGCAGACGATCGACAGCGAGGGCGGGTTCCGCCGCTGGCGCTGAGCCGTGAACCGCGGCCGCCCGACGCGACGACAGGACCGGTGACCTGTCCCGAGGAGGGGCCATGACCACCACCGTCCTGCCACCGTCCGTCCTGCCGCCCGCCCCGTCGCCGTCCGGCCCATCCGCTGACGCGGCGGCCGCACCCGAGGGCCGGCCCCTGGCCGCTGCCCTCACCGCCCCGGCCGCCGCGCTCGCCCTGGTCGTCGGCATCGCCCTGCTCGCCACCTCCGGACGCGACCGCCGCCTGGGCGACCTGGCCGATGCTCGACTGCGGTTCCGCAGCGGCGCCGCCGCCGGCCTCGGCGCCGTGGCGCTGGCCGCCACCAGTTGGGGGCTGCTCCGGCGCCGGACCTGGGCCCGTCCGCTCGCCCTCCTCCTCGCGTCGGTGGGCCTGATGGCGGCGCTGGCCTTCACCCCCACCGCCCCCGCCGTGGCGATCCCCTCGGCCGTGGCCGCCCTCGGCGTGATCGTCCTGTGCACCCTCGGCACCACCGTCGTCAGCCGTCGCCATCCCACCGTCGACCGCGACCCGTCGGCCCCGCTCCGGGCCCCGGCGCCGGCGGCAGCGGCAGCGGCAGCGGCAGCGGCGACCGCCTCGCCGAGCCACCCGACCGCCGCCACCCGGGTGTCGACGATCGGCCTGGTGGCCACCGGGCTCCTCGTGGTGCTGGCCCTGCTCGTGCGCTCCCGCACCGCCTTCGGCCTCATCGCCCTGGCCGCGGTGTTCGTGCCCCTCGAGAAGGTGGTGCCGCTGCACCCTCGCCCGGCCCGGCGGGCGCTGTGGAAGACCGACGCCGTGCACTTCCTCGTCAACAACGTGCTGATCATCGTCGGCCTGGTGGTCGTCCTCGGTGCCGTGCTCCTCGGCCTCGGGTGGCTCGTGCAGCCGGCGTTCCGCGCCGCGGTAGCGGCTCAGCCCTGGTGGCTGCAGTTCATCGAGGCCTACCTCGTGACCCAACTCTCCTTCTACGGCGCCCATCGTGCCGCCCACGAGATCGGGTGGCTGTGGCGCTTCCACAAGGTGCACCACAGCCCGACCGAGCTCGACTGGCTGGCCGCCGCTCGCCTCCACCCGATCGACGCCGTGCTCGGCCAGGCGGCCGTCGTCGTCCCCCTCTACGCCTTCGGGTTCAGCGCCGCCACCTTCGGCGCCTTCCTGGTGTTCAACCAGCTCAACGCCATCTTCGTGCACAGCAACGTGCGGCTGCGCTTCGGGCCGCTGCGCTGGCTGCTCAACACCCCCGAGTTCCACCACTGGCACCACGCCGACGAGCCGAGCGCCCGCAACGTGAACCTGTGCGGCGCGCCGCTGGTCGACCTGCTCTTCGGCACCTGCTACCTGCCCCACCGCTGGCCGTCGGCCTACGGGGCCGGCGAGCCGGTGCCACCCACCTACCTGGGCCAGCTGGCGTGGCCGTTCCGACGCGCCGGGAGGTGACCGGTCAGGCCGTCGCCGGGGCGTGCCGGGCCCAGGGGCGGGCCTCCTCGAACAGCCGGGCCAGGCGCAGCACCACGTCGTCGGCGTGGCGTCGGCCCATGATCTGCAGGCCCACGGGGAGGCCCTCGGCGTTGGTGCCGGCCGGCACCGAGCAGGCCGGGTTCCAGCACAGGTTGGCCAGCATGGTGAAGGGCACGCTCATGGCCCCGGCCGCCAGCCCGAAGCGGGCGGTGAGGTCCTCGCCGGCGATGGTGGTCGGCGAGGGCCCCTCGGCCAGGAACGCCGGCACGGCTGCGGTCGGGGTGAGCAGCACGTCGACCTGCTCGAAGATGGCGGCGCAGTCGGCCTCCAGCTGCTCTCGCCGCTCGAAGGCCTTGACCATGCTGCGGACGGGCTTGTCGTAGGTGGCCTCTACCCCGAAGCGGACGTAGGTGGTGAGCTCGTGGAGACGGTCGGGGTAGTGGACCTTGTCCCGCACCTTGAACCACAGCGACAGGGCGCCCGTCGTCATCCACGTGAGCACCGGGTCGGTGAGGTGCACCGGGACGTCGACGAGGGTGGTGCCGCAGCGGGCGGCCACGGTCTCCGCCGCGGCGCGGGAGAGGTCGGCCACCTCGGGGTCGACCACGGCGAACCCGAGGTCGAGCGACCACCCGATCCGCAGGCCCGACACGTCGAGGTCCTCGATGGCCTGCTCGTAGGAGCCGGCGTACGGGGGCAGCGAGATGCGGTCCCGGTCGTCGGGGCCGCTGGTGATGTCGAGGTGCCGGGCGGCGTCGCGCACGGCGACCGCCTCGATGCCGAGCACGGCGGTCTGCGACGGATCGGGCGACGGGTCGGGGATGCGGCCGAAGCTGGGCTTCATGCCCACCAGCCCGCTGAAGCTGGCCGGGATCCGGGTGGAACCGCCTCCGTCGGACGCGGTGGCGAAGGGCACCATCCCGGCGGCGACGGCCGACGCCGAGCCACCGCTCGATCCGCCGGGCGTGCGCTCGATGTTCCACGGGTTGCGGGTGACGCCCCATGCCTTGGTCTTGGTGAACTGGAGCGTGCCGAACTCCGGGGCCGCCGTCTTGCCGATCGGGATGGCGCCGGCCGCCCGCAGCCGGGCCACGTGGATGCTGTCGTGATCGACCGGATCACCGCCCTTGTAGAGCAGCGAGCCGTGGGAGGTGGGCATGCCGGCGCAGTCCTCGAGATCCTTCACCCCGAAGGGCACGCCGGCCAGCGGGCCCAGGTCCTCCCCCCGGGCGATGGCGGCGTCGATCTCGGCGGCCCGGGCCCGGGCCCCGTCCGCATCGACGTGCACGAAGGCGTTCAGCGCACCGTTGTGGGCCTCGATCTCGCGCAGCACCCGCTCCACCAGATCGACCGACGTGTAGTCGCCCCGCTTGATGGCCTCGGCCGCCTCGGTGGCGGAAGGCATCTCCGCCGGCACGTCCCCCATGGCGTTCCCCCTGGTCGTCGTCCGCCGCGCTCCCGTGGCGCGGCGAGGGCCACCAGTATGGCCGCTCACTCCAAGGGCAGGTCGGGGTGCGACCGCCACGGCGGCGTGCGGGGGGCGTCGAAGAGCACCTCGACCGGCTCCCCGGTGATGGCCCGGAAGGCGAGGTCGCCCCACTGGTCGAACCCGGCCACGAACCCGGGGAGCTCGTCGCGGTGGAACCACCCGACGTCGGCGCACTCGAGGGGGTGGGCGGCGAGGCTGCCGCCGGTGGCCCGGCAGTGGAAGACGAGCGAGTACAGCGGGATGTGGGTGAACCCGAGGCGCAGACCGTCGAGCACGGCCAGGAGCTGGACCACCTCGCACTGGATCCCGGTCTCCTCGGCCACCTCCTTCACCGCCACCTCGCTGGCCGAGTAGCCGATGTCGGCCCATCCCGTGGGGTAGAGCCAGATGCCCGAGTCGGCCCGTTGCACGAGGAGGATCTGGCCCTCGTCGTTGCCGACCACCGCGCCCACCGCCACCTTGGGCGTCTGGTAGCCCGGCACGCCCTCCCCGATCGTGCCGTGCCACTCCTCCACCAACCGGCCGGCGTCGTAGGGCCATCCGGCGGCGACGCGGATGTCGGCGGCGACGGCGAGCACCTCCTCGAAGCGCTCCTGCTCGTACTGGCTCTGGGTGAAGCCGAGGCCGGTGCGGGCGATGCCGGCCAGGGTCTCGGCCCAGCGGACGAGATCCTGCTGGGAAGGGCGGCCGGGCTCGTCGCTCACGGGTCCGACGCTACCGCCGATCGGTCAGCCGTAGGTGTAGAACCCCCGACCGGTCTTGCGACCGTGGAACCCGGCGGTGACCATGCGGCGGAGCATGGGCGGGCAGGCGAACTGCTGCTCGCGGAACTCCTCGTAGAGCGCGTCGAAGACGGCCACGCACACGTCGATGCCGATCAGGTCGAACAGCTGGAAGGGCCCCATGGGGAAGTTGCAGCCGCCCCGCATGGCCTTGTCGATGTCCTCCATGGCCGCGGTGCCCGTGTCGAGGAGGCGGACGGCGTTGCCCAGGTAGCCGAACAGCAGGTTGTTGACGATGAACCCGGCGGTGTCGCGCACGATCACCGCCTTCTTGCCGAGGCCCTCCACGTAGGCGGTGATGGTGCCGATGGCCTCGTCGCTGGCGGTCAGCGGCCGACCCACCTCCACCAGCGGCATGATCTGGGCCGGGTTGAAGAAGTGGGTGCCCACCACCCGCTCGGGGCGGCCGAGCTCCATGGCCATGTCGATGATCGAGAAGGTGGAGGTGTTGGTGGCGAGCACGGCATCGTCGCGGCAGACGTGGTCGAGGTCGCGGAACAGCTCCAGCTTCGTGGGCAGGTGCTCGGGGATGGCCTCGATCACCACGTCGCAGTCGGCGAGGTCGCGCAGCGCCGTGGTGGTGGCCAGCCGGGCGACGATGCTGTCGCGCTCCTCGGGCGTGAGCTTGCCCTTGTCGATCTGGCGGCCGAGGCTGGCCTCGATGCCGGCCACGAGGGCCTTGCCGCTGTGCTCCTGCCGGGAGCGGATCACGACCTGGTAGCCGGCCCGGGCCGACGCCTCGGCGATGCCCGATCCCATGGTGCCGGTTCCCACGATGCCCACACGTTCGATTGCCATGGGCGGAAACGGTAGCGACCCGGCCGGACGGCCGTGAGAGAACGCGTTCTCCCGGGATCAGGCCGTGTCGCGGACGGCCCGCAGGATGGCCCGCTCGAGCTCCTTGAGCAGGCCGGGGTCGGTGAGCTTGGCGCCGTCGGCGCCCCGCAGGTAGAACGCGTCGACCACCTCCTGCCCGAGCGTCTGCACCTTGGCCGACCGGATGTCGAGGTCGAGCTCGGCGATGGCGCGGGTGATGCGGTACAGGATGCCGATGGCGTCGGGGCAGTGGACCTCGACCACCGTCGACGACGCCGACGCCTCGTTGTCGACCAGGACCGACGGCTCCCGCCGCAACGGCGACGGCGACGAGGACACCCGGGCGTAGCGTTCGGCCCGCTCGGCCAGCCGCGCCGACAGGGCGAGCCGGCCCCCCAGGACCGCCTCGACGTCGGCCACGACCTTGGGCCAGGCCACGGCCGGGCTGGAGCTGCTCTCCACGGTGAACACCTCGAGCGCCATGCCGTCGTCGGAGGTGTGGGCGGCGGCGCCGAGCACGTCGAGCCCGTGCAGCGACAGGGTGCCGGCGACCCGGCTGAACAGACCGGGCCGGTCGGGGGCGGCCACGGTGAGCTGGTTGTCGGCGCCCCGGACCACCACCTGGCGGTCGGCCAGGAGGGCCAGCTGCTCCTCGGTGGGGAACGACTCGGTGGCCACGTCGGCCGGGCGTCCACCCCCGAGCAGGTGCTCGGTGCGGCGGGCCAGCTCGGCCACCAGCCCGGCCTTCCAGTCGTTCCACGCCGCCGGGCCCGTGGCGGTGCTGTCGGCGATGGTGAGGGCGTGGAGGAGGTGCAGCACCTCGAGCGACCCGACCGCGCCCGCCACCCGTTCGATGGTGGCGTCGTCGTCGAGGTCGCGGCGGGTGGCGACGTCGGGGAGGAGCAGGTGGTGCCGCACCATCTGCTGGAGGATCGCCACCTCCTCGGCGTCGAAGCCCATGCGCGGGCCGATGACGGCCAGCAGGTCAATCCCGACCTCGGTGTGGTCGCCCGGGTACCCCTTGCCGATGTCGTGCAGCAAGGTGCCGACCACGAGCAGGTCGGGGCGTTCGACCATCGAGGCCACGGCGGCGGCGTTGGCGGCCGCCACGCACAGGTGCCGGTCGACGGTGTAGGTGTGGTAGGCGTTGCGCTGGGGCTTGCAGCGCACGCCTTCCCACTCGGGGAGGAGCCACACCCAGACGCCACGACGATCGAGGGCCTCCACGACATCGATGGCCGGGAGCCCGGCCAGCAGCAGCCGGGCCAGCGTGGCCCGGGCGGTGGGCGTCCACGGGAAGGCCACACCGGCCGCCGTGGCCGACGACGCCGCCGCCGCCAGCCGGTCGAGCGACGGGCGGTCGATCCAGGCGGCGCGCTCGGCCGCCTGGGCCGCCACCTCGAGCACGAGGTGCGGGTCGGCGAGCGGGTCGGCGTCGAGAGCGAGATGCACGAGGCCTTCGCGCAGCACCACGCCGGGGGCCAGCACCTTGTCGCGGGCGATGCGGATCGACAGCGGGCCCGAGAGCGACGAATCGACCCGGCGCCACGTGTCGTCGCTGGTCCAGGCGATGTCGCGGGCGGCGCGGCTGAGATCCCGCATCAGGACCGCAGCGTCGGGGAAGCCGAGCGCGGTGGCCACCGCCTCCTGCTCCTGGAGCGCCAGCCGGTCACCGGCCCGCCCGGTGGCCCGATGCAGCTCCACGCGAGCCGACAGGATGCGCTCGTAGGCATCGGCGAGCCTGGCGTCGTCGCCCTCCACCAACACGTCGTGAGCCGCCTCGGCCCAGCGGATGGCGTGCACGTCACGGAGGCCGCCCCGGCCCTCCTTGAGGTCGGGCTCGAGCAGGAAGGCCACCTCGCCCGCCCGCTCGTGGCGGTCGCGCACCGTGGTGCTCAGCTCGGCCAGGAACCGCTTGGACCGCTTCTGCCAGAGGCCGAGGGCCCGGGCGTGGAGGTCCGAGGTGAGCGCACCGTCGCCGGCCACGTGCCGGCACGACAGGAGGGCCGTGGCCGTCTCGAGATCGTCGGCGGCGAGGCTGACCGTCTCCTTGATGGTGCGCACGGCGTGACCGAGCTTCAGACCGGCGTCCCAGATCGGGTACCAGATGCGGTCGGCCAGCTCGGCCACGCCGGCCTGGCCACCGTGGAGCAGGAGGAGGTCGATGTCGCTGGCCGGTGACAGCTCCGACCGCCCGTACCCCCCGACCGCCACCAGGGCCACGCCGGGCGGACGGCCGGCCTCGTCGAGGAGGCCGGCGATCCACTCGTCGACCCGGGCCGAGTAGGCCCGGCACAGGGCCGTGCCCGAGAGCGTGCGGTCGGCGAGGAGCGAGGCGCGGTCGAGCGGTTCGGCCATGGTCGCCTAGTGAACCATGCTGTCGCCGGGGTCGGACAGCCGGACGGGGCCGGGCCGGCCCGGGTCAGACCGCGTCGGCGTCGAGCTCGCCCGTACGGATGCGGACGAGCTGCTCCACCGGCGTGATCCAGACCTTGCCGTCGCCGATCTTGCCCGTGCGGGCCGCCTCGACGATGCAGTCGACCACCTCCTGGACCCGATCGGCGTCGATCACGACGTCGATCCGGACCTTGGGGATCAGGTCGATGTGGTACTCGGCGCCCCGGTAGAGCTCGGTGTGGCCGCCCTGGCGACCGAAGCCCTTGATCTCCTCGACCGAGAGCCCCTGCACGCCGATGGCCTTGAGGGCGTCCTTCACGTCGTTGAGCTTGTGCGGCTTGATGACTGCGGTGATGAGCTTCATGGCTGTCCTCAGGAGGCGTAGGCGGTCTCGGCGTGCTGCGACAGGTCGAGGCCGATCTCCTCGTCCTCCTCGGAGACCCGCAGCCCGATGGTGAGATCGATCACCTTACCGATCGCGAAGGACACGGCGAACGAGAAGGCGAGGGTCACGAAGGAGGCGATGACCTGGTGCAGCAGCAGGTCGGTCCCGCCGCCGGCGAAGAGGCCGTCGAACCCACCGGCATTGACCTTCGTGGTGGCGAAGAAGCCGAGCAGGATCGAACCGAGGAGACCACCGACGAGGTGCACGCCGACGACGTCGAGGGAGTCGTCGAAGCCGAAGCGGTGCTTCAGGCCGAGGGCGAGGAAACACACCCCGCCGGTGACGAGCCCGATGAGGATGCCCGACATGCCCCCGACGAAGCCGGCGCAGGGCGTGATGGCCACGAGGCCGGCCACGGCGCCCGACGCCGCGCCCAGGGTGGTGGGCTTGCCGTCCTTCATCGTCTCGACGATCACCCAGCCGATCATCGCCGCCGACGCGGCGGTGAAGGTGTTGAACAGGGCCTGGGCGGCGATGCCGTCGGCGGCGAGGGCCGAGCCGGCGTTGAAGCCCGCCCACCCGAACCACAGGATGCCGGTGCCGATCATCGTCCAGGGGAGGGAGTGGGGATGCATCGGCGTCTCGGGCCAGCCCTTGCGCTTCCCGAGCAGGATGCACAGGGCGAGGGCGGCGGCGCCGGCGTTGATGTGGACCACGGCCCCGCCGGCGAAGTCGAGCGCTCCGAGCTTGGCCAGCCAGCCGCCGGCGAACACCCAGTGGGCGACGGGGGCGTACACGAGGATCAGCCAGGCGGAGATGAACACCACGTAGGCCCGGAACTTCATGCGGTCGGCGGTGGAACCGGTGATGAGGGCGGGCGTGATGATGGCGAAGGTCATCTGGTAGGCGCAGAAGAGGATGAGGGGAATGGTGAGCGTCAGCCCGGCCCCGCCCGCGACCCACGTGCCCTGGCCGAGGATCGCCCCCTTCTGGGTGACGTCCTCCATGGCGAAGAAGTCCATGTTGCCGATCCAGCCGCCGTCGCCGAACTTGCCGAAGGCGAGGCTGAACACGATCAGGGCCCAGAGGATGCCGAGGATGCCCATGGCGAAGAAGTTCTGCATGAGCATCCCGAGCACGTTCTTGGAGCGCACCATGCCGCCGTAGAAGAACGCCAGGCCCGGGGTCATGAACAGCACGAGGGCCGTCGAGATCAGCATCCAGGCCGTGTTGCCGGCGTCGATGGGTACTTCTGGCATGGGTCCTCTCCTTCCCACCTGCCCGATGCCTCGGGCAGGTCCACGACAGATGGGGGTAAGAATGTCGACAGGCTGTTTCTGCCTCGTTGCCCCATTGTTTCCAGTCTGTGAACGGGCACTGAGCGGGATCTGTCCCGGGAGGATCCCCGGTTCGCCCCCGGCGCCGGGTTCGACACCGATCCCGGTGCACCTCGCGCCGACGCCCGGTTCGCCTCCGGCCGGCCGGCCCCGCCAGACTCTGGCCATGGCCGTGCGCAAGGACTGCCGCCACTACTCCACCCGGACCGTCGCCGGCGACGCCGTCCAGCGCTGCCGGGTCGACGCCAACGAGCCGATGCCGTTCGCCTGCCCCGACGGCTGCCTGTTCTTCGAGGGCCGCTCGATCGAGGCGGCCGGATGGGAGCGCTTCAGCGACGGCGACGACGGCGACCGCTGGGGCAACTGACCGCCGTCACCGGCGGTGGCGGCGCATGTGCACGAATGCCTTGGCCGCCCCCCACGCCAGGCCCGGCTCGTGCAGCCCCGGGTCGATGTCGGCGAAGGACGCCGGCGTGAGGTCGTAGGGGTCGTCGGGGAACTGGGCCTCGGCCACGGCGTCGCGCCGGACCGGCGGCACCCCGAGCGTCTCGAGCACCCGGGTGGGATTTACGACGGCGGTGCGCAGGAGCGCCAGCGGGCCGGTGGCCTGCGCGTCGATGTCGAGCGACAGCAGTTCGCGGACGGCGGCGCCCGGCCCCGAAGCGGCGGCGGCGGCCTCCGCGGCCAGGAGTGTCTCGTGCTCGGGGCCGAGGTCCACGCCGGCCTCGGCCGCCACCCGACGCACGGACCGCTCCACCCAGCCGGGCAGCGCGTCGACGACGGCCGCCGCCAACTGGCCGGCCAGCTCGACCAGTCGGGCCTCGTCGGCCTCGCCCTGACCTCCGGTCACCAGTGCAGCGTCCCCGGCGCCCCCTTGAAGGGGCCCACGATGGCGCTGGTGATCCACCCGCCGTAGAAGTCGCCCTCCATCCGCTGCACCGGCTCGCCGTCGACGAAGCAGGCGTCGACGCGGCCGGGATAGAAGGCGAGGTGGCCGGTGATCGGCGCGAACGCGGGGACGGGCTCGTCGTAGGACCAGGCGGCGTCCACCGCGAGACGATCGCCCACGGCGATGGTCCAGTAGCGGGCCGTGCCCTTCCACTCGCAGAAGGTGCGGGTGGGGGTGGGCACGAGCAACGACCGGTCGACGTCGTCGGGCGGGAAGTAGTAAGCCGGCGGCTGGCTGGTCTCGCACACGCGGAACCCCCGGACCGTGTCGGCCACCGTGGCGCCGGCCAGCACCACCTGGAGCCGCTGGGCCGTCGGTTCGAGGCGCGGGGGACGGGGGTAGTCCCAGACCGACTCCTGGCCCGGTCCGGGCTCGATGCGCTCGGGGCGGGCGAAGGGACGGGGCATCGACATGGGCGCCAGTCTGCCGGGCCGGAGGACGAACGCGGTCGGGATCCGCCATGATGCGGGCATGCGGATCCGGGCGCTGTCGGTGTTCGAGGGGGTGGTGTACCACTGCTGGCCCATCGACCGGACCCACCCGGAGCGGCCCACGCTCGAGGTGGACGCCCTCCTCCGCGACGGCGACGCCGACGAGAGCTCCGGCCCGCTGCTCGTCACCGTGTCCGACTACTCGGTCATGGTGGGCGACCCCCAGGTCGCTCACCGCTGCGTGGAAGGGCTGCGGGCCAAGGGCCGGGTGGTCGAATGGCTCGGCGTCGAGCACATCAGCTTCCCGATGTGGACCCGGGTCTCTCCCGGCGACACCGCCGGGCCCGCCCTCGGCTGACGGCCCCTCCCCGACCCGTCCGTCACGGCGCCGACCGGCGCCCGGCCCCCGGCCCCCGGCGCCCGTTCCCGCCCATCGCCGGTGCAGGTTCCCGCACCGGCGATGTCGCCGGTGCGTTTCCTCGGGCCTGGGCCGCGCAAGTGCACCGGCGATCGTCGGGACCCGCGGAGATGCACCGGCGATCAGGTGCACCGGCGCCGGGCCGGGACGGTCAGAGGGGCTGCTTGATCGTGACCGAGACGCTGGGCGGGTTGACCGGTTGGTACTCCCCACCGATCCCGCCCGTCTTCTTCGACCCGGGGCCGCCGGCGTAGAAGTACCACACGAGCCCGCCGGCCACCACGGCGATGACGACGAAGACGATCAGGACCGACCCGGCGCCGCCGCCGCCCCCGGGCCTGGCCCGCTGGGACCCCCGTGCCATGAGCGGTGATGCACCACGCGCCATGTCGCAAACCTCCTCACGCGAGCCTGCCCAGCTCGCCCCGTGGAACGGCGTCGCTCAGATGCTACGCCCCGCCGCCTCCCAGTAGGGGTCCCGCAGGGTGCGCTTGAGCAGCTTGCCCGTGGGCGTGCGCGGCAGCCGGTCCTCGAAGTCGACGGACCGGGGCGCCTTGTAGCCGGCGAGGTGCTCCCGGACGTGGGCGATGAGGTCCTCGGCCAGCGCCGCCGACGGCTCGAAGCCGTCGGCCAGCTCGACCGCGGCCTTCACCTGCTCGCCGAACTCGTCGTCGGGCACGCCGAACACGGCGGCGTCGGCCACGGCCGGGTGGGTCACCAGCACGCCCTCGATCTCGGCCGGGTAGATGTTCACCCCACCGCTGATGATCATGTCGATCTTCCGGTCGCTCATGAAGAGGTAGCCGTCGTCGTCGAAGTACCCGATGTCGCCGAGGGTGCCGTAGCCGTCGGTGGTGTGGGCCGAGGCCGTCTTGTCGGGCGCGTTGTGGTACTCGAAGTCGTTGCCCATGAGGCTGCGGAACCAGATCTGGCCCGCGGTGCCGGCGGGGCAGGGGCGGGCCTCGTCGTCGAGGATGGCGATCTCGACGATCGGGAGCGCCTTGCCGAGGCTGCCGGGGCGGGCCAGCCACTCCTCCCCCGAGATGATCGAGAGGAACCCGCCCTCGGTGCCGCCGTAATACTCGCTCACCACCGGACCCCACCACGCCAGCATCTGGCGCTTGACCTCGGGCGAGCACGGCGCCGCCCCGTGGAAGACCGACACCAACGACGAGCCGTCGAACGACGCCCGCACGTCGTCGGGCAGCTTGAGCATCCGGATGAACTGGGTGGGCACCAGGTGCAGGTTGGTCACCTGGTGGCGGTCGATCAGCTCGAGGGTCTCCTGCGGATCGAAGCGGTGCCGGGTCACCAGCGCGCTGCCCACCCCCAACAGCGGGAACACGGAGAACACCCACTGGGCCGAGTGGTAGGCCGGCCCCTCGAGGAGGGTGACGCCGTCCGACGGCGCGCCGAGCATCCCGGCGAAGGACCCCGCCACCAGCTCCCACAGGCCGACGTCCTCACCGACCCGCGTGAGGGCCGACTTCACGCCCTTGGGGAACCCGGTGGTGCCCGACGTGTAGAACATCGGGCCGCCGGTGACCTGGTCGTCTGGCTCGTCGGTGCCGCCCTCGGCCAGCAGGTCCTCGTACCGGACCCACCCGTCCGGCGCATCGTCGCCGATGACCACCACCAGGTCGCAGGCACCGAGCGCGTCGCGGGCGGCGACCGCAGTGGCGAGGAACTGGTCCTCGACGATCAGGGCGCGGGCGCCGGCGTCGCCCACCACGTAGGCCAGCTCCTCGGCCGTCCAGTGCCAGTTGACCGGCACGCCGATCCATCCGCCGTGCATGTAGGCGGCGGTGGCCTCGAAGAGCTCTCGGCGGTTGCCCGACAGCACGGCGACGGTGTCGCCGGTGGCGAGACCGCGGCCCCGCAGCGCGGCGATGAGGCGGTTCACCCGCTCGTCGAACGCCGACCACGTGGTCGTCCCCCGCTCGTCGATGAGGGCCGGTTCGTCGGCCTTCCGCTGGGCGATCTTGGCGATCAGTTGGGCCATGGTTCGAGGTTAACAGTGTTCAGGCCGTCGTGTCGACCGCCGCTCGACGGCCGTCGCCGGCAACGGTGGACGTCAGCCGAGCGCGTCGTTCAGGTTGCCCGACCGCAGCCCGTCGAGGTCGAGGGTGACGTAGCGGTAGCCGGCGGCGTGGACCGCCTCGCTCACCGCCGCCCGCTCGGCCACCACGGCGGCGAGGTCGGCCAGGGGCACCTCCAGCCGCGCCGTGTCGCCGTAGTGCCGCACCCGCACGGCCGGGAAGCCGAGCCGGTGCAGCGCCCGCTCCGCCCGCTCCACGGCCGAGAGCACGCCGAGCTCGACCGGGGTCCCGTAGGGGATCCGGGAGGCGAGGCAGGCTGCCGCCGGCTTGTCCCAGGTGTCGAGCCCGAGGTGGCGGGACACGGCCCGCACGTCGGCCTTGGTGAGGCCGGCATCCACCATCGGGAAGCGGGCGCCCCGCTCTCGCGCCGCCCGCTGGCCGGGCCGGTGATCGGCGAGGTCGTCGAGGTTCACCCCCAGCACGACCGTGGCCCCCTCGGCCGCGGCGCACGGCGCCAACGCGTCCATGAGCGCGTCCTTGCAGTGGAAGCACCGGTCGGCGTCGTTGACGCGGTAGGCCGCCCGTTCCATCTCGTCGGTGGCCACCTCCCGCCAGCGGAGGCCCCAGACGGCGGCCAGCCGGGCGCAGTCCGCCCGTTCGGTTCCGGCCAGCGACGGGGAGACGGCGGTGACGCACAGCACCTTGTCGATCCCCAGCTCCCGCGTGGCCACCGCGGCGACGAGGGCCGAATCGGCGCCGCCGCTGAAGGCGACGACGACCCGGTCGAGGCGACGGAGCTCGGCCGCCAGCCGGGCGAGCGAGTCCTCGGCCGCCACGTCGGCCGCGGCCGCGGTGCCGTCGCGGGGGACCGTGATGCTCATGGCTCGGTGATCCCCACCTCGCGCAGCACGTCGTCGAGCGGGGCGACCATGCCGGTGTAGAAGGGGCCGAACTCGGCGTAGACGGCCGAGGCCCGGTCGAAGCGCATGGTGTAGACGACCTCCTTGAGGTCGTCGGGATGCACGGCGAAGAGCGTGACCCCCCACTCGTAGTCGTCGACGCCGGTGGAGCCGGTCACCACCTGCAGGACCCGGCCGGCGAACTTCCGTCCGGACGCACCGTGCTCGTACATGAGCTCCTTGCGCTCGTCGTAGGGGAGGGTGAACCAGTTGCCCACCGCCTCACGACGCTTCGACATCGGGTAGAAGCACCAGGCCGGCTTCCCCTCGGGGGGGAGGTTCGGGTGCAGTCGGGCCTGCTTCATCTCGTCGGGCACACCCTGGGCGTACTCGGACAGCTCCGTGAGCGAGACGTAGCTGTCGACCACGGCCAGGCCCGCCCCTTGCAGCGCGGTCTGGAGTCGCCGCAGCACCCAGAGGTCGGGCCCGAGCGCCATGAAGGCGACATCGGCCTTGTGGCCGAGGACGGCGACGGACACCACCTGCACCCCGGCGCCCTCGGCCGCGCCGACGGCCTCCCGCACGGCTGCGGCCGAGGCCAGCGGGGTGGCCTGGCAGAAGAGGTGGAGCACGCCCCACCCGGTCGACGGGATGGCCGGTTCGATCACCCGACGAGTGTACGGGCGCCTCCCGTCCGGGGAAGAGTCGACCGGGCCGACCGGGAGCAGCGTCGGTAGCCTGCACCGATGCCCCGAGGACGCACCCGGAAGGAACTGGCCACCCGATGGTCGGGCGCCGAGCGCACCCGGGTCGTGGAGGAGCTGGCGGAGGAGGAACCGCTGTCGATCCGCCTCGACGACGTGCTCGTCGCCACCACCATGCGCACGCCCGGCCACGACTTCGAGCTGGCCGTTGGGTACTGCCACACCGAGGGCCTGCTCGCCGGCGCGCCGGTCATCACCTGCCGCTACTGCGCCACCGGTTCGGCCACCGACACCGGGTTCAACGTCGTGTCGGTCGAGACGGGGGGCGTGGCGCCGGCCCCCACCCCCCGGCTCACCCCGACGTCGAGCTCCTGCGGGCTGTGCGGCACCGAGCAGCTCGACGCCCTCGCCGACCGCCTGGCCCCGCTGCCGGCGTCGTCGCCGTTCGACCGCGCCACGGTGGCCGCCGTCGCCGGGGCCATGGTGGCCCACCAACCGCTGTTCGCGGCCACGGGCTCGGTCCACGCCGCCGCTGCCTTCGCCCCCGACGGGTCCCTGCGGTGCGTACGGGAAGACATCGGCCGACACAACGCCGTCGACAAGGTCGTCGGCCGTCTGCTGCTCGACGCTGCGCTGCCGTCGCCGGGGTCACCGCTCGGGCTCTTCGTCAGCGGCCGGGCCAGCTACGAGCTGGCCCTCAAGGCGTGGGCCGGCGGGTTCGCGCTCCTCGCCTCGGTGAGCGCTCCCTCCGCCCTGGCCGTCGACGTGGCCCGGCGGGGCGGGCTCACCCTGGCCGGCTTCGTGCGAGACGACCGGGCCACCGTCTACGCCGGCGACCTCGCCGGCTGACCCCGACGGGGCCTAGCGGAGCAGCACGTAGGTCCAGGAGTCGGCCACGACGACGATCGGTTCGGGCCCGCGGGGCTCGCCCCACACCTGGCACTCGTACGTCGACGACGGGTCGATGCCCAGACGCTCCCCGCCGAGCTCCACCGTCCGCTCTTCCCAGACGTCCTCGGTGGAACGGATGCGGGCCACGGATCGCCGGCCGCGGCCGTCACCCTTGCGGTACCAGTCGAACAGGCCCGGGAACGAGCGCCCCGACTCGAGCACCCGCTTGGCCCGGCGCACCCGCCCCAGCTGGCCGGCGCGGCGGAAGGCGGCGGCGAGGGGCAGGAGGCTCCCCGCCAGGATCACCCACGGGACGGCGAGGACGGCGGTGTACACCCACATCCCCTCCGAGCGGGGTTCGTCGTAGGCCCCGTGACGGATCTCCAGCTTGACCACCGAGCCGCTCAACTTCTGGTCGACCTTGAGCCGCTTGATGTGCTCGGTCCCGGCCGGGTCGCGATAGCGGACCGCCGCCATCCCGTCGGCCCCGGCCGCTTCGACCATGGTGCCGGTCAGCGGGATGCGTTCGCTGTCCCAGTTCACGACGGCGGTGCGGACCGCGTACGCGGCGGCGATGACGACAACGGCGAGCACGGCCTGGCCGAGCAGCGACTTGGCGATGCGGGACCGCTCCCATCGCAGCGCCTTCTGAGGATCGATCGTCCGATGGAGCGCCACGGTGCCGACCCTAGCGACCGGCCCGATGGCATGGGAGAAAAAACGTTTCGGGGACGGCTCGAAAGCCGTCCCCGAAACGTGGGTGGGGTGGGATCTGGTGCCATCGGGGTTTCCCCGGTGGCGTGATGAACACAGTATAGAACCGGATTCTGGAAAATCCAGTCGGCCGGTGGGACCTGGCCTAGAAATCGTCCATGCCGCCGCCGGGCATCGCCGGCGCCGCCTTCTCGGGCTTGTCGGCGATGACGGCCTCGGTGGTGAGGAACAGCGCGGCGATCGACGCGGCGTTCTGCAGCGCCGACCGGGTGACCTTCGCGGCGTCGATGATGCCGGCCTTGGTGAGGTCCTCGTACTCGCCGGTGGCGGCGTTGAGACCCTCGGTCGCGCTGTCGAGGTTGCGGACCCGCTCGACGACCACGCCGCCCTCGAGGCCGGCGTTCTTGGCGATCTGCTTCAGCGGCTCCTCCAGGGCGTGGGCCACGATGCGGGCGCCGGTCGCCTCGTCGGCCGGGAGATCCTTGGCCACGTCGAGGACCTTGGCCTGGGCCCGCAGCAACGTGGTGCCGCCGCCGGCGACGACGCCCTCCTCGATGGCCGCCTTCGTGGTGGAGACGGCGTCCTCGATGCGGTGCTTCTTCTCCTTGAGCTCGACCTCGGTAGCGGCGCCGACCTTGAGGACGGCCACACCACCGGAGAGCTTGGCCAGGCGCTCCTGGAGCTTCTCCCGGTCGTAGTCGGAGTCGGTCTTGTCGATCTCGGCCTTGATCTGGTTGATGCGACCCTTGAGGTCGTCCTCCGAGCCGGTGCCCTCGATGATGGTGGTCTCGTCCTTGGTGACCACGATCTTGCGGGCCGAGCCGAGCAGGTCGAGGGTGGTGTTCTCGAGCTTGAGACCGACCTCCTCGGAGATCACCTGGCCGCCGGTGAGGATGGCCATGTCCTGGAGCATCGCCTTGCGGCGGTCGCCGAAGCCGGGGGCCTTGACCGCCACCGACTGGAACAGGCCGCGGATCTTGTTGACGACGAGGGTGGCGAGCGCCTCTCCCTCCACGTCCTCGGCGATGATCACCAGCGGCTTGCCCGACTGCATGACCTTCTCGAGCACCGGCACGAGATCACGGACCGAGCCGATCTTGGAGCCGACGAGGAGGATGTAGGGGTTCTCGAGCGAGGCCTCCATGCGCTCCGGGTCGGTCACGAAGTAGGGCGAGATGTAGCCCTTGTCGAAGCGCATGCCCTCGACGAAGTCCATCTCCATGCCGAAGGTCTGGCTCTCCTCGACCGTGATCACGCCGTCCTTGCCCACCTTGTCGATGGCCTCGGCGATCATCTCGCCGATCTCGGGATCGGCGGCGGAGATGCCGGCGACGTTGGCGATCTGGCTCTTGTCCTCGACCTCCTTGGCGTTCTCCTTGATGGAGGCCACGGCGGCCTCGACGGCGGCCTCGATGCCCCGCTTCACCGACATCGGGTTGGCCCCGGCGGCCACGTTGCGCAGGCCCTCGCGAACCATCGACCACGCCAGCACGGTGGCCGTGGTGGTGCCGTCACCGGCGACGTCGTCGGTCTTCTTGGCGACCTCCTTGACCAGCTCGGCACCGATCCGCTCGTAGGGGTCCTCGAGCTCGATCTCCTTGGCGATCGACACACCGTCGTTGGTGATCGTCGGCGCGCCCCACTTCTTGTCGAGCACGACGTTGCGACCCTTCGGGCCGAGCGTCACCCGAACGGCGTCGGCGAGCTGGTTCATGCCCCGCTCGAGGGCACGGCGTGCTTCTTCGTCGAACGAGATGATCTTGGGCATCGACTGCCTCCGTCGTGAGGCCGCAGCGACGCTGCGGCAGACCTTGCATCTGGCTGGCGCCCCGTTCCCCCGGGGCGGGGTCTTGTTTTAGCACTCTCCAGAGGTGAGTGCTAACGGGCACAGCAAACCACCCCCGTCCACCGATCGCAACCTCACCCGGACGGATTCCGCCCGGCCCGGGACCCGCGGGTACGTTCGGCCCGCCGATCGGCCCAACCGGCGGACCGACGGCGGACGACGAAGGGGGACCCGTGACGGCCGACCACGGAGCAGCGCCGCTCCAGTGCATCGTGATGGGCGGCGGGGTCGCCGGCCTGGGTTCCGCCCTGGCCCTCTCCCGCGCCGGCCACCTCGTCACCGTCCTCGAGCGCGACGCCACGCCGCTGCCCGCCGACCCCGACCACGCCTTCGACTGGAACCGGCGCGGCGCACCGCAGGTCCGTCACAGCCACGCCCTCCTCGCCCGGCTGCGCAACCTGCTGCGCGACCGCTACCCCGACGTCCTCGCCCGCCTGCTCGACGCCGGTGCCACCGAGATGCGCTTCGCCGAGATGATGCCCGACACCATCGACGACCCCACGCCGGTGCCCGAGGACGAGGACCTCGTGGCGCTGGCCTGCCGCCGCACCACCTTCGAGTGGGTCCTGCGGCACGCCGTCCTCGACGACCCCAACGTGCGCCTCCTCGACGGCCACGCCGCCGAGGGACTCGTCATCGACCGCCGGCCCGACGGCCGGCCCTGGGTCCGGGGCGTGGTCGTCACCGACGGCGACGGCTCGCCGGTCGAACACCGCGCCGACCTGGTGATCGCCGCCAACGGCCGCCGCTCCCCCATCGCCGCCTGGTTGGCTGCGGCCGGCACGCCCCTCGACGTCGAGGAGGAGGACACCGGCATCGTGTACCTCAGCCGCTTCTACCGGCTCTGCGACGGTGCCGTGCCGCCGGACCAGAGCGGGCCGATCGGCGGCGACCTCGGCTACCTCAAGTACGCCATCTTCCAGGGCGACAACCGGACGTTCTCGGTCACCTTCGCCGTCCGCACCCACGACGACGAGCTCCGCAGCCGCCTGCTCGACCCCGACCGCTTCGACGCCGCCGCCCGGGCCCTGCCCGCAACCGCGGCGTGGGCCGACCCCGCGCTGGCCGAGCCCCTCACCCCGGTGCACGTCATGGCCGGGCTCATCAACCGGGCGATCACCTTCACCTCCGAGGACGGTCGACCGCTCGTGCCCGGGCTCCACGCCGTCGGCGACGCCCACACCTGCACCAACCCGCTCTACGGGCGGGGCTGCTCCCTCGCCCTCGTCCAGGCCGCGCTGCTGGCCGACGCCACCGCCGCCCACGGCGCCGACCACGACGAGCGGGGCCGGGCCTACGAGGAGGCGTGCGCCCGCGAGATCGCGCCGTGGTACCAGGCGGCACGCCAGCAGGACCGCATGGCCCGCGACGCCGCGGCGAGAGAGCGCGAGGCCAAGGACGGGACCGGCGGGGCCGCCGACCCGGAGGCCGCCGACCCGCCGGGCACCGACGCGGCGGGCACGGACGCCGACCCCGCCGCCTTCATGCGCGACCTCCTCATCGACGGGGTGATGCCGGCCCTCCGGCTCCACGCCTCGGTGTTCCGCGCCTTCGTGCGGATGTTCAACCTGCTCGACCGGCCCGACGCCCTCTTCACCGACGCCGAGGTGCTCGCCCGCGTCATGGAGGTGTACCAGGCCAGGGACGAGCGCGACCCCGAACCCCCGCTCGGCCCACCCCGCCGCGAGATGCTCGCCCTGCTCTGACCCGGCCCGAAAAGTGCGAAAACCGGCTGGTCCGAAGATCAGCCGGTCTCGCTGGCATTGGTTCCCGCCGCCGAGTTCCGCCGCCGCTACTCGCAGACAGCATCGGGCCGATGTGCGCGCCCACTTGACCCCAATGGGCCGTTCGGTCCCCTCAATGAGCCGGACGGCTCAAGCGCGGGTCACGCACAGGGACCATCGGATCGTCTCTCCACACCGAGCGTGACGACACTTCAAATCGGAAGGATCGGCCGGCCGTCACGCGCCGCCGGCCACGGCGGCCGGGCCTCAGGCGCCGCCGGCCACGGCGGCCATGATCGACACCGTCCCGCCGGCGGCGACCGCGGTGCCCAGGCCCTCCATGAACCGCACGTCCTCGTCGTCGACGAACACGTTCACGAACCGCACCAGGCTGCCGGCGTCATCGAGCAACTTGCCCTTGAACCCGGGGTGGACGGCGTCGAGCGCGTCGATCACCGCCGAGACGGTGTCGCCCTCGACCTCGACCGAGGCGGCGCCGCCGGTGAGCGTGCGGAGCGTGGGCGGGATGCGAACGGTGACGGACATGGATGCGACTCCCTCGATGCGGTTCCGGGGCCGGAAGCGTAGTTGGACCGGCCCGAGCCACAACCACCCGGAGGCGGCACACCTTCCCGGCCCGTGCCCCTGCCGCTACCGGCCTTGCGCCCCACGACGGCGTCGGTGACCATCTGGGGGTGCCCGCCTCGGTGATCCGCACCTTCCACCACGACGAGTTCCAGGCCGCCTCGCTCAGCGAGCGCAAGGCCGGCCGGACCCTGTCGGTGTGCATCCCCGCCCGCGACGAGGCCTCCACCATCGGTCCGATCGTCGAATCGGTGCGCGCCGCGTTGGTCGAGGAGGTACCCCTGGTCGACGAGATCCTCGTGGTCGACGACCACTCGACCGACGCCACCGCCCGCATCGCCACCGACGCCGGCGCCACCGTGGTCCAGGCCGCCGACGTCCTCCCCGACCACGGCGAGGGCCACGGCAAGGGCGAGGCCCTCTGGAAGTCGGTGTTCGCGTCCTCGGGCGACCTGATCGTGTGGTGCGACGCCGACATCACCGACTTCCACCCGGGCTACGTCACCGGGCTGGCCGGGCCGCTCATCAGCCGACCGGATCTGGCCTTCGTGAAGGGCTTCTACCGCCGGCCCGTGTCCGACGCCGGCGCCGGCGGTGGCCGGGTCACCGAGCTGGCGGCCCGGCCGGTGCTGTCGATCCTGTTCCCGGCCCTCGGCGCCATCGTCCAACCGCTGTCGGGCGAGTACGCCGGCCGCCGCGACGTGCTCGAACGGCTCCCCTTCGTCGTCGGCTACGGCGTCGACCTGGCGCTCCTCATCGACGTCGTGCGCCTGGCCGGCGAGCACGCCGTCGCCCAGGTCGACCTCGGCACCCGCACCCACCGCAACCGCTCCCTCGAGGAGCTCGGACCGCAGGCCACCGCGGTGCTCCAGGCCGCGCTCACCCGGGCCGGCCACGAGATCGCCGACGTGGCCGTGCTGGTCCGGCCCGGTCTCGACCCCGCCTACGTCGAAGCCCGCCAGCGCCCGCCGCTCGCCGGCCTGCCCGAGTACCGCGAGCGCCACCCCCGCCACTGAGCGATTTTCGGCCGAGGAACCTCACACCGCCGCTCGGCCCGCCGAAAGGTGGAGGAAGGTGCGGGCGAGCAGCCCCACCGTCCACACCACGACGACGGAGCAGGAGGGAGCGATGGCCGCGGGTCTCGGTGAGCCGCCAGGCGCCACAGCCGAGCCTCCGCCCGGCCCGTCCGACCCCCCGGCCCGTCCCGGTCGGCGCGCCCGACGGCGCGACACGGCCGAGGTCGAGCGAGAGGGCCGGCTGGCCGAGCTCGTGGCCGGACTCACCGGCTCGCCCAAGGGCCAGGCCCTCCACGCCGTGCGCCACGACGCCGGCCCCGACACCGCCGACGCCCTCGAGGTCGTGGCCCGGGCGATGGTGAAGGTCGACCAGCCCCCGCCCAAGGAGCTGCGCCTCAGCCGCTACGTGGGGCCGCCCGGTGGCGACGCCGAGGGGGACGGGGACGGGCGGCACGGTCCCTCCCCGATCGACCCCGCACCCGAACCCGAGCCCTGACCTGACCCGGGCCCTGGCCGGCTTCCTCCTCTGCGGCGCTCAGGCCCAGTGGGGCGGGCGCCGGTCGGCCCACGGGGCGACCGTCTCGAGCTGGGCGGCGACCCGGATGAGCAGGTCCTCCCGGCCGTAGGCGGCCACGAGCTGCACCCCGATCGGGAGGCCGTCGGCCGACCAGTGCAGCGGCAGCGAGATCGCCGGCTGGCCGGTGATGTTGAACGGGATCGTGTAGGGCACCACGGCCGCCGACCGGAACAGCCCGACCATCGGGTTGTCGTCGGTGGCGTCGAACTGTCCGAGCGTCGGGGGCGGCTCGGGGATGGTGGCGCTCAGCAGGAGGTCGTACCCGTCGGCCCAGAAGGCGGCCATCGACCGGCAGTAGTCGTTCATCATCGACTGGGCCTGCAGGTACTGGAGGGCGGTCACCCCTTTGCCCATCTCGACGAGGGCCCAGGTATTGGGTTCGAGGTCGTCGGGACCGAATGGCCCGCCCGTGGCGGCCGCGAGATGCTCGACGTCGGCCAGCGTCCAGGCCGCGTAGCAGTTGATGAAGTGCGTCGTGAGCTCGGCCATGGTGCTCGGGTCGGCCCACGGTGCGGGCTGGGCCTCCTCGACCCGGTGGCCCTCGGCCGTGAGCAGCCGGACGGCACCCTCCACTGCGGCCACGCACTCGGGATGGACCGCCACGGCGGGATCGGGGCAGGCGAGGGTGAACCCGATGCGCAGGTGGCCGGGGTCGGCCCCGACCTCGTCGAGGTACGGCCGCGACGGCGGGGGCGCGGTGTAGGGGTCGCCCGGCATGGTGCCCTGCACGGCATCGAGCACGGCGGCGGTGTCGCGCACGGTGCGGGTCACGGCGAGGCGGGCCACGAGACCACCCCACGCCTCGCCGGCCTCGGGGCCGAGCGAGTGGCGGGCCCGGGAGGGCTTGAAGCCGACGAGGCCGCACTCGCTGGCCGGGATGCGGATCGACCCGCCGCCGTCGCCGGCGTGCCCGATCGGGACCATGCCCGAGGCGACGGCCGCGGCCGGGCCACCGCTCGACCCGCCGGTCGAGTGGGCCGTGTTCCAGGGGTTGCGGGCCGGACCGTAGGACAACGGCTCGGTGGTGGGCACGAGCCCCAGCTCCGGCGTGTTGGCCCGCCCGACGACGATGAAGCCCGCCTCCCGGAACCGGGTGACGAGGTGGCTGTCGTGGTCGGCGACGTGGCCCCGGGCCCGCAGGCCCCGCGTCCCGGCGTGGTAGGGGTCGCCGGCCGACACGCCGTCGAGGTCCTTCAGCACCATGGGCACGCCCCGGAACGGCGCGTCGGGACCCGAGGCCGCCGCCGCGGCCTCCGCCCGCGCCTGCTCGAAGCGGGGAAGGATCACGGCGTTGATCTCGGGGTTGCGGCGCTCGATCCGCTCGATGGCGGCGTCGACGAGGTCGAGCGGCGACACCTCGCCGCGGCGGACGAGCTCGGCCTGGGCGGTGGCATCGAGGGCAGCGAGGTCGGTGCTGTCGGTCATGGCCGCATCGTAGGGCCGGCCCGCCGGGCGTGAAGATCGGACAAAGGACCATCCCTCCGCCCTACCGGCCCGGGCCGGGTGTCCGTACGCTCTCGGTAACGGTCCATCCCCTCTGGAGTCAGGACCGTCGTCCCCGCCGGAGGTCCGTGCCATGTCCGAGTCCACCCGCTCCTCGAGCTTCCCGCTGATCGCCTACGCCGTCGTCGGCGTCCTCGCCATCATCGGCGCGATCAGCATCGCCGGGTTCGTCGTCGGCACCTTGCTGGTGGTGCTGCGCCTGGCCTTCATCGCCCTCATCGTCTTCCTGGTGTTCAAGGTCTTCACCGCCCTCAAGCAGCGGTCGACCTGACCCGGGCTCAGAGGGCGGCCACCGCTTCGGCCACCGCGTCGGTGAGGCAAGCGGCGGTGGCGGTGCGAGACCGCTCGTCGCCGAAGCGCTCCACCAGCGACACGCAGCGCACCCGGTCGGCGACGTCGCCGAACACCTGACCGGCCACCACCAGCACCGGCACGCCGAGCTCCTCGGCCGCCTCGGCCACGCCGCCCACCACCTTCCCCTCGAAGCTCCCCTCGTCGACGAAGCCCTCGCCGGTGATCACGAGGTCGGCCTCGGCGAGGGCGTCGAACAGGCCGAGGGCCTCCCCCACCACCTCGAAGCCGGGCACGAGCTCGGCCCCCACCGCGGCGAGGCCCCCGGCCAGCCCGCCGGCGGCGCCGCCGCCCTCGATGGCCGACACGTCGACCCCGTAGTCGTGCTGGTAGGTCTGCACGAGACGCTCGAGGCGGCGCTCGAGCAGCGCCACCTGGGCCGGGGTCGCCCCCTTCTGGGGTGCGAACCGCCGGGCCGCCTCCACGAACGGGATCCGGACGTCGCAGGCCACGACCAGCTGCACGCCCCGCAGGCGCTGGGTGGGGTACATGGCCCGGAGCGCCCCCAGCCCGCCGTCGGTGGTGGCCGACCCTCCCACGGCCACGATGATGTGGCGGGCACCGGCATCGAGGGCGGCAGTGATCAGCTCGCCCGTGCCGAAGGTGGAGGCGGCCAGGGGATCGTTGCCCTCGGCGCCGCCCACGAGGTCGAGTCCCGAGGCCCGCGCCATCTCGATCACGGCCCGCCCCCGCCGCAGCTGCCACCCGGCATCGACGGGATCGCCGAGCGGACCCGACACCGTGGTGGTGCGGTTGGCGCCCCCCAGCACCTCCAGCGTGCCCTCGCCGCCGTCGGCCATGGGGAAGGCCTTGCAGATGGCGTCGGGCCGCGCCTCGAGCACGCCTGTGGCCATCGCCGCCGCCGCGCCGGCCGCATCGATGGTGCCGCGGAACTTGTCGGGCGCGACCAGGACTCGCATGCCCCATGGTCGCATGTAGGGTCGACGGCGCGTGGCACGTGACCCGGTGCATTCCGACCGGCCTGTGGTCGTCGTCTCGAACCGTGGGCCCGTGAGCCTCGCCCCCGACGCGGCGGGCGGGCCGGCCCGGGCGCGCCGGGCCGCCGGCGGGCTGGCCAGCGGGCTCAGTCCCCTGATGGTCGGCACCGGGGCCACCTGGATCGCCGCCGCGTTCAACGACACCGAGCGCAGCGCCGCGTCCGGTGTCCCCATCGAGGCGGCCGGGTTCCGGCTGCAGTACGTGGCCCCCGACCCGGAGACCTTCCGCCTGGCCTACGACGAGGTGGGCAACGCGGTGCTGTGGTTCCTGCACCACCACCTGTTCGACCTGGTGCGGTCGCCGGTGTTCGACCGCCGCTTCGACGTGGCCTGGGACGCGTACCGGTCGGTCAATCGGAGCTTCGCCGACACCGTGATCGCCACCGCGCCTGGCGACGCCGTGGTCCTCGTGCAGGACTACCACCTGGCCCTCCTGGCCCCGATGGTGCGGGCCGCCCGCGCCGACCTGTCCCTGGTCCACTTCTCGCACACCCCGTTCGCCGCGCCCGGTCTGTGCACCGTGCTGCCCGACGCCGTCCGTCGAGAGCTCTTCGAGGGTCTCGCCGGCAACGACGCCTGCGGCTTCCACTCCGCCCGCTGGGCGTCGGCGTTCGACACGGCGTGCCGGGCGGCGATCGGGCACGTCCCGCCCACGTTCGTCTCCCCGCTCGCCACCGATGCCCACGGCCTGGCCCGCTCCGCCGCCGACGCCGCCACCCAGACGGCGGTGGCCCGCCTCGCCGCCGTGGTCGGCGAACGGCGGCTGGTCGCCCGGGTCGACCGCATCGAGCTGAGCAAGAACCTCGTGCGCGGGTTCCTCGCCTACGAGGACCTCCTCGAGCGCCATCCCGAGTGGCTCGGCCGTGTGGTCTTCGGCGCCTTCGTGTATCCCTCCCGCACCGGCGTCCCCGCGTATCGCACCTACCGGCAGGAGGTCGATGCCACGGTGGCCCGCATCAACGAGCGCTTCGGCACCTCGACCTGGACGCCGATCCACCTCGACGCCTCCGACGACTACGCCCTGTCGTTGGCCGCGTTGACCCTGGCCGATGTCGTCATGGTGAACCCGATCCGCGACGGCCTCAACCTGGTGGCCAAGGAGGCCCCGCTGCTGAACCAGCGCGACGCCGTGCTCCTGCTCTCGCCCGAAGCCGGGGCGTGGGACGAGCTGGCCGACGCGGCCCTGCCCGTGCACCCGTTCGACATCACCGGCACGGCCGACACGCTGCACCGCGCCCTGGCCATGGATCCCGACGACCCCGAGCGCGTCGCCCGGGCCGCCCGCCTCCGCGAGCTGGCGGCGGCCCGCTCGCCGGGCGACTGGCTCGATGACCAGCTCGCGGCGGCCGAGATCGGCCGCTAGCGCCGGGGGGCGGTGGCGCCCACCAGCTCCCGGAGGATGGCGACGACGGCACCGGGCCCGTCCACCGTGACGTCGGCCCGGGCCAGCAGCTCGGGCACGGCTTCGGGGCTGGCCGCCGCCACCCGGACGGTGTGCCGGCCCGTCGCCGCCAGCGCATCGAGGGCGTCGTAGGCGGTGAGGTCGCCGGCGTCGTCGCCCATGAAGCACACGGCCCGCACCGTCGGCTCGCGCTCGCCGGTGGCGCGGTCACCGCCGACATCCGCCTCGATGGCGGCGCCACCGGCCTCGTCGCTGGCCTGGTCGGCGGCCTCGACGGCGGCCCGCAGCACGGAGCCCTTGTCGACCTCGATCGGGGGATGCAGCTCGACCGACATGCGGGCCCGGCGGGCGACGAGGCCGGTCCGGCGGGCCTGCCCCGCGGCCCACGTGGCCACGGCATCCTCGATCTCGGGGTGCTCCCGGTAGTGCAACGTGAGCGACAGGCCCTTGCCCTCCGCCCGCATCCCGGCCGGCCCGGTGCCGGCGGCGGCGAGCGTGTCGGCCACGACCTCCCGCCACACGCCCGCGCCGGGAAGATCGATCCGGGCGCCACCGATGCGCTGCTCGAGGCCGTAGAGCCCCACCAGCCGGATGGCCGGGTCGGGGAAGAAGGGCTCGAGGAAGGCGATGGGGCGGCCGGAGAGGACGCAGACGATGGCGAGCCGGCCGGCGAGGATGCCGAGCAGGTCGGCGGCGTCGCCGTGGGGTCGGGCATCGGCCGGGTCGGCCACGATGTCCGACAGCGTCCCGTCGAAGTCGGTGAACAGCGCGGCGTGTTGGGCCGCAGCCGCGAACGTGGCGAGGGGATCAGGGTGCATGCCGGGTCCGCCTACCGCCGCCGTGATGCTGCCCCGCCGGCTCGTCAGCCCTTGACGCTCTGGGGGTCGAAGTCGGGGCCGAGCTCCACCACGAGCTGGGCCCCCTGGGCGAAGGTGGGCTGGGGGCTCGGCATGGGACCGGTCTTCGACGGGTCGAGCTTGAGGAGCTTGGCCAGCGCCTCGGCTTCCCCCTTGTAGCCCTCGGCGTAGTACACGATCGTGGCGGCGACCGTGTTGGGGTCGTCGACGGCGGTCTTCGTCTTGTAGCCCGCCCCGCTCACCTTGCGGGTGGTGTCGCCTGCCGGCGTACCCGGGATCTTGGCCGCGTTGGCCACGACCACGGTGACGTCGGCCGGCGGCTTGAGCGGGGCCGTGGTGGCGGCGTTGAGCGGACGGGTGGTGGTCGTGTTGTAGAAGGGCGACGCCGTGGTGGTGGTGGACTCGGCCACCTCGGCCGGGCGGCCGGCGACGAGCGACCCGTCGCGCTGGTAGCCGCTGGAGATGAGCACGAACCCGAGGAGCACGGCGAGGCCGATGATCACCAGACCCTTGATGGTGGCGGTGGCGTCGGACCCGAGTGTGCGCTCCGTGGGCGCGGTGCGGTCGTCGAGGAGGGCATCGATGGCGTCGCCGCCCCGGGGGGGCCGAGGTCGGGCGCGCGGGGCGTCGGCCACGGCGGCAGCCGGACGGGCGGGCTTGCTCTGCGGGGGCGCACCCTGACCGGCGCCGCTCCCCGGGCCCGGCGCCTTCTTCACCGCCTTCTTGACGACCTTCTTCACCACCTTCTTGGCCGGCCGGGGGACGGGCGCCGGCGTGGCGTCGGCCAGCATGCCGAGCGGCGAGTCGGGCGGGTCGGTCGGCCCCGGCGCGCCGGGCGCGCCACCGGGCGGGCGACCCGGATCGTCCGGGCTCACAGCTGGGGCTCCCGCGGCGTGTGCACGACGGCGATCATAGGGAGGTTGGCACCCCGGAAGCGTGCCGGGCCGCCGGGGTCAGCGGCTCGGGGGCTCGCTGACGGTGACGCCCTCGTGGCGGGCACGGCGACGGCGGTCCCGCATGCGGCGCAGGCGACGGACCACCAGGGGGTCGTAGTCGTAGGCCTCGGGCGACTCGAGCAGCTCGTTGAGGATCTGGTAGTAGCGGGCGGCCGACAGCTCGAACTGCTCCCGGATGTGGGCCTCCTTCGGCCCCGTCATCGACCACCACGTGCGTTCGAAGTCGAGGATGGCGCGGTCGCGTTCGGTCAGATCCATCGCCGGACACCTTGGCCGATGGGCCCACGCGAATCAAGGACCCTCCCCCGGCACCGCCGTTGCCCCTCCGCTCTGCTCCGTCCCCGTGGGTGCGCAATGTCACGGGGCCCGGTGCATTGCGCACCCACGGGGACGGCGGTGAAGTCCGGTACGGCGCGGCGGCACGAGCCTCTAGCATCGACCGGTCCGCCCGTGTAGCTCAGTCGGCAGAGCAGCTGTCTTGTAAACAGCAGGCCGTGGGTTCGATTCCCACCGCGGGCTCCAGAAAACATGCAGGTCAGAGGCGTTTTTTCTGACCATGCGTCGACCGCTTCCGGTCGGTGTCCCATACATTGTCCCGGAACAGAACTCCAGGTCGCCCCCGATCCCGAGTAGGCATTCGGGGACAGCATTCGTTGCGCCCTCACGTCGATGCCAACTTGGCGTCCGCGTCCGTTCCGTCCTGCACCGCGACGCCGCTCGCCTACGGTGTCCCGCACCCGTAGGCAGAGGAGGCCGCCGTGCTACGAGCGCTGTTCCTCGCTCCACCCGGAGCGGGAAAGGGAACGCAGGGTCCCGGGTTGGCCCGCGCCCACCGTGTGCCCTACATCGCCACGGGGGACATGCTCCGTGCCCACGTCGCGGACGGCACGCCGATCGGTCAGGCGGCCACGGCCTACATGGACCGCGGCGAGCTCGTTCCCGACGACCTCGTGGTGCAGATGGTCTACGACCGGATCACCAGCCCCGAGCGGCTCTCGGGGTTCGTGCTCGACGGCTTCCCCCGAACGATCGCCCAGGCCGAGGCCGCCTACGAGTGGGGACGGGCGGCGGGCAGCACGTTCCATGCGGTGCTGTCACTCACCGTCCCCGACGACGAGCTGTTGCGCCGGATCGTGGAGCGGGGCAAGCAGTCCGGACGGTCCGACGACGATCTCGACACGTTCCGGCACCGGCTCGAGGTCTACAAGGCCGAGACCGAGCCGCTGATCCAGTACTACCGGTCCCGGGGGATCCTCCGGGAGGTCGACGGGACGGGATCCGTCGACGAGGTGGGCGGCCGGCTCGAAGCCGCGCTCGACGGCCTCGACCTCACCTGATCGGCACCGGAGGACCGGCGCCCTGGGCCGGGGGCCGTGGGTGCGCAATGCACCGTCGACCGTGACATTGCGCACCCACGGAAGGACGGCGGGGCGCCGGTGTCAGCGGAGGCGCCACTCCCGGCGGACGTTGCGGAAGGCCTGCTGGCCCTCGTCGATGTTGCCGTACTCCGTCCCGAGCTCCACAAGGCTGGACACCTGGCTCAGGGCCATCCGGCGCCCGAGCTCGTGGGCCATCCACACCGCCCGCACCGTGCCCTGCACGGCCAGGACCGGGGCGTCGGCGATGCACTGGGCCACCCAGGTGGCCCGCTCCATCAGCTCCTCGGCCGGGACGACCTCGGACACCAGCCCCATCTGGCACGCCCGCGCCGCCGAGAGCCGCTCGTTCGACCCGAGCAGCGCCACCCGCAGCGTCTCGCCGAGCGGGAGCTTCTGGAGGAGATGCACGGACTCGAAGCCGGCCACCATCCCGAACGAGACGTGGGGGTCGAAGAAGGTGGCGTGCTCGGCCGCCACGATGATGTCGGCCTCGCCCAGCATGTAGAGCGCGCCGCCGCAGGCCATGCCGTTGACCGCAGCCACGATCGGCTTCCACAGGTCGTTCTGCTTCGGGTTGATGTTGGCGCCGGGGTCGTCGTACATGAACGGCGTCGAGACGATGCCGGTGCTGGGACGGGCGTCGGGATCCGCCAGCCACGCGTCGATGGCCTCGGCCCGGTCGATCCCGGTGCAGAACGCCTTCTCGCCCGCCCCGGTGAGCAGCACGCAGCGCACGTCGTCGTTCTCCCGCAGCGCCCGCCACAGGTGGCGCAGCTCGCGCTGCATGGCCTCGTTGAAGGCGTTGTGGACCTCGGGCCGGTTCAGCGTCACGTAGGCGACGCCTTCGCGCTCCTCGTACAAGATCGTCTCGAAGTCCTGCACCGGTCCCCCTGTCGTGCCGAGCCCCACCCGGCGAGCCTGCGCATGCTATCGACGGCGCATCGCGGCTGTCGGCGGTGCATCGAGGCGGAGGGCCGGGACACCGGTCGGTAAGCTCCGGCCTCCATGGACGCGCACGAGACGATCTTGGTGGACATCACCGACGGTGTGGCGTGGGTGTCGTTGAACCGGCCGCAGGTCCGCAACGCCATCAACGCCAAGATGCAGGAGGAGCTGGCCGCCCTCTGGAAGGCCTTCCGCTACGACGACGACGTCCGCTGCGTGGTGCTGGCCGCGGAGGGCGACTCGTTCTGCACCGGCATCGACCGGGGCGAGGCCATCGCCGAGGAGAACATCGAGGGGATCGCCGCCGGCCGGTACCCCGGCTACCCCACCCCGTGGATGTACGACGATCCCGGCCGTGACGTCGGGCCCAAGGCCTGCGACCTGTGGAAGCCGGTGATCGCCGCCGTGCAGGGCATGGCCTGCGGGGGTGCCTTCTACATGCTCGGCGAGACCGAGTTCATCATCGCGTCGGACGACGCCACCTTCTTCGACCCGCACGTCACCTACGGCATGACGGCGGCGTTCGAACCGATGCAGATGCTGCCGAAGATGCCGTTCCAAGAGGTGATGCGCATGTCGCTGCTCGGCTCCTACGAGCGGATCAGCGCGGCGCGGGCGCTCGACATCGGGCTCGTCACCGAGGTCGTGCCGCGGGACGAGCTCCACGAGCGGGCCCGCTGGGCCGCGCAGGTCATCGCCGACTCACCGCCGCTGGTGATCCAGGGCACCATGCGGGCGCTGTGGACCGCGCTCGAGGTCTCCCGCAAGCAGGCCATCGACGTGGCCAACCTCTTCACCCGGATCGGCTCGGACCCGCAGGCCTTCGCCGACGGCCAGGCTCGCTTCGCCGGGGGCCAGCGCCCCCAGTGGCGCACCCGCTGACCGGCGATCGCCAGCCGCGCGCCACCGCCAGCCGGGCCCAGCCGTCAGACGCGCTCGAGCACCAGGGCCGAGCCCATCCCGCCGCCGGCACACATGCTGACGAGGCCGACCTGGGCATCACGGCGCTCGAGCTCGTGGAGCATCGACACCACCATGCGGGCGCCGGTGGCGGCGATCGGGTGACCGAGGCTGCACCCGCTGCCGTTGACGTTGACGATCTCCGGGTCGAGCCCGAGGGCGCGGACGGCGGCGACGGGGACGGCGCAGAACGCCTCGTTGATCTCGAACACGTCGATGTCGGAGATCGCCATGCCGGCCCGGGCCAGCGCCTTGGGGATGGCGATGGTGGGGCTGAGGCCCGTCTCCACCGGATCGACCCCGACCGACGCCCACGACACGATCCGGGCCCTCGGCGTGGCCCCCGAGGCGGCGGCGTAGGCGTCGGAGGCGAGCACGACCGCGGCAGCGGCATCGTTGAGGCCGGCCGAGTTGCCGGCCGTGACGGTGGGGTTGGGCAGCTCCGGGTGCAGCGGGTTGAGGGCGGCGTAGGCCTCGCGAGGCGTGTCGGGCCGGGGGTGCTCGTCGCGGGCGAAGCGGTCGGCGCCACCGCCGGCGGGGAGGGGGACGGGGACGATCTCCTCGTCGAACCACCCGTTGGCCAGGGCCTTGCCGGCCCGTTGGTGGGTGAGGTAGGCCCAGTCGTCGACGTCGTCACGAGTGAGGCCGGCGAGGCGGGCGGTGTTCTCGCCCACGGTGAGGGCCATGTCGAAGGCCGGTGCCTCTGGGGTGGCGGGGTGGCTGGCCGACATCCATTGGCGGTAGTCCCGGGCTGATGCGGGGACGGACTTGAGCACCTGGGGCATCGAGCTGAGGCTCTCGGTGCCGCCGGCCACGACCACCTGGTCCATGCCGGCCCGGATGCTCCCGGCCGCGATCTGTACGGCGCTGAGGCCGGCGGCGCAGTGGCGGTTGTCGGCCAGACCGGGCACCGAGACCAGGCCGAGCTCGACGGCGGCGTAGCGGCCGATCACCCCGCCGCCCTGGAGCGACTCGGCCAGGACGAGGTCGTCGATGTCCTCGGTGGGGACACCGGCCCTCCGGATGGCCTCGACGATGACGATCTTGGCCAGCTCGAAGGCGTCGACGTCGACGAGCGATCCCTTGTTGGCCCGGGCGATCGGGGTGCGGGTCGCGGACAGGAGCACAGCCTCGGTCATCGTCGATCGATCCTTTCGTCGGCGCCGGCCGTGGCCGAGCGCCCCCGGATCGTAGCGATCCTCCCCGCCGACCCGGCCCCGGCCCGGCGCCTCGGCGTCGACCGGTCGTCTGGATGCAGATCGGGACACATGGGTCGCTCGTTGCATCCAGACGGCCCGGGTGGGCCGAGGCGGTGAGCATCGGGCTCATCCTGTAGTCTCGCACTGTGCGACTGGAGGTGACGCGACGATCGGACCTCGCCACCCGCGCGCTGCTGGCCCTGGCCGCCGCGCCCGGGAGGCTGAAGGCCAGCGAGCTGGCCGCCACGCTCGGCTCGTCTCCGGGCTTCACCACCCAGGCCGTGGCCCCGCTCGTGGCCCGGGGGTGGGTGCGCTCCGACCCCGGACCGACCGGGGGCTACACCGCCTCGGTCGATCTCACCGCTGTGACCGTGCTCGACGTCATCGAGGCCGTCGAAGGACCCACCGACGTGGCCCAGTGCGTGCTCGAGGGACGGCCCTGCGCCGGCGGGACGCCGTGCGCCCTGCACCACGCCTGGTCCCGGGCCCGGGGCCAGTTCCTCCACGAGCTGGCCACCACCGACCTCGCCAGCATCGCCCAACCGAGGAGCACCGCATGAGCGAGCGGGAGGTCGCCCCCGGCGACGACGCCACCGCCGACGGCACGGGGGTGCGGGTGCGGGCCCATCCCGGGCTCTGCCAGGGATGGGGCAACTGCCACCAGTTCGCCCCCGAGGTGTACCCGCTCGACGCCGACGGCCACCTCGACCTGCACCTGCTCGACGTGCCCGACGAGCACGCCTACTCGGCCCTGCTCGGTGCGAGCGCCTGCCCCGAACGGGCGATCACCCTCATCATGCCGAACGGGGCGCCCCGCCCTCCCCGTCTCCGGCCGCCCGTCGCACCGTGACCGGATGCCCCGGGGGTCGGTGTCGCCGTCGGGCATCTGACAGGCTGCGGAGATGATCGAGGTGGTCACCGTCAACGTCGGCCAACCGAGCGTGCTCGCCGAGCGCAACGGCACACGCATCTACAGCGCCATCGCCAAGCACCCGGTTCCTCTCGGCACCCGGCTGTGGCTCTCGTCCGGCAACCTCGCCGGCGACGCGCAGGCCGACCTCAGCGTCCACGGAGGGCCCGAGAAGGCGGTGTACGCCTACCCCTCCGAGCACCTGCCGGCGTGGGAGGCCGACCTCGGCGAGGCCCTGGGCGACGCCCCCTTCGGTGAGAACCTCTCGACGCGCGGCGCGATGGAGACTGACGTGAACATCGGTGACCGATGGCGGTGGGACGACGCGTTGCTCGAGGTGTGCCAGCCCCGCTGGCCCTGCAGCAAGCTGGCCGTGTACCGCCAACGGGCCGACATCCAGGGCATGATGCGCAGCACCGGCCGCACCGGCTGGTACCTCCGGGTGCTGGAGCCGGCCGAGGTCACGGTGGGCTCGCCCATCGAAGTGGAGCAGCTCGACGAGGCACGGCTCACCGTCCACGACGCCCACGTCGCGATGGGCGATCGCCACCTCGAGCACCGAGACCTCGTCGCCGCCCTGGCCGCCCACCCCGCGCTGGCCCACGAGTGGCGCCAGCCGCTGCGCGACCGCCTCGCCGGCCACGCCGCCTGACGCCCGGTCGAGCGGTCGGACGGTCGGACGCGGTGCGCCCGCGGTGCGCCTGCGGTGCGCCGGGTCAGCCGGCGGCGCGGGCCAGGGCCAGGATCTGCTGGTCGAGGTAGTCGTCGGCGGCGAGTCGAGCGCCGACGGCACTGAAGTGGACCCCGTCGGGCCGGTTGGCCAGCGGGATCTCCTGCTGATCGAGCCAGGCCCCGAAGTCGATGACCGCCACCCGAGGGTCGATCTCGGGTTGGTGGCGCAGCAGGTCCATCCACTTGCCGATCCCTTCGTTGGCCGGGATCGGCTCGCCGGTCTTCGGGCTCCGGAGCGACCCGCAGGTGGCAAAGGCCACGACCCGGGCCCCGCCGGCGAACAGCGCATCGGCCATCCCCACCAGCTCGCGCTGGAGGTAGGCGTCGAAGGCCGGGTCGCCGATCGTGCGGAACTCGGTGTCCCAGGTGCCGGGGCCGGTGGGGATCCGCTTCTGGGCCGTGTCCCAGCCGCAGTACATGAGGACGGCGATGTCGGTCGGGTTGGTCTGGACCACGTGGGTGAAGCCGGGGACCGGGTCCCCTTCCCACGTCACGTCCCGCGACCAGTCACAGGCCGGGTCGGTGTCGCCTTCGGGGTTGAACCCACCCGGGTGGCCGCGGGCGTAGCGGGCGACCGGGCAGCCCATGCGGGCCGACCCCGGCACCATGACCAGCGCGCCGGACTCGAAGGCGGCGGTGCCGGCCTCGGTGACCCCGAAGACGTAGGTGAAGGCCACCGAGTCGCCGAAGTAGGACACCCGAACCGGGCGCACCGCCGACGCCGGGAGGGTGCCGAGCGCCAGGAGCACCACCACCAACCCGGCCACGAGGAGGGCGCGTCGGGGCCTGCTGATCATCGCCGCTGATCGTAGAGGGGAGATCGCGCCATGATGGTCCGGTGCCGAACCACCACACCTGGGTCGCGGCCCTCGTGGCCATGCTGGTCACCACGGCGAGCGCCGGCCTTCGGCCCCCGGTGGCCCAGGCTGCGCCGGGCGGTCCGGCCGCCGGAACGGTCGCCGGGGCCGTTGCCGACGCCCCGCGCCCGCCGCTCCCCGCGCTGACCAACCTCTCCGGTCTCACGGACCTCCGGGCGGCCGAACTCGGCGCCGAGGCGCTGCTCGGTCTCGGGTTCGCCCCCGGTGCCCCAGACGGGCCCCGCGCCGACGACCGGCTGATCGTCACCGATGCTGCGGTGGCCTGGATCGACGAGACCGGGTTCTACGGCAAGCTCAACGGTCTGTGGTGGCTGGCGCCGACGACCTCGGGGGACCGTTCGTTCACCATGCGGGACACCGACGGGCGACCCATCAACCAGCTGGTGGTCGGCGAGCGGGGTGACGGCGCCTGGCCCCCCGGCTACCGCGGGGCCGAGCACATCGAGATGCCGAACGGGACGGCCCAACCCGACGACGATCCGGCCTGCACGACCACCGGCAGCTGGTGCTCCCAGTTCTCCCTCGACGAGGCCGGCACCTACACCTACCCGGGGATCCCCTGGTGGAAGCTCTGTGATCCGGGGGCCCTCGGCGCGCTCGACCACGTCGACCCGATCGAGGTCACGCCCACGGCCGACGGGCTTCGACTGGTGTACGAAGCCCGGCTGGTGAAGCGGGCCGGCGGCCACTTCCCCTGGACCACCACCACGGGCTGCCACGAGGACTGGCTGTTCCCCGACGGGATCCGCCGGCCGGTGTACCTCCGGGTGGGCTACGAGCTCTCCCGCTCCGAGCCTCGGATCGATCGGATCCTGCAGGTGCGCAACCCGGCGGGCAACCCGCCGTTCTCCGGACCGTTCAGCTTCATCGGCGGGTTCGTGGTGACCACCTGGCCCGACCCCATGCCGGCCAAGGCCCTGAACGCCTTCATCCGCCCGGAGATCGCCGACGTCCCCGATCCGTACCGGCAGCGCACCCTCACGGCTGACGGGTGGAACGACGGGTGGCCCGCCCCCGTGGGGGTGGACATCGCCTTCGGCTGGATGGGTCACCCGTTCACGTTGAGCCGCGACGCGGGGGCGACCAACGGCCGATCGCTCCGCCTCTCGCTCGAGGGGCCAGCCGACAACCTCGACGTGGGCTTCTGCCTCTGCCAGTCACACGGTGGGATCGAGCTCGGCGGCGGCCTGCTGCACAGCGCACCGGCGTCCGACGCCGCGCTGCCCATCGACGGCGGCGAGACGAGCATCGAGGGGCGGCGACGGCTGTCCACGCCGGCGTCGTCGGTGATCGCCGACGTCCCGCCGTGGACCGGGCCGACCACCACGACGTCGACCACGGCGCCCCGCGCCCCCGTGGTCACGCCGGCCTTCACCGGCTGACGCCCCCGACCCAACCGTCCTTGGGTGCGTGAGGGTGCGCTATGCGCGCCCTTACGCACCCAAGGGGTGGCGGCGGCGGTCAGGCGACGGGGGACGCGGCCCGGATGACCTCGAGGGCCTTGGACACGTGGTCCTTGACCCGGATCTGCGAGCTGAAGACCATGCGCACGACGCCCTCGGGGTCGATGACGAAGGTGACGCGGCCGTCGAACAGACCGAGCGACTTCTTCACCCCGTACGCGGCCCGCGCGGTGCCGTCGGTGTCGGACACCAGGGTGAAGGGCAGCCGGTGCTTGGCCGCGAAGCCCTCGTGGGAGGTGACCGAGTCGCCGCTCACCCCGATCACCACGGCACCGGCGTCGGTGAAGTCCTCGTAGTTGTCGCGGAAGCTGCAGGCCTCGGCCGTGCAGCCGGCGGTGTTGTCGGCCGGGTAGAAGTACAGCACCACCCAGGACCCACGGTGGTCGGAGAGGCGGATCGGCCCACCGGCCGACGGGAGCTCGAAGTCGGGCGCCTGGGCACCGTTGGCGATCGTCATACCGTCGCCAACCCCGCACCTCCGTCCGGTGTTCCCACGCCCTCGTCTGGATGCAGGGAGCGACACATGTGCGTCGATCTGCATCCAGACGGGAGGAGGGGGGCGAGGGGAGGACGGACGGGGGAGGTTGGGCCGTTGGCCCCTGTCGACCGTGGGACGGCGGGCCGGAGGATGGAGATGGAGGTGACACCGTGACCACGATCCTCGCTCCCGTCGACGGGTCGGCCCGGGCCGAGCTGGCGCTCACACCGCTCCCCCACCTGGCCCGCGCCCTCGACGCCGGGATCGCCCTGCTGATCGCCGAAGCCGACCCGGCCGAGGCGGCCCAGCGGGCCTACCTCGCCGGCCTGGCCGACCGCTACCACCTCGGCGGACCGGGCTCGGTCGACCTGCGGGTCGACCCCCGAGCCCCGGCCGCGGCGATCGTCGGCGCCCTCGATGCCGACCCGACCCTCCTGCTGTGGCTGCCGACCCACGCCCGCACCGGCGCGGCGCTGCGGGCGCTCGGGGAGGGGGTCGTCGAAGCCGTCATCGGCGCCACCGACCGGGCCCTGCTGGCCGCCGGCCCCCACCTCGACCCGGCATGGACGCCGGCCCGGGGCGGGCCCATCGTCCTCGCCTACGACGGTTCCCCCGGCGCCGACCGGGCCGCCGACGATGCCGCCGCCTGGGCCCGCCGGCTCGGGACCGCCATGGTGGTCACCGTGGCGGTGCACCACGACGGCGCCTACCTCGGCGACCGGCCGGCCACCGCCGCCCGCAAGGCGGCCCATGCGCTGGTGGAACGGCTCGAAGCCGGCGGCACCCACGCCGCGCTGCACGTCGTGGACGGCCTCAACCCGGCCACCGCGATCCCCCGCCACGCCGCCGCGGTCGACGCCCCGCTCATCGTCGCCGCCGCCCACACCCACCACGGCCTGGTCCACGCCGCCCTCGGCAGCGTGGCCGTCCGCATGGTCCGCCACGCCACCTGTCCGGTGCTGGTCCGGCCGACCCCGGTGGACGCCCCCGCGGCGACCGGGACCGCCGGCACAGCCGGGGCCGGGGCCGAGGCCGCCGGCACGGCCGGGGCCGAGCGCCGGCACGAACCCGAGCGCCGAGCGGACACCGACCGACGGACGGCCGCGCACGGCGACGGGCCGGGGCCGGGCCCGTGAACCCGACCCCCCGTCACCGATCAGGCCGGCCGGCCCCCCTCGACCCGCGCCGCCCGCTCGACCCTCTCGATTCGCTCGTCAACGGCGGCCCGCACCACCGCGGCGGCCCGGTCGATCACGGCGTCGGCCGGCCCGGCCGTGTCGATCACGGTCGCCTCGGGCCACGGGTCGGCGCCCGCGGCCAGCGCCGCCGCCACCGCCGGCGTGGCCTCGGACGGATCGACCCCCTCGGCCCGTCGCCTCTCGATCCTCGCCGCCGCCACCGCCGCGTCGAGCTCGCACCGGAGCGGCACCACGGCGGCGGCGAACTCGTCGGCCATGGCGAGGGCGACGGCACGGTGCGCCCGGCTCGACCACGTGGCGTCGAGGATCACCGACCGCCCCGTGCCCAAGGCCACCCGGGCCTGGTCGAGCATCGTCCGGTACACGGCGTCCACCGACTCGGCGTCGTACCGGCCGGCGAGGCCCAGCTCGCGGCGGATGGCGTCGGACCGCACCAGGTCGGCGTCGCCGAGCTCGTGGCGGGCCAGGAGCCCGGCCGCGACCGTGGACTTGCCGGTGCCGGGCAGCCCACCGACGAGCACGACCGCCGACCGTCCCCGCTCGAGGTGACGCCGGCACAGCGCCAGCTCGGCCGTGGCCTCGGCCCACGCCCCGGCTGCGGCGACCGGGTCGTCGTGCTGCTGTGCCGCCCGCAGGCAGGCCACCTTGGCCCGGACCTGGGCCCGGTAGGCGATGGCGGTGTCGAGGAGGACGGCGGGGAACACCGCTCCCGCCGCGACCTGGTAGGCGTCGAGGAACCGCCGCGCCAGGTCGGCCGCGCCGAGGCGCTCGAGATCCATCACCAGGAAGGCCACGTCGTCGATCACGTCGCCGTAGCGCAACGCCGGGTCGAACTCGATGCAGTCGAGCACGCGGGGCCCGTCGTCGAGGCAGAACACGTCGGCGGCCTGCAGGTCGCCGTGCCCGTCGACGATGGCGCCGGCCGTCACCCGCGACGCGTAGAGCGGCCCTCGCCCGGCGATCAGCCCGTGGGCGAGCAGGCGGGCCTCCGCCAGGGCGCCGGCGTCGACCCCCACGCCGGCCGCCGCGTCACCCGGCGCCCGGGCGAAGGCCGCCAGCTCCTCGAAGTTCTCCTCCCACCGGGCGAGCACCGCCTCGACCGCGCCGGCGGCGTCGATGGCCGGCGACCGGTCGGCGGCGGCGTGGAACGCGGCCAGCAGCGTGGCCAACGCATCGAGGGCGGCGGGCACCCGCGGGTCCGACGCCGCCACCATCGTCGACAGCCGCCGGTCGTCGGGCATCCGGCGCATCACCACCAACGACTCCGCCTCGCCGGCCGCCGGTCCCCGGACCTCGGCCACGCCGAGATACACGTCGGGCGCCAGCCGCCGGTTGAGCGCCACTTCGGCGTGGCACAGCTCGGTGCGCCGGTCGCGATCGGTGAGGTCGAGGAACGGGAACCGCACGGGCTTCTTCAGCTTGTAGGCGCGGTCGCCCACGAAGAACAACACCGAGATGTGGGTCTCGACGACGCGGGCCGGCTGCTCGTCCATCGTCGGGAACCCTACGCGGGTCCCACGTCCGGCCGGGACGGAAAGGACGACACATGAAGGACTCCTTCCGCATCGGACGGCTCCTCGGCATCGAGATCACGGCCAACTGGAGCCTGCTCGTGACCGTGGCCCTGATCGCCTGGTCGCTGGCCGCGGCGATCCTGCCCGCGAACTCGCCCGACCAGCCGGCCTGGGCCTACTGGGCCGTGGCCCTCGCCGTCACCCCGGCGTTCTTCGCGTCGCTGCTGGCCCACGAGTTCGGCCACTCGCTGGTGGCCCGCCGCCTGGGCGTGGAGGTCAAGACGATCACGCTGTGGCTCTTCGGCGGCGTGTCGAAGCTGGAACGGGAGTCGTCGTCGGGCCGGGACGAGCTGCGGATCGCCGTGGTGGGCCCGGCCGTGAGCATCGCCCTCGGGGCGGCGGCTGGCGCCCTCGCCGTGGGCGCCAGCGCCCTCGGGGCGCCGGACCTCGTCCTCGACGGCCTGGCGTGGCTGGCGGCGATGAACGTGATGCTGGGCCTGTTCAACCTGCTCCCGGCCTTCCCGCTCGACGGTGGCCGGGTGCTGCGGGCGGCGCTGTGGATGCGCAACGACGACCATGTGAAGGCCACCGAGCAGGCCGCAGCGGTGAGCCGGATGCTGTCGACGGTGCTGATCGCGTTCGGCCTCCTCGAGTTCCTGTCGACGGGGACGCTGGGCGGCCTGTGGCTGGCCTTCATCGGCTGGTTCGTGCTGCAGGCCAGCCGGGCCGAGGCCGAGGTCGTCGCCGAGCAGGAGCTGCTGGCCGGCATCCGCGTCGCGGCGATCATGTCGTCGCCGGTGCTCACCGCCCCGGCCGGCGTGCCCGTCGAGGAGTTCGTGGAGCGCTACGTCCTCGGCAACCGGGCCACCGCCTACCCGGTGGTGGACGAGGACGGCCGTCCGATCGGTCTGGTGACGCTCGACCAGGTGCGCGACGTGCCGCCCCGGGATCGCGGCCAGGTGGCGATCGGGTCCGTGGCCGTGCCGATCGACCGGGTCGTGTGCGCCGAACCGGCCGAGCCGGTGGTGGACCTCCTGCCCCGCCTGCTCGCCAGCGGCGGCACCCGGGCCCTCGTGCTCGACGGCGACGAGCTCGTCGGCATCCTGACGGCCACGGACCTCAACCGGGCCCTGCTGGTGGGCGCCATCACCCACGCGGAGCCGACGATCCGCTGAGGGTCGGAGCGTTGGCCACAGCGAGACAGGCCTCGAGGTCGAGGGCCAGCCGGCGGACCTGGGCGTCGGTCAACGACTGGCAGACCCAGTCCCAGTGCAACGCGACGCGCCGACCCGGCGCCACCGGGCCGCCGAGCATCTCGCCCGCCCGCCCCACCCGCACCACCTCGTCGGCCGGGAGCCCGAGGGCGACCGTCCGTCCGTCGGGCCCCATGGCCAGGCGACGAGTGCGGACCACCGCCGAGTCGCCGTCGAGGTCGACCACCTCCCCCCAGCGGATGCGGCAGCAGTCGAGCACCTCGACCGCCGGCTGCGCCCGCCCGTCCCTCAGGAGGCCCACCCAGGGGTACACGCCGAAGACGTGGAAGCAGTGGGTGGGCCGTAGCCCGGCCCGCACGGCGTCGAGGACGTGCTCGGTGTGGCGGCCGGCCCGGGGACGGAACCGGTCGACGACGGTGCGGGCCAGCGGCGCGCCGGCGGCACGGTCGGAGAGGCCGTTGCCGATCCAGTAGGCCTCGACCACGGCGGGGTCGAGCGGGTCGGGCCGCCCGTTGCTGCCGGCGATCAGCTCCAGGTACGGCCACGCCCCGTCGAAGGCGGCGGCCAGTTCCCGCAGCCCCCCGTCGACGACGCCGCTGGCGGCGTAGCCGAGCAGCGCGGCGCTGTCGTCGGGACCGCAGAGCCCCCGCTCGTTCGGGGGGTAGGCGAAGCGGGCGAACAGGGTCGGCCCGGCGACGGACCGGGGCCGGAGCCCGGTGGCGGTCACGGCGCCGTCGCCCCCGCGGCCGACGGCGCCGTGGTCCGGGGCACGCGGGGCGCCGACGTCGGCCGCGCCGCCCGCAGCGCCACCGCGGTGCCGGCCACGATCAGGGCGAGCCCGCCGGCCAGGGGCCCGAGCGCCGCCCCCTTCACGGCGGCGTCGAGCAGGGCGGTCACGACCGCGCCGGCGACGAGCAGCGCGGTGACGTCGACCGCCGGCGCCGCGGCCAGGGCATGGAACCACGTCAGCACATAGGCGCCGAGCAGCGCGCCGGTGACCCCGACCCAGACCAGCGCGCCGCGATCGGTCGGCACGAGGTGGCCGAGATCGCCTCGGACGGCGAGGAGGCCGAGCAACAGCAGGGCCCCTCCCCCCATGCGGGCCACCGCCACCGTGGTGGGGGGCACCGAGGCCAGCAGCCGCTTGGCCACCACCACCTCGACGGCCCACAGCACCGTCGCCGCCAGGATCATCGCCTCGCCGCTCCCCACCCCGATGGCCCCGAGGCGGACGCCGAGGAGCGCCTGCCCGGAGACGAGGACGGCCACCGCGGCGACGTGCAGGGCCCCGACCCGCTCGCGCAGGATCGTGGCCCCGAGGACGGCGACCCACACGACGAGGGTCTTGTGGATGAAGGCGGCGTCCTTGGCCGAGGACCGGGCCAGGCCCTCGAAGAAGAGCACGAAGGCCGTGCTGCCGCCCACGACGGCGACCACCACGAGGCCGAGCCGGCGCGCCGCCGGCGACGCCTCGGGGGCCGTCGGGGCCACGGCCGCGGTTGCCGCGGCTGCTCCGCGCCCGGCCGCCCTGCGGCGGGCGGCGGCCACGGCGGCGACGACGACGATCAGCGCCGCGACCGCGTTCTTGGCCGTGGTGTAGGCGGTGGCGTCGGGGTACTGCTTGACGCCGTAGCCGTTGACGAACACCGACACGCCGCTGATCGCCGCGGCGGCGAGGGCCAACAGCAGGCCCCGGTTCCTCGTGGTCATGATCCCTCCTCCTCCGGTTCTCTCCACGCGTCGAGCCCGGCGCGGGCGGCCAGCACGGCCGCGGCCTCGTCGGGGCGCAGCACCTCGAGCACGTAACCCTGGTGGGCGACGGCCCAGTCGCCGATCGAGGGCACCCCGTCGAGCGCCAGCAGCGACACGGGCACGTCCCGGCCGTCGATGACGATCGTCGCCGTCCCCCCGCCGGCGTCGACGCCGGTCACCTCGCCGATGACGTGGATGCACACGGCGACCTCCCTTCCGCGGGCCGGGGACCGAGCTCGGCCAACACGGCGTCGACCGCGGCCGGGAGGGCGCCCGCCACTTCGGCCGACAGACCATCGCCCTCGGCGAAGGAGGCGCCGGCGACGGTGACCAGCACCAGCCGGTCGGGCAGTCGGTCCAGCACCCGGGCCAGCCGGATGGCGTCGGCCACCCCGACGTCGTGGGTGCCGCGCCCGCCGACCCAGGCCGGCAGCGGCTCGTCGCCCACCTCGACGCGGTGCACCGTGCCGGCCGGCCCTCCTGCCGCCGACGGGGTGGCGGCGTCGACGACCACCACGAGCGCCCGTCCGTCCCAGGCCTCGATGAGCCGGGCCGCCTCCCCGTCGAGCTCGCGCACGTCGGCGTCCGGCCCTCCGGACCCAGCGGCGCCGAGCGCGGCCCGCACCGCCCCGGCGACGGCGAGACCGGCGCCGTCGTCGCCCCGGGCGTCGTTCCCGACGCCGATCACGAGGGACCGGCGGTCCCGGCGATCGTCGCCCGGGCTCACGGCGCGCCGCTCCCGGTCCGGTCGACCCGCACGTCGAGGAAGTGGGTGGCACAGGAGATGCACGGGTCGTAGCTGCGCACCAGCGCCTCGATGCCGGCGGCCAGCGCGACGTCGTCGTGATCGGCCAGCCGGTCGTCGATGAAGTCGAACAGGTCGTGCTCGATGGCCGACTGGTTCTGGGAGGTGGGCGGCACGATGCGGGCGTCGAGGATCGTGCCGTCGTCGGCCAGCTCGTAGCGGTGGTAGAGCAACCCCCGCGGTGCCTCCGTGGCGCCGTGCCCGACACCGGCCCGAGCCGGCACGTCCACGGCGGGGCGGTCCGGCCGCTCATAGGCGTCGATCACGTCGACGGCCGAGGCGAAGGCGTGCACCAGTTCGACGGCCCGGACCACGATGCTCTGGAACGGGTTGCGACACGGCCCGGTCAGCCCGGCCGTGGCAGCGGCGGCGAGGGCGGCGGGGTGGAGCCGCTCCCGGTTGAGGGCGAAGCGGGCCAACGGCCCCACCAGGTAGTGGTCGCCGTCGAGCAGGTGGGCGTGCAGCGCCGTGGACCACGGCACCTGGGTCTCCTCGATGGCCCGGTCGAAGTCGGCCACCGGGACGTCGAGGCCGGCGGTGGAGCGGATGCGGCCGCCGAGCACGGCGTAGTCGTCGGGTTGCTCGAGCGCCACGTAGGGGTGGTGGTGCTCGAGGTCCGGGAAGTCGAAGCCCGCCACCCACGCCACCGTCTCCAGGGCGGCGTCGAGCCCGACCAAGAGGCGCTCCCGCATCGGCGCCAGCTCCGCGGCGGTGGGGAGACGGTAGAACCCGCCCACCCGCACGTTGACCGGGTGGACGGCCCGGCCCCCGATCAGCTCCAGCAGGTCGTTGCCGACCTTCTTCATGGCCAGGCCCCGCCGCACCAGGTCGGGGTGGTCCTCCGCCATGTCGATGGCGCTCGGGTAGCCCATGAAGTCCGGGGCGTGCAGCAGGTACACGTGCAGGCCGTGGCTCTCGATCCACTCGCCGAAGTAGAGCAACCGGCGCAACTCGTGCAGCGGGCCGTCGACCCGCACCCCGCAGGCGTCCTCGATGGCCAGGCAGGCGCTCATCTGGTAGGCGACGGGGCAGATGCCGCAGATCCGCGCCGTGATGTCCGGCGGCTCGGTGTGGTGCCGCCCGCGGAGGAAGGCCTCGAAGAACCGGGGGGGCTCGTAGATGCGCAGCTGCACCCCGCTGACCCGACCGTCCTCGATCTGGACGTCGAGCCCGCCCTCCCCCTCCACCCGGGAGAGGGCGTCGACCCGCACGGTGCGCGACGGAGGGCTCCGGTGGGTCATGGCGAGACCACCGATCCGTCGTGCACGTTGAAGGTGCGCAGCAGGTCGACGATGCGGGGGTCCGACGAGCCGACGGCCCGCAGCAGGGGCACGAGGGGGCCGGGCCGGGCCGAGTCGTGCGGGCCGAAGCAGCCGTAGCACCCGCGGTGGTAGCTGGGGCACAGGGCGCCGCAGCCGGCGTGGGTGACCGGGCCGAGGCACGGGGTGCCGTGGGCCACGAGGACGCAGGGGTTGCCGGCCCGCTTGCACTCCTCGCACACGCTCGAGGACGGCAGCACCGGTCGGCGGCCGGCGAGCAGGGCGGCGAGCACCTCGAGGAGCTGGGCCCGGGTCACGGGGCAGCCCCGGAGCTCGAGGTCGACGGGGACGTGGTCGGCGATCGGGGTCACGCGATCGAGGGTGTCGATGAACTGCGGCTGGGCGTAGACGATCGACAGGTACTCCTCGACGTCGGCGAAGTTGCGCAGCGCCTGCACGCCGCCGCCGGTGGCGCAGGCCCCGATGGTGACCAGGGTCTTCGACGCGGCGCGCACCTCACGGATGCGGGCGGCGTCGGCCTCGGTGGTGATGCTGCCCTCGACGAGCGAGATGTCGTACGGGCCGTCGACGACCGCGCTCGACGCTTCCAGGAACGACGAGATCCGCACCGCCCCGGCCACCTCGAGGAGGTCGTCCTCGCAGTCGAGGAGGGTCAGCTGGCAGCCGTCGCACGACGCGAACTTCCAGACGGCCAGCGACGGCCCGGCAGCCATCAGACCTCCCGGATGCCGAGGAGCGGCTCGATCCGCTCCCAGCTCAGCACCGGCCCGTCGACGCACACGAACTTGGCGCCGAGCTGGCAGTGGCCACACAGCCCGACGGCGCACTCCATGTTGCGCTCCAGCGACAACAGGATCGACGCGCCCGGCAGGCCGATCGACGTCAGCTCCCGAGCCGATGCCCGCATCATGACCTCGGGCCCGCACACGAGGGCCACGGTGCGGGCCGGATCCCGCACGGCGTCCCGCAGGAGGCGGGTGACGACGCCGATCGAGCCCCGCCACCCCGCATCGGCGTAGTCGACCGTGACCCGCACGTCGACGCCCTCGTGCGACCACGACCGGATCTCCTCCTCGAACAGGAGGGCGGACGGCGACCGCGCCCCGATCACCACGGTGAGGGAGCCGAACCGCTCCGGCGCCTCGATGGCGGCGTGCACCACCGGGCGCAGTGGGGCCAGGCCGAGACCCCCGGCCACCACGAGGAGGTCCTCACCGGGGCGGGCCTCGGGCCACGCCGAACCGAAGGGCCCCCGCACGCCCACCGTGTCGCCGGGCTGGAGCCGGCACAGCGCCTCGGTCACCCGGCCCACCGCCCGCACGGTGTGCACCACGGGGGTGCCGTCGCGATCGATGCCGCTGACCGAGATCGGCACCTCGCCGATGCCGTACACCCACAGCATGTGGAACTGCCCGGGACGGGGAGGGGCCAAGGCTTCGGCCCCCTCGACCGGCGCCAGGCCGAACGTCACCGTGTCGTCGAGGTCGCGGCGCCACCGGGTGATGCGGTGGAGGACCGGCGTCCACAAGGCGTCGTAGCCGCTCATCGCCGGTCCTCGCGATCGCCGCTGCGGGGACCGTAGAGGTCGATGAGCTGCACCCGGGTGGCGTGCAGCCGCTCGGTCGCCAGCTCGGCCATGCGTAGCACGACGGCGTAGCCGAGGCGGGGGTCGGCCTCGAGCTTCTGGCGGAGGCAGGCCGCGTCGAAGGCGAACAGGCTCGAGTCCCCGACCGCCAGGGCGTCGGTCCGCCACCGGTACGGGGCGTGGAGCCACGACCAGCCCAGCACCTCGCCCGGTTCGACGGTGCCGACGCTGAACGAGCCCCGCCCGGGCTCGTGGAGCTCGAGGACCACACGGCCGGACCGCACGACGAAGGCCCGGTCGGCCGGTCCGCCCTCGCGGAACACGACGTCGCCGTGGGGAACGTGGTGGAGGCCGCAGCACCCGGCGAGGAACACGAGATCGGACTCGGACAGCCCGGCGAAGACCGGTTGCTCGCTCAGGAGCTCGGGCAGCGACTTCACGCCCCCACCTCCATCGCGAGGGCGGCGACGTGCCGGGTCAGGTCGATGCCGGCCGGGCACCAGGTGATGCACCGACCGCACCCGACGCAGCCGCTCGAACCGAACTGCTCGGGCCACATGCCGAGCTTGTGGGTGAGCCACTGGCGGTACCGGCTGACCGGGCTCTCGCGCACCGACCCGCCGTGCAGCTCGCTGAAGGCGAGGGAGAAGCACGAATCCCACTCCCGCCACCGCTCGGCCGTCGTGCCGGCGACGTCGGTGCGGTCGTGGACCGACGTGCAGAAACAAGTGGGGCAGGCCATCGTGCAGTTGCCGCACAGCAAGCAGGCCTCGACGGTTTGGTCCCACGCCGCCGCCTCGGGCGCGTCGCGGACGAGGGCAGGGGCGGAGGCGAAGGGGAGCGTGCGGGTGATGGCGTCCCGGGCCGAGGCGACCACGGTGGCGGCACCGTCGATGTCGGCCGGGGTGGCGGGGCGGCGGTCACCGAGCCCGACCACCCGCTCGGCCCCGGCGGCCGAGACCGGGCGCGCGAGGTAGCGCGGGCCGGCCTCGTCGACCAGTTCGGTGAGCACGAGGTCGGCCCCCGCGGCCGCCGCCGCCTCGTCGGGGATCCCGGGGCCGGTGCCGGCCGAGGGGCAGAAGCAGCTGTCGGCGGGATGCCCGCACTCCACCGCGACGACGAACGCCGCGTCACGGCGGCGCCGGAAGGCGGGGTCGGCGGCCAGGGCCCGGTCGAGGACGGCCAGCGCCGCCAGGTCGCAGCCCCGCACGCCCACCAGGGCGACCGCCGGGTCCGGGTCGGGAGCGGGCAGGAAGGCGATCGACCCGCCGGGGCGCCGGGTCGCCCGGAACAGCGGCTCGGTGGGAGGGAGGAACCACCGCTTCGGGGCCGACGCCGGTGAGGCGAAGGCGAAGGCGGCGTCGGGGTGGACGGCGTCGGACGGCTCGGCGCGGTAGCGGCCGGCCCGCTGGTCGTCGACCCAGCCCCGCGGGAGGTCGTCGGACGAACGCACCGGCCCCCAGTCGATCACGGCGTCGACCACGGTGGGGCCCAGCACGCGGTACCCGTCCTCGGCGAGGCCGCCGATCAGCGCGTCGAGGTCTCCGGCCGACAGGACGGACGAGGGGGGCGACGCAGACGTTGTCGACCCGACCGGTGCTCCCATGGCGCCATCGTTCCCGCGCCGGCCCCCGCGTTCCAGGGTCCAACGTCCCGAGGCCATGGGCACAGGACCCGACCGGCCCGTTGGCCGGGGCCATTGGCCCCTACCCCGGCCCGGCCCCCGTCGGTACGTTCCGGGTGATGGCCGAACTCCACGATCCGATCGTTCCCTTCGCCCGGGCGTCGCTGGCCGACGAGGCCGTGCTCGGGGGCAAGGGCGCGAACCTCGGCGAGCTGACGGCGGCCGGGTTCCCGGTCCCGCCGGGGTTCGTGATCACCGCCCCGGCCTTCCTCGCCGCCATGGAGGACAACGGCGTCCGGGCCGAGCTCGCCGCCGGGGCCGCCACCCCGCCGGTCGACGACCCGGCCGGCCTCCAGGCCGCCTCGGACCGCCTGCGGGCGCTGGTGACCGGCCGGCCCGTGCCCGGGCCGCTGGCCGAGGCCATCGTCGGGGCCTACGAGGCCATGGGCGGCGGCCGGGTGGCGGTGCGGTCCTCCGCCGCCGGCGAGGACAGCGCCGATTCGTCCTTCGCCGGCATGAACGCCACCTTCACCAACGTGCAGGGTCGGGACGACCTGCTGCGACGCGTGGCCGACTGCTGGGCCTCGGCCTACGGGCCCCGGGTGCTGTCGTACCGGGCCAGCCGCGGCCAGGTGGGCGAGCCGGCCATCGCCGTGGTCGTGCAGGCGATGGTCGCCTCGGACCGATCGGGCGTGGCGTTCAGCGTCGACCCCAGCACCGCCGATCCCGATCGGCTCGTGGTCGAGGCCGCGCTCGGGCTCGGCGAGGTGGTCGTCGGCGGGCTGGTGGAGCCCGACACCTACGTGGTCGACAAGGTCCACCACCGCCTGGTCAGCGTGCGCGTCGGCCACCAGGCCTTCGCCATCCGCACGGGCGCCGACGGCAACGACGAGCGGGTCGACCTCGACCCGGCCGAGGGTGGCGCGAGGGTGCTCACCGACGAGCAGGTGCTGGCCGTGGCCGAGCTGGTGCTGCGGGTCGAGGCCCACTACGGGCGACCCCAGGACGTGGAGTTCGCCTTCGACGCCACCGCCGCGCTGTTCCTGGTGCAGGCCCGCCCGATCACCACGCTGGCCCCCGGCGGGGTGCTGGTCCAGGGCCTCGCCGCCTCCCCCGGGGTGGTGACGGGCCCGGTCCGCATCCTGCGGGACCCGCAGGACGGCTACCTCCTGCAGGCCGGCGAGGTGCTGGTGGCCCCGATGACCAACCCCGACTGGGTGCCCACCCTGCGCCGGGCGGCGGCCGTGGTCACCGACGGCGGGGGGATGACCTGCCACGCCGCCATCGTGAGCCGCGAGCTCGGCGTGCCGGCGATCGTCGGGGCCCGGACGGCCACCACCGCGCTCCGCGACGGCGAGCTGGTCACCGTCGACGGCGCCCGCGGCACCGTCGAAGCCGCCGCCCCGGGCACCCCCACCGGGCCGGCGCCCACCGCACCCTCCCCCACCGCCGCCGCCGTGGCGGTCGGGACCCCGGCTGCGCCGCCAGCGCCGGCGGCCGGTCTCGAGCCCATCGGCACGCTGCTCTACGTGAACCTCGCCTTCCCGGAGAAGGCCCCGGCCGCGGCGGCGCTCCCGGTCGACGGCGTCGGGCTGCTGCGGGCCGAGTTCATGCTGACCAGCGCCCTGGGGGGCACGCACCCGCGGAAGCTGATCGCCGACGGCCGCAGCGCCGACTTCGTCGACGCCATGGCCCGCTCGCTGCTCGAGGTCACCACGGCGTTCGCGCCGCGCCCGGTCGTGTACCGCACCACCGACTTCCGCACGAACGAGTTCCGCAACCTCGACGGTGGCGAGGCGTTCGAGCCCCACGAGGAGAACCCGATGATCGGGTACCGCGGGTGCTTCCGGTACCTGCACGACCCGGAGGTGTTCGCGCTCGAGCTCGACGTCCTGGCCCGGGTCCACGAGCAGACGCCGAACCTGCGGGTGATGATCCCCTTCGTCCGCACACCGTGGGAGCTCGAGGCCTGCCTCGAGCTCATCGACCGGCACCCGCTCGGTTCCCACCGGGGCCTGGAGCGCTGGATCATGGCCGAGGTGCCCTCCGTCGTCTACCACCTCGAGACCTACGCCTCGATGGGGATCACCGGGGTGTCGATCGGGTCGAACGACCTGACCCAGCTGATGCTCGGCGTCGACCGGGATTCGGAGATCTGCGCCGAGCTGTTCGACGAGCGCGACGCCGCCGTGCTCGGCGCCATCGGCGCCATCATCCGCACCGCCCGCGCCGCGGGGCTGACCTCGTCGCTCTGCGGGCAGGCGCCGTCCAACCGGCCCGAGTTCGCCGAGCACCTGGTGCGCTTGGGCATCACCTCGGTGTCGGTCAACCCCGACGCCGTCGACAAGGCCCGCCGGGTGATCGGCGCGGCCGAACGCCGGCTCCTACTCGACGCGGCGCGCCGACCCGGGGCCGGGACCCACGAAGGAGGAAGGGCGACATGACCACCAGGCAACCATCCGACGAGTGGGAGTTCCTGCCCGATGACGTCACCGACGCCGACGAGCCGACCGTGACCAGCGCGGCCGAGGCGGCGGCGCTGCACATCGAAGGGGCAACGGCCGCCGGCGCCATGGTCGAAGCCCCCGCGGACGCGCCGCCGATCTTCTACTTCGAGGACGAGCAACCAGAGGACGCCGAACCGCGGCGCTACGACGACGGCGCCGAACCCGATCTGGTGGACCTGCTCGAGAGCCAGCACTACCTCTTCGAGGAGGGCTCCGCCTGACGCCGCCCGAATGGGCCGGGGAGTAGCATCCCCGGGATGCGCTCGGGGGACGGCACGTCGCGGTGGGGCCGGCGCGGCCCGGCCCGGACCTTGCTCTGGCAGCTCGTGCGGGAGCAGCGGGGCTACCTCTCGGCCGCCATCGGCATCAGCGCCGTGGCCTTCATCGTGCAGATCGCGCTCGGCCAGGCCGCCGTCGCCGTCATCGACAAGGGCGTCCAGGAGCGCACCGAGGCCCTCGGTCCGCTGACGCTGCGCATGGGCGCGCTCGGCGTCACCCACATCACCTTGGCCATCCTCGGCGTGCTGCTCATGACCCGCGTCCGGTGGCACATCGAGTACCGGGTCCGCACCGTGCTGCACCGCTCACTCGTGGCCGAGGAGGTGGCCGATCACGACCTCGCCACGGGCCAGGTCGTGACCCGGAGCGTCGCCGACCTGGGCCAGCTCAACAACGTGGTGTACCTCGTGCCCGTGTTCGTGGCCGGCGTGCCGGCCGTGCTCTCCGGCATGGCCTACCTCGGCTACCTGAACTTCCCGCTGATGGTGGTGACGTTCGCCTCCATCCCGGTGAACTTCTGGCTCGTCCGCCGGCTCCGAGCTCGGGTGCAGGCCCTGTCGTGGCTCCAACTCCAGGAGACCGGTGAGGTCACGCGGGCCATCGACGAGCCGATCCGGGGCATCCGCGTGGTCAAGCTGTTCGGCACGGAGGAGGCGGTGCTCGGACACGTGCGCCACGCCGCCCGGCAGGCCTACCGCTACGCGGTCACCCGGGGGCGCCTGCTCGCCCTGTACTCCGCCATCCTCACGCTCACACCCGCGCTCACCCAGGCCGCCCTGCTCTTCCTCGGGGCCCGGCTGATCGCCGGCGGGTCGCTGACCTCGGGCAAGTTCCTCGTGTTCTTCGTGGGCTCCGGCCAGGTCGTGTACTTCGCCCAGTCCTTCTCCGCCATCCTCGACGGCTGGAGCTTCGCCAAGGTCGGCTCCTCCCGCCTCGGCGAGCTGGTCGACCCCGAGGGCACCGGCGTGGGGGACCGCATGGTGGAAGGCGACCGCGCCGAGGTCGCCGCCGACCCGTTCGGCCCGCCGACGATCGGGTGGGCCTGCCACGACCTGGTCCTCGACGACGGCAACGAGCTCTGCGAACCCCTCACCTTCGCCGTCGCGCCAGGGGAGGCCGTGCTCGTGCAGGGCCCCGCGTCGCTCTCGCTCTACGCCGTCGCCGAGGTGTGCACCGGCGACTTCGCGCCGCACCGGGGCCGGGTCTGGCTCGAGGACGTCCCCCTCGACGAGCTCCCCACCACGGAGGCCCGGTCCCAGCTCCGCATCCTCGACTCCGAGCCCTACCTGTTCGCCCGGACCGTGCGGGAGAACCTCCTGCTCGGGGCCGGGCTCGAGGGCGCCGATCCGGCCGAGGTCGACCGGCGGATCGAGCGGGCGCTGTGGGCGGCCTGCGCCGACGAGGTCGTGGCCACCCTGCCGGCCGGGCTCGACGAGGTGCTGGGCGACCGGGCCATGAACCTCTCGGGCGGGCAGCGCCAGCGGCTGGCCGTGGCCCGCGCCCTGCTGTCCGAACCCCGGGTGCTGCTCCTCGTCGAAGCCCTCTCCGGCGTCCACGCCGCGATGGAGGCCGAGATCGTCCGGCGGGTCCGGGAGGCGGCGCCGCACACGGCCATCCTGTACCTGACGGCCCGGCCGTCCTCGGCCGACACCGTCGACCGGGTGGTCACCATCGCGCTGTCCGGCGCCGCGTCCACCGCGGCCGCCGCCGCGGCGGCACCGACCGCGGCGGGACGCCCGGATCCGTCTGCGGTTCCGGCCGACCTGCTCGCCGTGTTCGAGGCCAGCGACGAGGTCCCGCGCTGCGACGACGGGGCGGAAGCCGACGAGCGCGAGCCGACGGTGGCCAACCTCGGCCGGCCGTTCCGCCGACTGATCCTCGCCCTCACGCCCGTCGTGATCGTGCTCACCGGCCTCTCGCTGGCCCCCCAGTACCTGTTCGGGGTGGTCAACGACGCCATCGAAGCGGGCAGCACCAGCGCCGAGACCGACCGCTACGCCGCGATGCTCCTCGGCCTGATCCTCCTCGCCGCCCTCGGCCAGTGGTGGTTCGACGCCAACACCGCCCGGCTCAGCAACGGGATGCTCTACCTGCTGCGCACGCGGCTGGTGCGGCGGCTCACCCGGCTCGGGCTGGCCTACTACGACCGGGAGCTCCCGGGGTACGTCGCCACGCGGGTGCTCCACGACCTCGACGAGATCACCGGGTTCGCCCGGGCCGTGGCCACCCGCCTCGTCGTCACCGCCCTCACGCTCGTCGCCGCCACCGTCGCCATGGCGCTGGTCGGCACCCAGGTGCTGCTCCTCATCGTGGGCGTGGTCGCCTCGGCCGTGGTCGTGACCGTCATCCAGGTGCCGATCGCCCGCCGCGCCTACCTCCGCCAGCGCGCCGCCCTCGGCGACGTCATCGCCCGGCTCGAGGAGGACTACAACGGCCGCGGCGCCATCGCCGAAGCCGACGCCCTCGGCCACGCCACCGGTCAGTTCGACGAGCTGGCCCTCCGCCTCCGCCACGCCGACCGTTGGAGCGCCTGCGTGGCCGCCGGGTACCAGACGGCCATCCAGTGGATCCTCGAGATCGGCGGCGCCCTCATCATGTGGCGCAGCGGGGAGCTGGTGCTGGCCGGCAGCCTGTCCCTCGGGGCCATGCTCATGGTCCGGCTGTTCCTCACCAAGGCCCTGCTCCCAGTGCAGGAGCTCGGGAACCTGTGGCAGCAGTACCTCCGGGCCGGCGTGTCCTTCGACCGCCTCCGCCAGCCCTACCAGGCGGCCATCCTGCCGGTCGACCGGGCCGACGCCGTCGCCTGCACCGGGCTGGCCGGCGACATCGAGCTCGCCGACGTCCACTTCCGCTATCCCGGCACCGACCGCGAGGTGCTCGACGGCACGTCGCTCGTGATCCCGGAGGGCGCGACGGTGGCGGTGATGGGGCCCACGGGGGCGGGCAAGTCCACCATCGGCAAGCTCGTCACGAGGGTGTACGACCCCGACCGGGGGACCGTGACCGTCGGCGGACGGGACCTGCGGGAGTTCACCACGGCGTCGCTGCGCCACCACATCGGCGTGGTGCCCCAGGAGCCGTTCCTCTTCGCCGGCACGGTGGCCGGCAACATCGCCTACGGCCGGCCCACGGCGTCGAGGGCCGAGGTGGCGGCGGCCGCCGACGCCGTCGGGGCGAGCGCCGTCATCGACCGGCTCCCGGCCGGGCTCGACGCGCCGGTGGTGGAGGAAGGCATCAACCTCACGCCGCAGCAACGTCAGCTCGTGGCCCTGGCCCGGGCCTGGCTCGTGCAACCCGACATCCTCGTGCTCGACGAGGCCACCTCCGCCCTCGACGACCGCACCGAGCGCCGTGTGCTCGACGCCCTCCGCGACCGCGCCGGGACCACCATCTTCGTGACCCACCGCGAGGCGGTGGCCGCGGCCGCCGACCTCCTCCTCACCGTGGACGGCGGCGTGGACCTGGCGCCCGCCCCCGTGCCCGTCCCCTCCCCGGCCACGGCCGCGGCCCGCCCGGCCTGACCGACCGGGCCGGCAACGGTCACCGGGTGGCGACCTGCCCGTCAGCGTGTCGGGCGAACCGCTCCGGCGACGGTCCGTGCACCGGATCATCGGACGGCCACGGCCATCCCCCGAACTCGGTCCGCTGGTAGTCCTCGAAGGCCGCCACCAGCTCGCTCCTCGTGTTCATCACGAACGGCCCGTACTGCGCCACCGGCGCGCCGATCGGTCGGCCCTGAAGCACCAGCACCTCCGCCCCACCGCCACCGGCGACGAGGGGCGCCGCCACGGAGGCGTCGACCCGCACGCCGACTGGTGCGGCGGTGGGGTGCCCGCCGACCTCCACGCCGGCGCCCTCGAAGACGTAGACCATGCGATGGGTGCGGGGACCGGCCGCAGGCGGGAGCTCGAAACGGCCGCCCGGATCGATGCGCACGTGCCAGACGGCGACGTCGGCGTCGGCCCGGCTGGCCCAGGACCGGGGGGGCGGGGCGGGCAGGTCGGCCGGGTCGACGCCGGGCAGGGCGCCGGCGATCACGGTGACCTGCGTGGCGACCCCGTCATCGTCGACGTGGTCGACCCGGGGGATGTCCTCGTCCCACAGCATCGAGTAGCAGGGCTCGGCCATCTTGTCCTCGGGCGGGAGGTTGAGCCAGATCTGGAACAGCTCCACCGTGTTCGGGCCATCGGTGTCGAGGAGGGGGAACATCTCGCTGTGGACCACCCCGGCGCCCGCGGTCATCCACTGCACGTCGCCCCGCCCGAACCGGGCCGCCGCCCCCAACGAATCGCTGTGGTCGATGTAGCCCTGCCGGGCGTAGGTGATCGTCTCGAAGCCCCGGTGGGGGTGCTGGGGGAAGCCGGGCACGGTGAGGCCGTGGTACATCCGCCACCCGTCGACGCCGGCGAAGTCCTGGCCCAGGTCGCG